>CAYRQB010000153.1:0-13560 GCA_964426025.1 uncultured Heliomicrobium sp.
AATACGTGCCGCTTCAACCGGACGAAAATGGCGTCATCGAAAGCAAAATCTTTCCCGGCTTGCGGTTGAATGTGGCGGCGATGCTGGCCGGAGATTTGGCGAAGGCGCTGGCGGATTTGCAAGACGGAATCAATTCCGAAACCCACGCTGCCTTCCTGAATCATCCGAATGTTGCTGGTACTGATTTAGTCTGACAAGTTTCACCAGCCCAATTCAACACCTCAATCTTTCCAGCCGTTCGATCAAGCTCTCGGCATTTTCTTGCATATCTTTCCGCGTCATTTACAATCCGAATCGCAGTTTCAGCCCGTCAACCAAAGGAGCCAGGCAAATGGAAATCAATCTTTCGCTTTCTTCCGACGAACTCGACAAAGACGAATTACAGCAGATGACCCGTCAGCTTTGTTTGGCCTTGCGCGATGACGTTGGCGTTGACGCTTCGTTGGCCAGGCAGGAATCCTCGCCCGGAACCAGGGGCGCGGAATGGGCGCAGATTGTCATTGCCGCCATTGGCAGCGGGGGAGTAGCCGTCGCTTTGGTCAACGCGTTGACCGAATGGGTGAAACGCAAAAAATCGCTGACCATAACGTACGTAGAAAATGACGGCAAGAAGATTGAAATCAGCGCCGAAAATCAAAACGCCGCGGAATTGACGGCGTTACTGAAATCGCTCATCGCCGACCAAAAATCCATCGAGGGAAAATGAGCCAGTCCGGACGCCGGTCGGCCATACTGATCGGCAGCAGCCAATTCGACAAAGAACCGCTGAAGGCCAGGCCGTTGAAATGCCCGGAGCGCGACGTTGACGGCATGCGTGAACTGTTGGCGGCGGCGGAACTCGGCGCTTATGGCGAAGTCTTTGTTTTCAAAAATTCCCACCATCAAGCCGCGCTGGATCAAATCGAAGAAGTTCTGAACTCTGCCACGCGCGAAGATCAAGTGCTGATTTATTATTCCGGCCACGGCGAAACCGATCTGCCAGGACGCCTGTATCTGACGGCGACCAACACCGACACCAAAAAACTGGTTTCGACTTCGATCCCGGTCGAAACCTTGCGGACGATGATCGAAAATTCCGCCTGCCGGAAGATCATCATGATTCTGGATTGTTGTTTCGGCGGAGCGGCGGGCAAATCTTTCGTCAAAGGCAGCGTTGACGAAAAACTGAAAGAACTGGCGCGCGGTTATGGCATTTACATCCTGACGGCTTCGACTGCCGCGCAGACCGCTCAGGAACGCGAGAGCGACGATTACGGCTTGCTGACCAAACACATTATCGTTGGAATCAGGGAAGGCTCTGCCGCAAACGATGAAGGCATAATCAACATGGATGGTCTTTATCGTTATGTTTACGCGCAGGTCACCGCTGAAGGTTATCAGGAACCGATGCGCTGGGCGCTGAACGTCAAAGGCGAAGATTTGATCATCGCCCGCAGCAGCAAATCGCCCGCACGCGAACGGCAACGGTTGCTGACCGAAAAAGTTATTGAGGTCAGAAACCTGTTGCCGCGTTCGATCTTTAACAAAGCCTTCCAAATCATTGATGAGCGCCGAGCGCCATTTTATGAGCTTCTGGATGGTCTTTATCAGCAACGGATGGAGATAGGCGAGTTTGTCGAAGAGTGGTACAGAATCGAACGACAACAATTAGCACAGACAGTGCCTAAAGCACAGTCATTGACGAATTCTCCGAATGTATCTAACAGGGTGCTAGATCGTCTACTAACTCCTGAGCATGGCACTTACAAACTGCCTTCATCCGAGGTACTTACGCCACCCAGTCCACGCCGCGAAATGACTAAAGCAGATGAAGCTGAATTGCTGGAACGCGCCAGACAATTGGCCGAAAAATGCGCTGAGTTCAACGTGTCAGGTCAGGTCAAACAAATCAGCCCTGGCCCGGTTGTCACAACCTTCGAATTCAAACCCGATCCGGGCGTCAAATACAGTCGCATCACCAGCTTGGTTGACGACCTGTGTCTGGGGTTGAAAGCTGAATCCATACGCATTGACCGCATTCCTGGCAAATCAACCGTCGGCATCGAAGTTCCGAACAATAAACGCGAAATCATACGGCTGCGCGAAGTTGTCGAGTCGAAAAAATTCCGCGAATCCGAATCCAAGCTGACGCTGGCGCTGGGAAAAACGATTGACGGATCGAATTTTTCGGCTGATCTGGCGAAAATGCCGAATTTGCTGATTGCGGGCGCGACTGGCGCTGGCAAATCCGTGGCTTTGAACTCGATTCTGATTTCGCTGCTTTGTAAAGCCACTCCGGACGAAGTCAAACTGATTCTGGTTGATCCGAAACGTCTGGAACTCGGGCTTTATGCAGACCTGCCGCATTTGCTGACGCCGATTGTCACAGACCCCAAGCGCGCAGGCTACGCGCTGAAATGGGCTGTGTCGGAAATGGAAAACCGATACAAGCATCTGGCTCAATTCGGCGTTCGCAATATCGAACAGTACAACAAAGAAGTCGCCGACATGAAACCGGCGAAAGAGGGCGAAGAAGCTCCGCTGCCTTTGCCGTACATCGTCATCATCATTGACGAATTGGCGGACCTGATGATGGTTGCCGCGCGCGAAGTCGAAGAAAGCATCACTCGATTGGCGCAGATGGCTCGCGCCGTGGGAATCCATCTGGTTCTGGCCACACAGCGTCCTTCGGTTGACGTCATCACGGGTTTGATCAAGGCGAATTTTCCGTCGCGCATTTCCTTCCGCGTTTCCTCGAAAGTGGATTCGCGCACGATCATTGACACCAATGGCGCTGAAGGCTTGCTGGGACAGGGCGACATGCTCTTCCTCGGCCCCGGAACTTCGCGTCTGGTTCGCGTTCACGGCGCTTACGTTGACGAAAAGGAAGTCAAACGCATCTGCGATTTCATTCGCAAACAGGGCAATCCGGCTTATGACGAAAAGATTGTCATGAACGAGAAAGAAGCCGATGGTTCGGACGGTGGCGATTTCAACAAGGATGAAAAGTATGAAGACGCCGTTCGCATAGTCATCAAGAGTCAGAAGGCTTCGACTTCATTGTTACAGCGTCACCTGAGAATCGGTTACGGTCGAGCGGCTTCGATTGTTGACATGATGCAGCGCGAAGGAATCGTCGGCCCCGAAGACGGCACGAAACCCAGACAAGTTCTGGTCAAACCCGACTTCCTGGAACGGCTGGATCAGATGCGTGAAGATGGCGAGTATTGATCTTCGCAATCGGCTTGTGGATTTTTTGAAGCGGAGCTTCAGCGTGTTTCATCTGTCTGTTTCACGCTTGCGACTGAGATTCGCAGAAGTGGTTAAAGAAGAACTTTAACCGAGTGAAAATTGACTGTTAAACACAGGGTAGCGGCAATGCCTGTGGAAATTGCAGGCAAGTGGTTTTACCAAGATGCCGTTTCGTCGGCGAAAAACGAAGGTCAGAGGTTATTTGCTGAAATAAAAGGATTTATTCGGATGTTGAATAGATGTGCAAACTGCTATAAGTTGCGAATTTAGATAGACTTAACTCGTTACTGAATGAGTTTTTCACAGGGTTTTCCACAGCTTTTGTGGAAAAGGGAAAAAGACCTGATAGAGCGAGAAAATCACTGGCGAGATAGGCATGAAATTGCAATTGGCATTGGATGCGCCCGACCTGATGCACGAGTTGGAACTGGCGGGAAAAGTGGCGGCGCAGGTTGATCTGATCGAAGCGGGAACGCCTTTGCTGATCCGCGAAGGCATTCGCGCCGTGCGTGAATTGCGTCGTCGCCATCGTGGACGCCCCATTGTCGCCGACATCAAAGTCATTGACGCGGGCGAACCGATTGCCGAACTGGCTTTTGCCGCAGGCGCGACCGTTGTTACTGTGTTGGGAACGGCTTCGGACGAAGTGATTGAGCGAGTCGTCCGTTCGGCCAAACGATACGACGGCCAGGTCATGGCAGACAGTCTGGGACTGACCAACATCGCCGAACGTTCACGGCAATTGCGCGAATTAGGAGTTGATTCCTTGTGCATCAACCGGCGTGGTTTCAAGCGAGTCAAAGGTCTGAGCCGGGAAGAACGGACTGCCGCCATCGGAGAGTTGATCGAACAGATTGATTTGCCGGTTTATCTGGCCGGTGGAATTGACGCGACTGAGTTGAAATCTCTGCGCAGTTTGCCGCTGGCAGGAGTTATCGTCGGCGCAGCCATCGCTGAAGCCGCTTCGCCTGTCACCGTCGCCAAAGAGATGCGCGACATTTTGGACGGGAAGAGGTAAAGCGTTCAGAGTCCGAGCTTCAGCTTGCCGTCGGCAGTAGACAAGCTGAAACTCGGACTCTGAGCCATTCATTGAACAGGAGTTACCTTTAACGGCTTGCCATCCTGATCGCGCGATAAATTAGCCTGGAATCGCAAATTGCTCATCCAATCAATATATTGCAATCCGATTGAACCGTCGGCCTTGAGCTGCATCACGCAATAACCGTTGTTGCCTTTGTCCTTTTTCATCCCGGTCCAGGCCGGAAAGCGCGGCTGGTCTTCCAGAAAGACAATCGGCGCAGGTTCGAATTTGCCGCGTTCGTAAGTGTCGTAAGGATAACCGCCGTGGCCAATGCAACTGCCGATGAACGGCAGCACCGGAATGTCTCCGGAAGCCGTCGGCCTGTGATCGTACAGCGCGCAATAATGCGTGTTGCCCCAGAACCACAAATCCACCAAACGCTCTTCCAGCACAATCTGCTTCAAATCCTTGCGAAGCAGCCGCTCCAATTTCTTTTCGCCGTAATCGTAAGGATTGTCGGCGCTGAGCAGAATGTTGATGCGGTTGGTTTGTCGCCCTTCCAGCAAAACTTTTCGCAGCCATTCGACCAGAATATCTTTCTTGTAACGCCCGTGATCGAAAAAGGCAGTGTCAATTCCGATTACCTGGAATTTCTGTGATCGCAGACAGAAATAACTTCCTTCCTGTTTTTGTTTGGCGGGATGAAGCTGCGCGCGTTTGGTGATGTAATCGAAATATGGAATCCCGCCGGAATACATCTCGTGATTTGAATTGAGCGAGAAAAGGCTGGTATCGGCCAGAATCGGGTCGAGCAGCGCTTCGAAGTAGTCGCGAAATTCCGAACGTCGTCCGGCGTAATAAACGTCGCCAAGATGAACGGCATAAGAGAATCGCCGCTGGTGAATCTGTCTGGCTATGTGTTTGGAATAATAACGACCGACTCCGAAATCGCTGAAAAGCGCGAACTCCAGTGGCGCGTCAGGCACAGGTTCTTCAAGCTCGTAAATGAAGTTGGAAGAATATTGAGGTTGATTGTGATAGCGGAAGTTTTTCTCGTCGGGTCGAGTCAGAACAAATGGGCCGGCAAACAGCGCCCAACCCAATAGCCCAACCAGATCGTCATTCTCGAACTTTCGGTCGTTGACGTCTATTTCTATGCCTGAATCGGCGAAACCCGGAAAATCGAATCCCGGCGGAAAGACTGTCGCCGCAAAGGAAACGGCATCGGTCGAAGATTCGATTTCGGCCAATACTTCGGCTGGTTTTTCCAACGCGCGTCGCGTTTCGGCAATGATGTTTTGTAATTCATTGGTTGTTAGTTTTTTGCCCATCACTTCGCGCGCGCGCCACAGAGTTTTACGCGGATGTTTTTTCAATTCGGTTTCCAGTTGATCCAGGCCTTCGGCATCCAGCGGCGGCATTTCCGCAACATCCTGTTCTGGTTGCGCCATCGCGGAAAAAGAAACAGGTTCATCAGTCAGCGGCCCCGTATAACCAAGCGTTCGATAAAGTTTTTTCAGATCATTATTCATGGCTGTCCTTTTAGATGGTGGGCAAGCTGGCAGCTTGTCCCGACAGAAATGGCTCAGAAATCATCGGCTCGATTACCGAGTCTTCATGAGCCAGGCCAGGGCGCAAAGGCGTTTTCGACTTTGCTGAGAATCGGTTGTAATTGCGGCAAATGCCTTGTCAAAACAGTCCTCATGTTTGTTTGTTCGATCCAGTTGAGACCGGTCTGCGTGTAAGTTTGTTTGTTGTAATCGGTGGTGAAAAATCTGTCGCTCTGCAAACGGCGCGAAGCCATCAGCAAAAAGATTCTGAATGCCGTCTCGCTGAAACCGAAGCCTTTGATCAGCGGTTCGGCGAACATGCCGACCATCAGGTCAACGGCCTCAATATCGTAACCGTAAACGCGCTGAATCTGTTCGCACCAATCTGTGTTGTCGCTCAAATCCTCGAACTTTTTGATGGGTTCCATCCCGACCAGTCTGCGGAATTCATTGTAGCGGGGAACGCCGCGTTCGCGGTCGCGCAGTATGTCCACGGCGGCCAGGTCCATCTTCACATCGCCATTGAGCTTCAGGTTTTGCAAATGACGCGGATAGTTATGAAGCGTGATCGCTCCCGGATGAGCCACGCCGAAGGAATAGAAAAGATCGGTCAGCGACACCTGATTCATCACTTCTCGCGCGTGGCGATTGGCGACCGTTTCCAGCGTGCGTTCCAGAATCACCCTGCCGTCGCCCAGCGAGCGGAAAATGAAATCGTCAGGCATCAACGGATGCATGCGGTATACGGCGACGAATTCTTCCGTCATTGAAAACGGCGCGGCGTGATGTTCGGCCTTCGAACGACGAATGCGCGACCAGTTGTCGTGCATTCCGGCCTGGACTGTCGGATGCGCCAGAATCGCCGTTGTCCATTCGACGGTGTGAATTTTGGCCATGATGGCGGCATTGATCAATCGGGCGTGCTGAAACAATTCATCGTCAGTCCATGACGGATAATCCTGACGCAGGCTGTCACAAATTGCGTTATGTTCCAAAGTGAAGAGCGTGTGCAACATGCTCAGACCGATCCACCAATTGCCGTTGACGCCTGTGACGTCAATGCCGGATTCGTCAACCGGCAGCAACCCGTCATCTCCGATTTTCAGTTTGCCATGTTCGCCTGATCGAACACGGCGCTCAGTCGCGGCATCGCTGCCGTAAATCTGCGATCCATCCCACCAATGAGTTTCGGTGTTCTGATAACTCGGACGCCTGTCCGTTTCACTTACCCCGGTGGCGATTCTGGTTGGATCGTGCCGAGTGCGATTGATCAACATTTGCGATTTGGGCCAGTCGTCGTTGGCAGGCAGCGGAACGACGTGAGGATTGGCCTCTTCGTTTTTGCCGTGACTGAACCAATCGTGAACTTCGAATTGAAGCCAGGCCGCAGCCAGCAGATTCAACGACGTGGCCGGAATGAATTTGTCTCGAGTCATCAGTTCACGGCTGACAACACGAGGGCTTGGCGTCATCAAGGCGGTTTCGTCCGGAATTGTTTTGTCCAGCGGAACGTTTCGACCGAATCG
The DNA here is from genome assembly GCA_964426025.1 of uncultured Heliomicrobium sp. Taxonomy (GTDB): domain Bacteria; phylum Acidobacteriota; class Blastocatellia; order RBC074; family RBC074; genus RBC074. The sequence goes on from CAYRQB010000153.1 coordinate 7,329, forward strand.
CATTCCGGCTGCGCCCATTCGCGTGTAATTCAGATCGTTGTATGTCCCTTCGGTCGTTCTCACACACAACTGTTGAGAAGTCGGCGGCGGCAATGGCTCGCGTTGAATTGACGGCAGAGTTTCAGTGTCGTGCAGATTCCGTTCGCGCATTCGGTCGCGAAAAGTGTTCAATCTCAGCAATCCGAAAATTCGCGGCAAACGATACCAGGAAAATATGCTCATGTTTGGTCTCCATTGAAAACGTTTGTGACAAGCTGACGGCTTGTCACAATCGCTTCATTTACTGATTAAGCAGGCCGCCGACCGGATCATATTCGCGCGTGACGAATTGATTGGTCAGAGCCATAAATCTTAGCTTCCCTTGCGCCTGTACGAAGTCATTGACGTTTTCGCCGGTCACCATGAATGACTTCAGATAATCGGCGAAACTTCGCACGGCGTCCGCATCTTCAAAGGTTCTGAACTTCATCAATGCCGCGCCCAATTCTTTGCCGGTCGCTGTTTCAGTCAAACGACCGTAAAACGTGGTGAAGTCGTGGACTATCTCGCTGATTCCGGCGACGCCTCCGTGTCCGTCCTTTTGCAGATACTTTCGTCCTTGAAGGCAAAGTTCCTGACCAGGCCCGATGAAAAAGTAGATGCGATACATCATCTCGACTTCCTGCGTCGCGGGGTTGATGCGCAGATAATTGAAGAAGCTCTTCGATCCGTTGATCGTGCAGATCATCAATCCCTGATTGTTGAAATTGGAAAAGCGAATCGTTCCGTCAATCCGCGCTTCATGATCCCAACCTTCGATAAATTCGTTCAGGTTGCGAGCCGAAATTTTCATTTCCAGACTGCATTGCATTCCATCGGCTGGCGATTTGTTTTCCAATTGCTGCTCGCCTTCGGGACCGACTGGAACGCTGAAGTTGTGGAAGTACACTCCCTTCATCTCTTCGTCGAAAGTCATTCCCACGCCTTCGGGCATTCTCACGTCCAGCAAAGGCCTGAGGAAGCTGTGAGCCGGCGTGTCGTCCAGAGCGCTTCGTTTCAACGAATAATAGAAACCGAAACGCACTTTACCGTCGGCTTCCTTTTCGCGATGAAAAACGCCCAGCGAATCCGGCCCGAAAATCGGAAACAGCGCAGGCCGTGCGTCCGTGAAGTATTTGCCGACCAGCAGATCTTTGTTGACGAAACGAATCTCGTCGTGAAACGGAGTGAAATCATCCAGACGGAAATGATCCTGACCGAAGCTGGGTTCGGACAAACCTTCGATCAAACCCAGAAACTGGTAACGCGCTTCCAGACGTCCGTCGGGTTTGTGATCGAATTTCAGATAAGCGACTACGCCGGTGTTGTTGGCGTTTGAAACCATGCGCATTTCCCACAAACCGTCGAGCTGCGCTTTGGTCGGCAATGAAGCCTTGTCCCAAATCGTCCGGTGATCGGCGACGGTCATGTTGTCCAGTCCGTAAGACCTGACCATCGGAAAAGTAAACAGACGATGTCCGCGCGGGTAATCGCCCAGGTAAACGCGACCGATCAACAAGTCGTCGTTGATGACTTTGAAAATATCGTAAAAGCCTCGCCATTGCGGATCGGTGTAACGCAACAAAATGTATTTGCCCGGATCGAGCGTGCCGGTGCGAGTTGTGATGTTGATTTCTTCCAGCGTGTTGTTGGCGTTGATGCGTTCGTCGGAATCGCTGGTGACGCCGACGAATTTTCCATCTTCGCGTTTGGTGAATCGTTTTTTGAAGCTGGCGTGAAAAGCCGTCGAGAGATGATTGAGAACGTGACCGCGCGGAAAGACGCCTTTCCAGGCGATGTCGTTGCGGATCAATCCTTGATCGGTGTCGGCCACTATCTTGCCGCTGTTGACCATCGTTTCAATGCTGCCGGTTTGGATGCGGTTGAAGATGCGTTCCAGATCGGCTTCTTTGTAATTCAGGGCTTCGATGGGTTTGAAATCCGGCACGACGACTTTTTTCGGTCGCTGAGGGAAAGGCTCGCCGCCCAGATTGCGAACTATGCGGTCGGCGATTCGTTCCGACAGCGCCGAAATCGTCAGGAACGGATTGACGCCCAACGCCGTCGAAATCAACGATCCGTCGGCGACGAACAAACCGTCGTGAACGCCGCCGTCGCCTGCAAAAACTCGTCCGAATTCGTCGGTCGCTCCGTGCAGGTAATCGTCGCCCAGCGGACAACCGCCCAGCGGATGCGCCGTCAGCAGATTGTGACTGGGCGTGATGCTCCACAACGGATTGGTGACGAAGGTTCCGCCAAGCGCGCGGGCGTGACGGCGAATTTCTTCGTTGATCAGATTGAAAATCGGTTGCCGACCGGCATCGTCCCAGTCAATTTCTATGCGCCCGTTTTCGCTGCGCAAATTGAGCGTGCCCTTGCCATCGTCGTGAGCCATGATCAGGTAAAGCATGGTGTGATTCAGCGCGGAATGATCTTCTTTATACGGGTTGAAAGGATTGTTCTTTCTGCGACGTTCGCGCTCCGCTTTCTCGTCGCCGAAATCAGTGTCTTCGCCGCCTTTTGAAAAAGCGTCGAGCGCAACCATCGCCGCGCCGATGTAAGCGCTCGGAAACGAGCAGTCTTCGATGGTCAATCGTTTTTCCAGCGCCACTTGCGAACCGTCATAACGAACCGCGCTGACTATGCTCGGCCCCGGAGCGTTGCCGCGTTGCCGCCATTTGTGATTGGCTTTCTTGCCGAATCCCATCGTGTTCAATTGCTGATCGGCGTTGTAGGCCATCGCGAAAAAATCTCCGTTGCCGGAAAACTGCGTCCCGACTTTCGGAGACAGCGATAGGCCGCGCATTTCCGATCTCAGCAAAATTTCCGGCGTGCCCAACGATCCTGCGGACAGAATCACGTTTCGAGCGTCAATGGTGAAATCGTCGCGGCTAAGGGTTTTGTATCGAACGCCGTGAATTCGCCATCCGCCACCGTTCAGTTTCTCGATCCATTTCACTTCGACTTTCGTGAAGATGTCACAGCCCTGTTTGTGAGCCGTCGGCAGGTAATTCATATAAAGCGTGTTCTTCGCGCCGACGTTGCAACCGGTCACGCAATCTCCGCAATCAGTGCAGGCATATTGTTCAAAGCCTGCGTTGTTCTTGCCGTATTTGAAAGAAACGACGATGTCCAGCGGGAAAGCGTGTTTGCCGAGTTCCTGAGCGCGTTTGTCCAGTCCGCGAACTTTCAACAGCGAATCAGCCTGTGATGGAACTCCGCGCGGATGCGGATTCGCGCCGAGCATGTGTTTTGCTTTTTCGTAAAACGGCATTAGCTCAGGCCGTTTGATAGCTTTCGGCCAGGCCAGTTGCTGGAAGACTTCTTCGTCGGGAACGATGGCAACGTTGGCGTTGATCAACGAAGTGCCGCCAAGTCCTGAGCCTTTCATGACCGATATGTCGGGAAAAAGAAGAAAATCGTAAAGACCGGTTGGATTGAAAGTCGGATTGCGAACGGCATGCAGAACCTCGCCCATTTCGTCAGGGAATTTACCGACCTCCCATTCGCGTCCTCGTTCAAGAATGCAGACTGATGGTTTGGGATTGGATGCTGTGATGCGAGCGGCTGTGATGGCTCCGCCGTAACCGGAGCCTACGATAACGAAGTCGTATTGTTTCTTCCGCTTACTCCATTCTTTTGAAAGCATGAATACCTCCTTCAAGTTCCGGGCTGGTGCGGAACCTGTGACAAAAACGCTTGGGGTAATGGCGTTATGGATATTTCTCACCGCAGCCGACTGAAGGTGTATGAGCCGCTGATGAGCATTTCAATTAGCTGCCAAAAAAGATCAAGGGTTATTAGGATGCTGAATAATTCCGAATGTGGAAAAGAGGCAGCAGAGTGTTTTCAAAGGATTTCCTCGCGGTTTTGTGTCGGTGGCTAACTGGCTGAGTATCTTACCGACTTCACCAAAGGAAATTCGAGTATAGCACAGGCATTTTGGGTGAGAAGTACTATTTCTTTGATTGGCAAATTGCGCGACGCACGGATCAGCCGTCAATCGGCTGATCCGTGCGTCGAATCAAAAAACTGATTTTAAGCTCTGTTTCAATTCAAGACCCTTGAACCGAATCGTGTAGTTCCTTAGAACACGCATCCGATTTGGGAAGGAGCATGAGCTTTTGATTAGAAAAGGGTTTTCCATAATTGAACAAATAACACGGTTTAACTGATTGGCCGGGAAAGATCAGTTGCGGCATCGTGTTTGCAGCTTATTGAATATCCCACTCCCCCCACACTGTTTACTTGAAACAAGGAGGAACACAATGACCTTAAAACAAAGAATAATCGCAATCAGTATCGCCAGCGCAATTTTGCTGTCGGGCTTTGCGTTTGGTCGAATTACTGACTCCCCCAGGACAACTTCCGCTGAAGAAAATGCTTCGGCGTTAAATCAAACTCAAACGACTCAGGCATCAACTGAGGCTGAAGCTTTTTATTTGAAAGACTTCAAGGTCGGTTATGACGAAGGTTACAACGCCGGTCTGACCGGACAAACAGCGAACATCGTCGCCACCGACCGAGATGGTTACAACGAAGGCTTCAAGAAAGGTTATGCCGACGCGTACCAGTTGCAGAATCAACCAGCTCAAGCGAGCAATACTCGTGCGGCTAATAACGCTGGCCAGCAGGTCGTTTACAAACCGGCTTATGCTCCGGCCAAACGCAAAGGCAGTTCGAAGTTGAAAACTGCTTTGACCATTGCTGCTCCGGCGGCAATCGGTGCGGGTATAGGCGTTGCTGCCGGTGGTAAGAAGGGCGCTGCGGTTGGCGCATTGGTCGGCGGTGGAGGCGGCGCTTTGTATCACTTGATCAAGAATCGCGACAAGCAATGAGTCGTTGTTCACAACCTACTGAAGCAAGTTTGCAAAAAAAGGGCTGCTCAACGAGCAGCCCTTTTTGCAAAACCATTTGGAAAGCCGACTCATCCGTTGAAATAAAGATAAGCCATCAGAATCAGCGCCAGCACGGCGCAAGAGGTGATGACATCCAGTCGGTTCCAACTGCTGCGAGTCTCTTGCTTGTCCTCAGCGCTGACCGTGCCATACGTCAATCCTTTCAATTGTTCTTCCGACGGCGCTTCGGTCAGATAGCTGACGACGATCATGACCGCCACGCTGACCAGAAAGATCAGCAGGCTGTAGTATTGAAAATAGATGTTGTTGACGATCCACAGCAGCGAGCCTTCGGCGTAACCGTTTTCGTAACCTGCCAGTTTCAAACTGATCGGCGTATCCACCAGCAAGCGGAACAGTCCCATCATGAAACCGACAATCAGCGCGGCCAGACAGCCTTTGGCGTTCAACCGCTTCATAAAAACGCCGAAGAAGAAAACCACGAAAATCGGCGGAGCCAGATAACCCTGAACGCCTTGCAGGTAATCGTACAAACCTTTCGATCCGCGAATCACCGGAATCCACATCAAACCGATCAGAACCATGACCGCCGTTGCCAGGCGTCCCATCCAGACAAGCTGATGTTGCGAAGCCTGCGGTCTGAACTTCTGATACAGATCCATGGTGAACAGAGTCGAACTGGCGTTGAAGGCTCCGGCCAGAGAACTCATCAGCGCCGCCAGCAAACCTGCGACCACCAACCCGCGAACTCCGGACGGTAAGACGTGCTGAACCATCAATGGAAATGCCGCCTGAGTTTGTTCGGAAATTGCGTTTCCGTTTGCGTCAACCAGTGAACCGAGCGCCGCCACCTTGCCGGTTTTGGCCAATGCCAGACAGATCATCCCCGGCACGATGAAGATAAAAACCGGCAGCAGTTTCAGAAACGCGGCGAAGATTGTTCCGCGCCGGGCTTCGCGTACGCTGGGAGCGCCAAGCGCGCGCTGCACTATGTATTGATCGGTGCACCAATACCACATGCCTATGATCGGAGCGCAGAACAGCATTCCAACCCACGGATAATTGCCGTTGAAATACCAGGCAATTCGTCCCGCTTCTTTGACCGGCGCCCAGGTTCCTTCCATTCCGGCGGGGATGATCGGCTTCCACAGATTGAACATCTCCGAACCCAGCGCTGAACGAAGCTCGCCCCATCCGCCGAGTTTTGCCAATCCGAACCAGGTAATCAGGATCGAACCGACAATCAGTATGACGGTTTGAGCCGCTTCTGTGTATGCGACCGCGCGCATCCCGCCGAGAATGGTGTAAGTTCCCGTCAGCAACACGACCAGAATCGAACCGATCCAGAAACTGTC
>CAYRQB010000154.1:0-13557 GCA_964426025.1 uncultured Heliomicrobium sp.
AAACGCTACGCCGCAGGAAATCGAAACGGAGATTCGCGCGCAGATCGAACGCGCGATTGCCTTCGGCGTCAAGCCCACGCATCTGGACACTCACATGGGCACGCTTTACACGCGAAAGGATTTTTTCGACGTGTACACAAAGCTCGGCAAGGAATACGGCATTCCGGTGATGGTCATGCGTCCGACGCTGGAAGCGATTCAATACGGGAAGCTGACGGGTTCGCCAATCGGCGAAGACGCGCTGAGGAAAATTGAAGCCGACGGTTTCGCCATGCTCGATTACCTGGTGACGGGCGTTCCCGGCAAAACTCCCGCCGAACGCAAAGAGGCTTACAAAACTTTCCTGCGCAATTTGAAACCCGGCGTGACGATGTTGATCGTCCATCTGGGAATGAACGATCCTGAGTTGAAAGCGACGACCGGATCGTGGGAACAACGTTATGGGGATTTCCTGGCATTCACCGATCCTGAAATCGAAGCCCTGATCAAAGAACTCGGCATCAAGCTGACGACCTGGCGCGAGATGGGCAAAATCGCCTGGAAGAACAACAGCAAAAACCAATAGCGGATGCGTTAGTATGAAGTTGACGCGATTCGAAGTTCTGGCCTTGTTGCCGGACGAGCAGGAAATCACCGGCTATCAGATTCTGGTTTCATCCACCAAACGCGTGAGCTTGCAGGAATGGAAACAGGATTACGTCACCGTCGTCGAAGGTTTACCGGAAAATCTGGACGCGCGATTGGTCTGGCATCGCAAGCGAACCGATCTGGGGCTTCTGATTCTGGTCAAGATCGGAGCCAATCCGGAAAACCAGGTCAGCTTTTATCTGAAGCCCGATCCGGCAAAAATCAAGAAACGTTATCGCATCAATCCCTACCGCCCAAAAACAACTAAACAAAGCGAGTGAGAAAACCTGCGCACTGAATTGGGCGAAAACTCTCAACCTGGCGATCAAAACAACCTGTCAGAGCTTATTCCAGGCGTTTTCAGGCTGGCACATTCATTGCTCTGTTGTTGGTGATTGTAGTATTTTCGCTTCAGCAAGCGAGGAAGCTATGTTCAGGCAAAAGAAAACAAACAGACGCCGTGGATCATTCGCAACAACCATTTCTGTCGTTGTGTGCGGAATGGCGCTGCTTTTTCTTTTCAATCATCAGGCATTGGCAATCATCATTTGCTGCGCATCCGAACAAATCCAAACGACACCATCCTGTCATCAGCAAATGGAAGGTCGCGGCAAGGATCAAAACACAGCCGGTTCAGGTTCTCACCACCTGGCTTTGCAGACAGAGGAAAAGGAATCAATTGCCACCAGCGCCGCAGAATGGAAACGTCCCTTGCCGCAATGTTGCCAGACGGCGGTTCCCATCGAATCAGAACCGCCACCCGCTTCCGTCAGCAAGGAAGTTTTGCCGGGCGCAGTTGTCGCAATCACCCCTACGACGGTTTCCTCAACCAAACTTCACATCACGTCTTATTCGCCAACCGATCACGGATCGCCTCCTGTTTACCTGCTTACTTCCCGATTGATCATTTAATCGCCGCGCTTTTCACTCAAAGTCATTCCATCTTCAATTGAAGCGCAGAAGTCCGCCCATCGCCGACCTCTGCCGCAGTTATTTCTCTGCGCCGACCTGCGCAGAAGTGGAGACATTTATGAAAGCGCGACGATTTTATTCGCGTGCTGCGCGCGCGTTGCTGGTGATTGCGTGTTTGTCATTGCCGGTCATCGCACAGCAGGCCGACATCAAACCGCCAGTCGTTTCGTTGCCGGAATTGATCGCCGAAGCATTGACGAAGAATCCTGAGATTCGCGCCATGCAGCGCAGTTTCGACGCCATGCGCCAGCGCGTGCCGCAAGCCAAAGCTTTGCCCGAACCAATGCTGAACGCCGGGTATATGGGAAGCCCGTTGCCAATTCCGCCTTTTGAAGTTCAGAAAGGCGATCCGTCCAGCAATCGCTTCGTCAGTTTGACGCAGGAAATTCCTTATCCCGGCAAGCTTTCCTTGAAAGGGCGAATTGCCAACGTCGAAGCCGAAGCCGAGTGGTGGGCTTATGAACAGGCGCGGTTGAATCTGGCGGCGGAAATCAAAGACGCGTACTTCGATCTGGCGTATCTGCACAAAGCCATCGAAACGGTGACGCGCAACAAATCGCTGCTGGAAAAATTCGCGCGCATTGCCGAAGCCTCCTACGCCGTCGGCAAAGGAATTCAACAGGACGTGCTGAAAGCTCAGGTCGAAATTTCCAAACTGACCGAACAACTGGCGCTGTTGGAGCAACGCCGACAGGTTGCCGAAGAGCGGATCAATTCCCTGCTCTTTCGCGAACCGGAAAGTCCCGTCGGCATTCCACAGGAAATCGCGCCGAGAGAGTTCGGCTTCAGTCTGGCCGAATTGCGCGAATTGGCGATGGCCAATTTTCCAACGCTGAAAGCTCAGCGCCGCCGCATTGATCGCGAACAAATCAACACGGAATTGGCGCGAAAGGATTTCTATCCCGACTTTTCCGTCGGTCTGACTTATGCCAATCGTCCGGGAATGCCGGATATGTACGGCCTCAACATCGGAATGAAGCTGCCGATTTACTTCTGGCAAAAACAACGCCCGGCATTGGCCGAAGCCTCCGCCAGCGCCGCAGCCGAACGCGAGCGTTTTGAAAACATGACCTCGCTGCTGTTTTTCCGAATCAAGGATCGTTATCTGGCTGCGACGACGGCACAACGGCTGGTGAAGCTGTACGGAACGACGATCATTCCGCAATCAACGCTTTCGCTGGAATCCGCGATTTCAGGTTACGAAGCGGGCAAAGTGGATTTTCTGACTTTGCTCGACAATCTGGTCACGCTGCTCAATTACCAGTTGAGCTATTACGAACAACTGAGCAACGCGGAAAAAGCCATCGCCGCCATCGAACCATTTGTCGGCGTCAGCCTGTGAAAAGAAAGGAACAGTTATGTCAGATCAAAAAGATAAAACATCCGAACAGATAGATTCGCCGGTCGAACCGGAACCAAATCAGACGACACAGGCTGCGGAGAAAAACGTTGAAGACAAAACCGTCAGCGCGGAAAACAAAGCCAGTCATACGATTGCTCGCCGCATTGCCTTGATGTTGTTGCTGGTCGCTTTGATCGTTGCGGGTTATTGGCAACGCGAGCGTTTGATGAAGCTGTTGACCGGCAGCGACGACGACGCCGCAACGACCAAAGAGCGAAAGATTCTTTATTGGGTTGATCCGATGCATCCGGCTTACAAATCCGACAAACCCGGAACCGCGCCGGATTGCGGAATGGACCTGGTTCCGGTTTACGAAGACGGCGAAGCAATGGCATCAGCGCCGGCAGGATCAATTCACATCTCGACCGAAAAGCAGCAACTGATCGGCGTCGCCTACGGATTGGTGGAATACAAACCGGTTTCGCGGATGCTTCGCGCGGTGGGACGCGTGGCTTACGACGAAACCAGAATCACTAGAATTCATCCGAAAATCGAAGGATGGCTGGAACAGGTCTTTGTGGATTACACCGGAAAGGAGGTTCGCAACGGTCAACCGCTTTTGACCGTTTACAGTCCTGAGTTGTGGCAGACACAGCAGGAATATTTGCTGGCGCGCAAAGGCCGCGAAGAACTCGCCGCCAGTCCGTTTCGCGAAGCAGTCGCGGGCAGCGAATCGCTGCTGGAGGCGGCGCGCAAACGACTGGAATTGTGGGATGTGACCGAAGAACAAATCCGGCAATTGGATCAAACCGGCAAACCGGCTAAGACGATGACGCTGCATGCCTCATCCGGCGGCTTTGTACTGACTCGCAATGCTTTTCCAAAACAACGCGTCACGCCGGAAACAGAGCTTTACACCATCGCCGATCTTTCGTCGGTCTGGGTGCTGGCGGATGTTTACGAATACGAAGCGCCGGAAATCAAATTGGGGCAACAGGCCGAAATCACGTTGACTTATTTGCCCGGCAGAAAGTTTCGCGGTCGCGTCAGCTTCATCGCTCCGCAATTGGAAGCGATGACGCGGACGTTGAAAATCCGCATCGAAGTTCCCAATCCCGGTTTGACGTTGAAACCGGATATGTACGCCAACGTCGAATTGAAGATTGATTACGGACGGCGATTGGTCGTGCCGCAGGAAGCGGTCATGGATTCCGGCGCTGAGGTGACGGTTTTCGTCGCGCGCGAAGGCGGGTATTTCGAACCGCGCCGCGTAACGACCGGAGCCAGAATCGGCGGCGAAGTCATCATCACCGAAGGGTTGAAAGCGGGCGAACGCGTGGTGACTTCGGCCAACTTCCTGATTGATTCCGAAAGCAAATTGAAATCGGCGACAGGCGCGATGGGCGGTCATTCAGGTCACGGCGGATCGGCGGCGTCAGGTTCAGATGAAAAGCCTTCGACAAATCAACAAGACCATTCTTCGCATTCGCCGAAAGCTCAAACCGCAAAACCGTCTTTGCCGCCGAAAACAGAAGATCATTCACAGCATCAATCCTCGCCCGCTCAGTCAAATTCGGAAAAGAAGATTGAGTATTGGTATTGCACGATGCATCCGGAACAGCGTTCGGACAAACCCGGCAAATGCCCGCTGTGCAAGATGAACTTTGCGCCGAAATACGCCGACGAAAAAGGCGCGAAAGGAGGCAGGCCGTGATTGACCGAATCATAGAATTTTGCGCGCACAACAAATTCATCGTCCTGCTGGTAGTGGGCATGGCGACCGGCGTCGGTTTGTGGTCAATGAAAAACATCACGCTGGACGCCGTGCCTGATTTGTCCGACACGCAGGTCATCATCTATTCGCGCTGGGATCGCAGCCCCGACATCATCGAAGACCAGGTCACTTATCCGTTGATCACGGCAATGCTGGGCGTGCCGAAGGTGAAAGACATTCGCGGATTTTCCGATTTCGGATTTTCGTACGTCTACATCATCTTTGAAGAAGGCACTGATCTTTACTGGGCGCGAACGCGGACGCTGGAATACCTGAGCAACATCACGCCCAAATTGCCATCGGGCGTCAACGTCGAACTGGCGCGCGACGAAACCGCCGTCGGTTGGATTTTTCAATACGCGCTGGTTGACACCACCGGCAAACACAACCTGGCCGAGTTGCGATCGTTGCAGGATTGGCATTTGCGTTACGAACTGCAATCGCTGCCCGGTGTGGCCGAAGTCGCGCCCATCGGCGGATTCGTTCGTCAATATCAGGTCAATCTCGATCCGAATTCGCTGCTGGCTTACAAACTGCCGATTGACCGAGTGGTCGAAGCCATACGGCAAGGCAACAACGATGTCGGCGGTCGGCTGGTCGAATTCACAGGCCGCGAATACATGGTTCGCGGGCGAGGTTACATACGCTCAGCGGCGGATGTTGAAAACATCGTCGTCAACGCCAACGCCGAAACCGGCACGCCGGTGCTGGTCAAACATCTGGGTCAGGTGACGCTGGGGCCGGATATGCGTCGAGGCATCGCCGAACTTGACGGCGAAGGTGAAACCGTCGGAGCGGTGGTCATCATGCGCTCAGGCGAAAACGCGCTCAGCACGATCGAGCGCGTGCGCGCGCGGTTGACCGAACTGGAAGCGACGCTGCCCGCCGGCGTGAAGATCGTCACCACCTACGACCGCGGCGAACTGATCGAACGCGCAATTGACACGGTGACTGAATCGCTGATCGAAGAACTGGCCGTCGTCAGTATGATCATATTGATCTTCCTCGGCCACCTGATGAGCGCGCTGGTTCCCATCGTCACCATCACGCTGGCGGTCATCATTTCCTTTATCCCTATGCTGGGCGTGGACGTCACGGCCAACATCATGTCGCTGGCCGGAATCATCATCGCCATCGGCGCAATGGTTGATTCGGCAATCGTCATCGTCGAACAGGTTCACAAAAAGCTGGAACAGTGGAAAGCCGACGGCAAGCCGGGCGATTTCAAAGATGTCATTATCGCCGCCGCCAAAGAAGTCGGCGCGCCGAGCTTTTATTCGCTGCTGGTGATTGCCGTCGCCTTCGTGCCGATCTTCGCGCTGGAAGCACAGGAAGGCCGTTTGTTCAAACCGCTGGCGTTCACCAAAAACCTTTCGATGGCGACGGCGGCGATTCTTTCCATCACGCTGGTTCCGGCAATCATCGTGCTGTTGATCCGCGCGGAAAAGTTCAAATTTCGCCCGCGCTGGTTGTGCCGTCTGACGAACGTCATCGTCGTCGGCAAAATTCACAGCGAGGAGCGTCACCCGCTCAGCCGTTGGTTGATGCGAATCTATCACCCCGTAGTCGAATTCGTCTTGCGGCATCAATGGGCGACGATCATCGGCGCGTTGCTCGTCGTCCTGGCGACGATTCCGATTTATCAGCGGTTGGGATCGGAATTCATGCCGCCGCTGGACGAAGGCTCGCTGCTGTACATGCCGACAACGATGCCCGGCATTTCCGTCACCGAAGCTCAGCGATTGCTGCAAACGCAGGACAAAATCCTGAAAAGCTTTCCCGAAGTCGAACGAGTGTTCGGCAAAGCCGGACGCGCGGAAACGGCCACCGACCCCGCTCCCTTTTCGATGATGGAAACCGTCATTCTGCTGAAACCGCAGGATCAATGGCCGAAAATCGAGCGATGGTATTCCGGCCACGTTCCCGAATGGATGGCCAGACAATTGCGCGTCATCTGGCCGGATCACAAAAGCACTCAGGAATTGATTTACGGCCCGGGCGGAATGAACGAACGATTGCAAATTCCAGGCACGGTCAATGCCTGGACGATGCCGATCAAAACTCGCGTTGATATGCTGACGACGGGCATACGAACTCCGGTCGGCATCAAAATCCTCGGCGCTGATTTGAATCAGATTCAGGAAATCGGCCAGCACATCGAAATGGTTTTGAAAGACCTGCCCGGCACGTCCAGCGCTTTCGCCGAACGCACTGCGGGCGGTTACTTCCTGGATTTCACTTTGAAGCGCGAGGAATTGTCGCGTTACGGATTGACTGTTGATCAGGCGAACATGGTCGTCATGTCGGCCATCGGCGGCGAAAACGTCACCACTACCATCGAAGGCCGCGAACGTTATCCTGTCAACGTGCGTTACCAGCGCGATTGGCGCAGTTCAATCGAAGGATTGGAACGAACGCTGGTTTCGACAATGAACGGCGCGCAAATTCCGCTGTCGCAAATCGCCGACATCAAAATGGTTTCGGGGCCGGGAATGATTCGCGACGAAAACGGACGATTGAGCGGTTACGTTTACGTTGACGTGTCGGACTCTGACATCGGCAGTTACGTTGACCGTGCCAAACAAATCGTCCAAGACAAGGTGAATTTGCCGCCCGGTTACACGCTGACCTGGAGCGGTCAATACGAAAACATGCTGCGCGTGGCGGAACGGTTGAAACTGGTTCTGCCGATCACCATCTTCATCATTTTCCTGTTGCTGTATTTCAACACTCGTTCGGTCGCCAAAACGCTGATCGTCTTTCTGGCCGTTCCGTTTTCGGCGGTCGGGGCAATCTGGTTTTTGTACGCGCTGGATTACAACCTCAGCATAGCTGTTTGGGTTGGACTGATCGCGCTGCTCGGCGTGGATGCGGAAACGGGCGTGTTCATGCTGTTGTACCTCGATCTGGCTTATGACGAACAACGGAAAAAAGGGTTGATGAGTACGAAAGCTCATTTGCACAACGCGATCATGCATGGCGCGGTCAAACGGTTGCGACCGAAATTCATGACCGTGGCGGTGGATTTCATCGGCCTGGTTCCTGTCATGTGGGCCGTGGGCGCTGGCGCGGACGTGATGAAGCGAATCGCCGCGCCGATGATCGCAGGAGTTTTCACCTCGTTCCTGATGGAGTTGATCGTCTATCCGGCGATTTACGCTCAATGGAAATGGCACTTCGAGGTTAAACGCCAACCGTCGCCAACCATCGCGCCGACAATGGCGGAAAGTTGAAATGAGGAGTTATGAAATTTTTCGAGCGAACAATTTTTACCCTCGCTTTTGCCTGTCTGACGGTTGTGACAGCGATCGCTCAATCCGCAAACCCTGACGATCCGGCCAAACGATCGCTGGAAAGAATCGAAGCGACGATGGAAGAAAAATCCGTCGTCGCTGAACGAGCGATGGACGCTGCGCGTTTGATTCGAGAAAGCGCCGAAGCGAAAAAGCTCGGTAACGATGATCGCGCGTTGACGACATTGGCGAAAGCGGAGCAACTGGCTGCGGACGATGAATTGCGAAACAACGATTTGATCGTCGCGCTGCTCGACCGAATCGCTGATGAACGAAAAGCTCTGGAAAAGAAATCGCGACCGGCTTCGACGGCCAGCTTGAATCTGACCACGCCAAGGCTTGCGCCGCGTCTGGCTTTGACGCGTTACCGAACGTATCGCGAAACGCTCGGTCGAATTTTGATCGAAGAGAAATTGCCGCCGGAATTGTTGGCAGTGGCGATGATCGAAAGCGGATTCAATCCGCAGGCATTGTCGCCGAAAGGAGCGCTCGGCATCTGGCAATTGATGCCCGCAACGGCCAGCCGCTACGGTTTGAAAGTGCGGACGATTGAAGACCAACGCACTCATCCGGAACTTTCCACTCGCGCGGCGGCGCGTTATCTGCGCGATTTGTACGGGCAATTCGGCGATTGGGAATTGGCGCTGGCGGCTTACAACTGCGGCGAAGCCAGAGTCCAACGCATCATTGACCGAACCGGCATTCGCACTTTTGCCGAAATGTCCGAACGCGGATTACTGCCGCTGGAAACTCGCCAATACGTTCCGTCGGTTGTGTCAGTTTGGGCGCAATTGAAAAACAAACCTTGATCGGAAATCGGAGGAGTTATGAAAAGCTTGTTGATTGGATTCGGACTGATAATTTGCGCGGCGGTTTCCGCGATGGGGCAAAGTTACGAATTCCTGGTCGAACATCGTCACGCGCTTCGCAATCACACCGGCAAACTCATCATCACGCCGGAGCAGATCGAATATCGCACGGATCACAAAAACGAATCGCGCGTCTGGAAATATAACGAACTTCAACAAATCACCATCGCCTCGCCGAGCGAGGTTGTTTTGAAAAGCTACGAAGATCAAAAACGAATGCTCGGCATGGACAGGATTTATAAATTCAACTTGCTGGATGGCCGGATCACGCCGGAAATCAGCGCGCTGCTGTTGGCGAAATCTCCGCGACCGCCCGCCGTCAGCATTATGCCGACCGGCGACGATGCGCCTGCCTTCATCGTTCCGGTCAAACATCTTCACCGCTTCGGCGGATGCAACGGCGTTTTGAAAATCTTCAACGACCGGATTGTTTACGCGGCGGAATCGGAAAGCGATGATTCGCGTTACTGGCGATTCGCCGATGTGCGAAGCTTCAGTCAATCGGAACGATTCCGACTGGAAATTTTCAGCTTTGAAGAAAGCTTCGCCGGGTCAAAGGCGTACAACTTCCAATTGCGGGAAGATTTGCCAGACGGAGCTTATGATTTCATCTGGCAGCGCGTTTACCCATCAAGGTTTCAACCAACCGCGAAGCACAGGAAAGAACCGCAATCGTAACTGCCGGGTCTGGAAAATCCCGATTTGTCGTTGATTTTTTTTTTGCAATCGCCGTTTCTGTAGCCGACTACAGAGTTGAAAAGCATTTTTCCGAATGCTTAAATGCCGCCCGTGCGAATAACGAAGCAAATCATCACGACTCTGCTGGCAGCCCAGATTTTCATTGTCTTCGGGCTGTGCGAAGTCATTTGCTGTCTTTCCGCCGCTTCCGGTTTGCCGGTTCAGGCGTTGGCGGCAAATTCGCACCCGGAACACATTCAACCAATCAAAGCGGCAGAAGCTGAAAGCCATTGCCACGCCAAAGCGGAAAAGAAGATTACGGTCAAACCACCGGCTGAACTGAAAACCGCGCAACATTGTCACGGCGGAAACCCGGCTGATAATTCGTTAGGCGCGGCGACCGCGCGGATTTGCCAATGCGATGCCATCAGTCAGAAAAATCCTGTTTTTTCCGTAAACCAATCTGATTCGACTCAGCAAAAACAAACGCTGACTGCTTTGCCCGTCTGGCTTGGCTACGGTCGTTTGTCACCGCCTAAGCCAACGGTTTCGCCACCAACCGACATTTCACTTCCGCCGCCATTCAGCGGCCACCAACTTCATCTGAGAATTTAATTCCCCTGTCGAATCATCACAGCGATTGACGCCGAAGTGTGTCCAATTTCGGCTGACGAAATCAGCGCAAGACAGCATAGAGACAATCTCAGGACAGGATTGGCAGGATTTTTTCAGGATTCACAAGATGATCTTTGACCTGAACTCAAACTCGATTTTCTGTCCTGTAAATCCTCAACGAATCTTGTTCATCCTGTCTAAAAGTTTTGCGGCCTGATTTAGAAAAATTCAACAGGGAGTAACGAATGAAGATCAGAAAATTTCTATTGCCGCAGTTTACGCTGGCAATGGCGATCTTTGTCGCCGTTGTCAGCAACGCCAGCGCGCAACAAGCAAACACATCACAAAACCAGCCCGCGTCAGTGCCTGTGTTGCGGCTGGAAGATTTGGAGCGCATAGCGATCAAAAACAATCCGACACTGGCTCAGGCCGAAGCTGCCATTCAAGCAGCCGAAGGCCGACGCCGTCAGGCCGGGCTGTGGCCGAACCCGGTTGTCGGATACGAAGGCGAAGGGCTGGCCTTCAATTCAAACGTTTATCCGTATCGCAATGGCCAATACTTTTACGTCGAACAATCCATCTTGACCGGCGGCAAACTGGCCAAAAGCAAAAACATTGCCGCACAGGAAAAGCTGCAAACCGAGGCGGAAGCCGAAGCTCAGCGACTGCGCGTGCTGAACGGCGTGCGAATGCTTTATTACCAGGTGGTCGGCGCTCAGCAACTGGTCGCGTTGCGCCAGCAGTTGGTAAATCTGACGCGCGAAGCGACGGAAATTTCCGACGAACTTTTCAATGTCGGCGCAGCGGATCGTCCTGACGTGCTGGCTTCGGAAGTCGAATTGCAGCGCGCGGAAATCGAATTGCTGACGGCTGAAAACAATTACAACCGCGCGTGGCAATTGCTGGCGGCTGTGGTCGGCGATCCGCAATTGAAACCGACTCGATTGGAAGACAAATTGGAAACGGCTCCGCCGGTTTTGATTCAGGATGAAATGCTGGCCGCTTTGTTGCGCGACAGCCCTGAGATGAAGCGCGCGCTGGCCGGAGTCGAACGCGCCAAAGCCGTCGTCAGTCGAGCCAAAGCCGAACCCAAGCCCGATGTCTTTTTGCGCGGCGGCGTCGGTTACAGCAACGAATGGGCGGAATTTTACGGCGGCAAAACCGGTTGGGAAGCGCGCGTCGAAGCCGGAGTCCGTTTGCCGATTTTCAATCGCAATCAGGGAAATGTCGCCGCCTCGAAAGCCGATCTGTCCGCAGCCGAGCGCGAAGTCCAACGCGTCGAACTCAGCTTGCGTTCAAGGCTGGCCGAAAGCTTCAATCATTACCAGACCGCGCTTGGCGTGGCTTCACGCTATCAACGCGAAGTTTTGCCGCGAGCGCAACGGGCTTATGAACTTTATCTGGCCAAGTTCCGGCAAATGGGCGCTGCCTATCCGCAGGTGCTGTT
Organism: uncultured Heliomicrobium sp.; assembly: GCA_964426025.1. Taxonomy (GTDB): domain Bacteria; phylum Acidobacteriota; class Blastocatellia; order RBC074; family RBC074; genus RBC074. The sequence continues at coordinate 11,618 of CAYRQB010000154.1, forward strand.
CACTCAGCGGACGCTGTTCCAGGCAAGAACGGAATACATAGGCTCGATGGTCGAGCTGTGGCAAAACGTAGTCCAGTTGCAGGGATTGCTGCTGAACGGAGGTCTGGACGCGCCAAACGCAGTGGCTGGCAGCGAGAGCAGCAATGGAGCTAACAATCAATGAAGTTTCCAACGCAAAGACGCGAAGACACAAAGCCGCAAACAGACTTCCCGGCGACTTTGCCACTTGGCGTCTTTGCGTTGAAAGTTTGAATGGAGAGTATTTTATGAATTTCAATCGTCGCAATTTTCTTCGTCGAAGCTCTATGCTGGGAGCCAGCCTGATTGCCACGCAATCGGCGAATGCTCAGCATCAACATCAGGAAAGTAAACCTGCCGCGCAGGATCATTCGCAGCATCAACACACGCCGCCGAAACCGGCAACGCCGTCAAAACTGCCTTCGCAACCGGAAACACTCGGAGCGCCTGCGCCGTTTCAGCCGGTTTACACGCCGGATATTCCCAAGCTGCCGTACAAGATGGAAAACGGCGTCAAGGTTTTCCACCTGATCGCCGAACCTGTGCGGACGGAATTTTTGCCAGCCGCGCCGTGGGCAGACGCTCGCCTGGTTGACGCCTGGGGTTATAACGGCAGTTTGCCCGGCCCGACCATCGAAGTGCAGGAAGGCGACCGCGTGCGAATCCATTTCACCAATAATTTGCCTGAGCCGACCACGCCGCATTGGCACGGGCTGGAAGTTCCGATGAATCAAGACGGCGTGCCGGGCATCGGGCAATGGCTGATCATGCCGGGCGAAACTTACACCTACGAATTCATGCTGCACCAGCACGGCACTTACTTTTATCACTCGCACATGCCGATGCAGGAGATGATGGGGATGATAGGTTTTTTCATCGTTCATCCGCGCCAACCGCAAACGCCGCGCGTGGACAAAGACTTCGGCTTGATCTTGCAGGGCTGGGCGATTCTGCCTAACAACACTGTGCCGAACACGCTGGCGATGGAATTCAACTGGCTGACTTTTAACGGCAAAGCCGGCCCGGCCTGCACTCCGCTGATAGTCAAACACGGCGAGCGCGTGCGGATACGACTTGTCAACCTGAGCATGGATCATCATCCGATTCACATGCACGGCATGCAGTTTTACGTCACCGGAACCGAAGGCGGGCGCATTCCTGAAGTCGGCTGGTATCCTGGCAACACAGTTTTGGTCGGCGTGGCGCAGGCTCGTGACATCGAATTTGAAGCCACCAACATCGGCGATTGGATGCTGCATTGCCATTTACCACACCACATGATGAATCAGATGGTTTCGATGGTCGGGCCGATGAATCATTCAGAGCATATGGCTCCGCCAAGCCGCGAAATGGAATCCGGCATGGGAATCATCACGCGCGGCCATGCGCTGTCTGACGAAAACGGCCCGTCGTTCGGTCGCACGCTGGGAGTCCCGCTGGAACAATCGGTTTCCAACAACGTCGGTCAGGACAGGACTGCGGCGGTGGTTTATTCCTGCCCGATGCATCCCGAAGTCACTTCGGACAAACCGGGCAAATGTCCGAAATGCAACATGGCTTTGGTTCCGCCAAAGAGTCAGGCGACGGGCGCGAAGAAAAAACGCGTGCCCGGTTACCCGCAGGATATGTGGATGACGATGGACGCCGAAGTCGCCAAGCCTGAAAATTCGTGGCTGCCAGAAGGCTGGACTGGCGCGATGATGGGAATGATGACGCTGGTTCGCATCTTGCCCCCGGACAAATACGACCGCATGATGGCGCTGATCAAAGAAGGCAAATACGAACCCGGTCCGACGTGGCCGAACAAAAAAGACGCTCATCAACATCACGGTTAAACAAAATTCTCACGCCAAGCCGCAAAGACGCGAAGAAGAGTTTCTTGGCGGTCTTTGCGGCTTGGCGTGAAACGGACGGTCAATGAC
>CAYRQB010000155.1:0-13555 GCA_964426025.1 uncultured Heliomicrobium sp.
CGGAGAAACTGAGATGAATAAATTTGGCTGCGCTCTGATTGCGCTGATGCTGTTTGCTTGTTTCGTTCAGGCGCAAGACCGCGTCGAACAATGGAAAGGCAAAACCGTCATGGTCTTTACGCCGCACCCTGATGACGACGTCTTCGGTTGCGGAGGCACGTTGTCGCTGCTGGCCAAAAACGGCAACAAGATCATCGTCGTGATTTACACCAACGACAACAAAGGCTCGTTCGATCTGGAAATGACCAGCGAACGGCTGGCGCGCATTCGCAAAGCCGAGCAGGAAGCCGCGATGGAAGTCATCGGCATTCCGAAAGCCAACATTATCTGGATGGGTTACGAAGACGGCGAGCTGGAATACGCCGAGCCGAAAGCTCTGTGCGGACAGGCGACGAAACTGATTCGGCAATATCGCCCCGACGTGGTCTTCAGCGTTGACCCCGGCGAATGGTACGAACGCTGGCACAAGAGCGATCATCGAATGGGAGGATTCAACACAGCGGATGCCATTCGTGCGGCTGAGTTTCATCTTTATTATCCCGAACACCTGCTGGTTGACGGGCTGAAGCCTTACAGAGTGCCGTTGATGATGTTTTATTACGCCGCCAATGAAGCCAATTACTGGGTGGACATCACGGACGTGGTTGATCAAAAAATCAACGCCATCACCAAACACGTCAGCCAGTTCGAACCTTCGATCAACAAATATCGCCCCGATTGGGATGCGAAAGATTTGGCCAAGCTGGTGGAATACCTGAAAGGACGCGCGACGAAAAAAGACGGCAAAGTCGTCGAAGCATTCCGCCGCGCAACCGGCTTCAACCCGCAGTGAAAATTCATAGCTTCAACCGTAACGGATCAAAACAGAGCCTACAGATTTATTTTCTGAATCAGTTGAATTCCACATCATCGTATATTTCGCTCAAAGGCAGTGTGCAATCAATGGAAGACAGTTTGACGTTGGCGGCTAAATCGCCCGCATCATTTCGCAGCCATTGGCCGTCAGGCTGACGCAGGTATTGAGTGACGTGCGGGGCATCCTGCGAGATGATCAGATATTCCATCAATGACGGCAGCGCCTGGTAAGCTTCGCGTTTTTCCTGGCGATCGAGATTTGCCGTGGCGGGCGACAAAACTTCCACGACCAGAATCGGATTGGTCAGGACATCAAAACCTTCTATCTTTTCAAAAACAGGTTTGCCACAAACGACGCTGACGTCGGGATAACGATAGGGCGGCAAATCAGGTGTTTTGATTTGCATCTCGCCGGTATACGTTCGGCAACCTTTCCCCACTAACTGCTGGCTCAATCTGAAATGCACATTGCTGATGATTGTCGCGTGCTGACGGCTGCCGCCGCTCATGCACAAAATATCGCCGTTCCAATACTCGTAGCGAGCTTCGCCCACTCGCTCAAGAGCGAAGTATTCTTCCAGACGATAATAGGGACGCGGTAAATCTTTCAGACTGGCAGCCATCTCTCTCCTCCTGTGATTGAAAAGGCCGTGCATCAACTTCGGTAAAAGTCTATCACACCCTCAATCCAAGCCTGCCGAAGCTATTGCCCGGACGCGCTCAAGGAAGTAGCCAGTTCTTTCGCGCGCTTCATCTCCGGCAAATCGGCGTCGGCTTTGGCCCAGGCTTTGAGGAAACGGGCGTAATTGTCTCGCGCTTCGGCGTCTTTGCCCTGAGCCTGTTGAGATTGCATCAAACCGAAGTAAGCGCGTCCGCTGCCCGGATCGCGTTCCAGCGCGGCGCTGAAAAATTCTTCGGCCTCTTTCCATCGTTTGAGTTCCAGGCAAACTTTACCTGCGACTTCTTCCATCGGCGCCGGGTAAAGCGGCGGTTCGGAATAACCGAGTTTGATTTCTTCTTCGATTGCTTCTTTCAATTTGGCGATGGCTTCGTCGGCTTTCCCTTCGCGGGCGAGCAGTCGAGCCTGCAATTCCAGCGGAGCGACATTCAACGCGCGAAGTTGCTGGCGCTGGCGACCGGCTTGCGGCAGGTCTTTGGCTTTGCCGAATTTGTCTTTCAGCCAGGCGATTTCGCGTTCCATCGTTTCCAGTTTGGCGCGGGCGGCGGCCAGATCGTTCTTCCCTGTCATCGCCACTGCCTGGGCGTAATACCGCCAGGCTTTGACGACTTCAAAGACGCTTTCATCGGGGAGTTTGTCGCTCAGGATTTCGTCGAACTTTTCAAAGCGAACCAGCGCGCGCAGCATTGAGATGCGGCCTTCCAGCGCAGTGCGCGATTTTTCTTCACCGGCTTTGTTTGTCGCGTCCAGCAATTCCTGACTGGCGCGAACGGCGTCGCGGTAACGTCCCTGATAACCGTAAACCATCGCCAGAAAATGAACGTTGTGGCCGTAAGGTCCGGCGGCGTGATCTGTCGTTTCGTTGTTGTCGCGGATGTAAGCGCGGTCAACTTCGGCTGAGCGTTCAAAGGCTTTGGCCGCGTCGTCCCAACGGTCTACGTGAACGTAAGTGTGGCCGGGCATGTGAACCGCGTGACCGACTTTGGGCGCAAGCGAGCCGTAAATATCAGCAGCCGGAACTCCGTCCTGCGGGCGTTTGCCGGATTCTGTCGCGTGAATCATGTAATGATGCGCCGCCAGATGATTCGGCGATTTCGCCAGAACCAGTTGCAACAAGGTGATGGCTTCGACCGATCCGGGTTTCGGCGAACCGTCGCGTTCGTAACCCGACATCAAGGCCAGCGCGAGGAAAAGTTTTGCTTCCAGGTCGTCGGGATAAAACGCGACGATCTTTCGCATGGCATTTTGGTAATCGGAGCTTGCGCCCAGGAAGCCGTTATTCTGAATCGTCGTTCGTTCGCCTTTGTAGCGGGCTTCGACGGCGGCGATGTAAAGCCTCTCCCGCTCGCTGACCTTTTCGGCCAATTCCTTTGCGCGCTTGACGGCGGCATCGCGCCGTTCGTTATTCACCGCAGCCATGGCGATTCCCCACTGAGCCATTGCGCAGTCGGGATCGAGTTGCGCCGCGCGCTCGAACGATTTGTCCGCTTCGTAAAACCAGAACGAATGAAGCAAAGCCAGCCCCTGATCGAAGAAGGCTTGCGCTTCGGCGGATTTGGTAGTCACCGCCATGTGAACGTTGCCGTAACCATCCATCAACCTGGCCTGGGCGGTGGCGGATTTGGTTTTGACCGGCAAATGACAGGCGGCGTTGTTGTCTTGAGCCTGAGCGGCGGACAAAGCCAGCAACGAAAAACAAGAAGCAAGTGCAAGCAGGCGAGTCTTCATGACCGTTTCTCCCCGGAAAATTGGTGAGACAGGTGGTAACCTGTCCCTTATTTCATTGATTCAGGGCGTCGCTCGCGAAATGAGCAACTCCTCTGAGCTTGAATTACTGTTGCGGTGTTTCGTCGCGAACGAACAAAACCAGTTCGACGCCAGGTCGAAGTTTATAAGCGCGCGAACTTATACGCCATCCTGGAGCGCCAACCAGATAAGATTGCTGGCTGACGTTGGCGATGACCATTGGCTGCGAGATGTTCAACGATTCGCCGAGCGGTTTCGGCCAATCGCCGGTGTAAGCCGTTCGCTCGTAATCGCGCAAATACCAGGGCAAAGGCCAGTAATCGGGCGAAGCCACGTAAATCCCGGTTCCGTCTTTTGTCGGGAATCTGGCGGCTTCGGCCTTTACCTGATCAACCAGATCAAGAATTTCGCGGTCGGTTTGCGCGTAGACATAACCGTACAAACCATCAACGTATGGTTTGAATTCGCGCTTTTTGCCGAATTCGGCGAAGTAGCCGACCTCGTTGCCGTTGTCGTCGAACTTTTCAAAATTCACAGTCCAGGCCATCCGCCCGCTGGCAATCAGCGCAATCGCGACAACCGCCAGCCATAACACACGCAGCGAAATCATCGGCAACAGGCGATAAACCTGCTCCGCCGCGTAACCGCAAACCAGCGCCATCAGGACCACAAAGCTGATCATCAGCCAGGGAGTTTTGTAACCGATGATCGAATAGGCCAGCGTCATGCCGAAAGTCGCGGCTCCGATGAAAAGCCAGAAGCGTGTTCCGCGCCACAGGATTACCAACCCGGCCAGAAGCGAACCCGCCAGCAACGGCAATTCCAGCTTGAACAGAATTCCGAAGTAATACCAGAAGGTTTTGACGTGATCTTTGCTGCTGCGCTCTTCCGTCCAGTGAGTGATTGATTTGAAGAAATCCGTGACGCCCTGCCAATGACTGAAGAACGACGAATAGAGGAACACATAAATGAAAACCAGAATGATGATTGCCGCCAGAAAGTGATCGAGCGAAGGCAGAGCGATAGCTATGTCTTGCTTCAGTTCTCGCGCCAGAGCCGCCGGAGTGAATTGCCGCTGTCTGATCAACTTTCTTACAGCGTCAGCCAATCCGGCACAGACAATAGCGACCAACAAAACTGCGACGTTGATTACTGCCGTTTCTTTGGTCGTCAACAGCAATCCAAACGATACTGCCCCCATCGCCAGCCAGACGAATTTCCTGCTTTCAGCATAAAGCCACGCGCCAACAATGATGCCCAGCGTCGCGCATCCGAAAATCATTTCGTGTATGAAGTCGCGCGAAAAATAAACCAGACAGGGAGACAAGCCCAGACAAAAGGCAGCAACGGGAGTTCCGACAGCGCCCAAATGCCGTCTCAACAACCAGACCATCGCCACGGTTATCAGGCCGAAGACGACCGGCGTCAGACGTAGCGCAAAATCGTTTTCGCCGAATATGCGCACAGCAACCAGCGCGAAGTAATACAGCGAAGGGCCGTGATAATTTGTCGGGTCGTATTTGTATTGCCCGGTATGAGCCAGATTGAGCAGGAAGTAGGAATTGACGCCTTCGTCATGATGAAAGGGTTTGAGTCCGATTTGATAAAACCTGAACCAGGCGGCGACGATAACCGCCACGACGAAGATTGATATGCAAACGATTTTTCCGGCTCGGGAAATTGACGGCTCTTTCGCTTTGTCCTCAGACATAAATTGAAGCAGTGAATCGGTCGGATGTAAAAAGAGGCAGGCGATCAATGACCGCCTGCCTCTCGGAGTTTTGCGCCTAAGGCGCAGTTGACGATTTATCTACGGCGACGACGAGCCGCTCCGCCTCTTTCCGGAGTCACGTCACCAACCGTGGCCGGTGGCGGTCCTTCCGGATCAATTCCGTTGGTCGGAACCAACCAGATGCGGACTTGCGAACCGTCGGTCGAAACGCCGCCATCGCGAACCACCAGGCGGTTGAGGTCAATCGCCGTGCCGAGTTTGCCGTCGGCCAGACGGTCGCGGACGTTCTTCGCGCGATCGAGACTCAGACCTGCCGGTCTCTCTCTTTCAGCACGATAACCGTCAATGACGACCTTCGCGCCAGGATCAGCCTGAAGAGCCGGAATGACCTTGCTCTGCAGAATATCCTTGCAGGCGTTGTCAACGCGCGCGTTGTTGCGTCGGAAGGTGACGCAATTGTCAATCACGCTGGCTGCCGGTCGCGCCGGTTCGATCACTGGCGGAACCTTGATACTGGTGCGCGCCGAACCGCTGGCCGAGCAGTTGCCGACATCGGAAATCGCCTTGACGGTGACTTCGATGGCCGTGCCGCCGGTCACGCCGGTGGTGTCGAGCGTCGCGTTCAGACCGCTTCCGCTGATTGAGCCAGCCGAAGTCGTCCATTCATAGCGGACATTGCCGTAGTTGCGACCGCCGGTCACGCCATTGGTCGAGAAGTTGACTCTTTCACCGGCGTCAACCGAAGAAGCGCTGACGTTCAGGTCAAGATTCGGGCCGAAGCAAACCGTCAGCGGCGGACAATTCGTCACGCGAATCGTCTTCGAATCGAAGGCGATGCAACCGCAACCGTCGTCCACCTGAACGGTGATCGTGTAATCGCCTGGCGCAAGACCTGTCGTGTCGAACACTGTGTTTGCGCCTTCGCCGACAATGCGTCCACCGGTTGTGCTCCAGGAATAAACCAGAGCGTCTCCATCCGGATCGGAAGCCGTCGCCCGCAAATCAACTCTGTCTCCCGCGCAAACTGTGCTGGCCGATTCGCGAAGCAGATCGTCAGATCCTTTCGCGACATTGCCTAAAGCCAGAGCCACTGTCGGCGGCTGGTTCGGCAGCAAAGGCTCTTCGCGTTCGTTCACATGGCCGATTGACAATCCGGCGATGAAACCGTTCGGGCTGTGCCGTTTATCCAGTTCGGAAAACCAGTTCAGATGACGTTGATAAGCTGCGCTGATCGAAAGCCAGCGAGTCGGGAATACGCGGACGCCGCCGACGAAATCAACCGGGCTGTTGGTCAGCAAAGATGGCGTGCGCGAACCTACATAATGAGTCGAACTGACTTCGGCAATCGCTTGCAGATACTGGCTCAGCGGGAAATCAACCGCGATGCCGGAACGCAACTCGTTCGGAATATCAAGCGAGCGTTCGCTGCGGCCAAAGCCCTGAATCACTCCGCAACCGGCGCAGAGCGGTCCAAGATTCATGTCTTGAGCGCGCGGATCGCCTTTTTTGATGAAGCCGATGTTGGTGCTGAGATTGATGTATTTATGCAACCGGCCATCGAAAGCTGCGATGAGTCCGTAATCAAAGTTGCCAGTGCCACGACCACGCTCCAAACCGGTATGCAACGCGCGAGTCGTCGGTATCTTGAATAATGGAATCAACGCGAATCCAAATGGATTCTTCGGGCCTGTGAAGCGGATCTTTCCGCCCAACCATACATCGCCGGTGTGATTGTCGGCGAAGCGAGCCAGGAAAGGCGCGTTAGGCAAATAATTCGGATTCGCATTCGGAGCCAGCGCAGGCAGAATGCCGCCAACCGGCGCTCCCAAACCTACGTAAACTGCAGTGTCATTGCCACTCGGTCTGGCAACAAACGGACCTGAAGCAAATCCGCCGAGTCCTCCGACGTTCGGAGCTCGACACGGTCCGGGAAATCCGCCGTTGCCGCAAGGGTCGCCAATCGTGAATGAAGCGGTGTTCTGACCAGGAACAATAACCAGACGGCCAACGGGCAAGGTCTTGGTTCTGACATCTGGTAGATAGAAGCCGCTTAGCAAGGCCGGACTACCAACCGAAACCACGCGGTGTGACTCGAAGTGAGCAAAAATTTCCAAATGGTCACTAAAACCTATTTGGAAGTTAATCGGATAAACCTGCCAAGTTACATCGCCCGGATCGCGATGAAAGTGATTGGCGAAAAAACCGAAATTGAATTCGCCTTTGCGCAAAGTTTGCGCGTCATAAACCGTAAAAAGCCCGGTACCGCCATTGACCGTTGGGGCTAGGTTGCGAGGATCATCCGTTGAGCGTGGAGTCTGAGCTTGCGCGACGACTCCAATCAATAGGAGCGCCAGCATCAGACCGAGCAATCTTCTCGCAAAACTCATAATTCTCCTCCTGGAAATGGGTGACATTACGTCTTCTTGTGTTACTTGTTGCGTTACTTGCTAAATCCAGAATGTCAATTACCGTCCCACTCTGAAAGAACAGCCCTCATTCATCACGGGGGGAAACCCGTCAGTAAAAGACTCAACTGCGGAGGGCTGACAACATTATAGAGAATGAAGACTGGATAGAACTTCGCGCCAGAATCTATACGATAGGGTTCGATGTGTCAATCGCAATCTTGTTATCTTCGCAAAGACTTAACGGCAATTGGCGTTGATAACAACGCCCTCAGTTGATGTTGAAAACCGACTTTTTAACCGCCGATTCGATTTACAAAATTAATTCAGCGACGTCATTTTTAACCTGTCAAATCGTCTGGTCTCGTCAGGCATTCCGGGAAAATCAGGCGTAAATTCCCCGCACCCGAGTGATGTATGCCACACGGTCAATCGCCAACATATAAGCCGCGATTCGATTATTAACGCCATGGCTTTCAGCGTATTTGCAAACATCATGAAAACTGGCGACCATTATGTCCTGAAGTCGCTCATTTACCATATCTTCTTTCCAGAAATATCCCATCCTGTCCTGAACCCATTCAAAGTAGCTGCAGGTTACGCCTCCGGCATTTGCCAGTATATCAGGGATGACGAAAACGCCCTTATCTTCAAGCACGTTATCTGCGGCGGCAGTGGTTGGACCATTCGCGCCTTCGGCCAAAATCCTGCACTTAATTCTGGAAACGTTTGTGCTGGTGATTTGGTTTTCCGTTGCGGCTGGCAGCAATACCTCGCAATCGAGTTCGAGCAGTTCGAAGTTGGAGACCGGATCGGCTTCAGGATATTTTTCGTAAGTTCTGTGCCTGGCCAAGTAATCCATCACTTGCGGAATATCCAACCCATTCGGATTGTAAATGCCTCCGTGGATGTCGGAGATGGCAACGACTTTGTATCCTGTCTCGTGCATCAATTTTGCCGCGATGCCGCCGACATTTCCCGAACCTTGAACGACGACACGAGTTTCTTCCGGTTTCATCTCAAGCTTTCTGACGGCTTCGTTGACGGTAAACAGCAAACCACGTCCGGTGGCTTCGCGTCGTCCGCGCGAACCCGACAAATCAACCGGTTTGCCCGTGACAACGGCGGTTTCGGTATGGCGGGCGTGCATCGAATAGGTGTCCATAATCCACGCCATGGTCTGTTCGTTGGTATTCATGTCCGGCGCGGGGACGTCGCGTTCGGGGCCGATGAAATCAATCAGTTCGGCTGTATACCGGCGCGTCATTCGTTCGAGTTCGGATTGCGACATCTGCGAAGGGTCGCAAATAATCCCGCCCTTCGCTCCTCCGAAGGGAATATTGACGACCGCGCATTTCCAGGTCATCCAGGCAGCCAGAGCGCGAATTTCATCAATCGTCACGTCAGGCGCATAGCGAATGCCGCCTTTCGCAGGGCCGCGCGCAAAGTTGTGTTGCACGCGATAACCTGTAAAAACCTCTATATGACCATCATCCATGAAAACCGGGATATAAGTGGTGATCTCGCGATTGGGAACGCGAAGAACTTTGTAAAGATCAGGATCGAGATTCAGAAGCTGCGCCGCATGGTCGAACCGCGACATCATTGATTCAAACGGATTCTCTTCCCTGATAACTCTGACATCATCAACAAGCGCTGCCATTGTTACCTCCTATTTGGTGCTCAGTTCAGCGCCGCGATCTGCGTTCAGGTCGTCTATTGCGCCTGCTTCAGTCGCGGCCTGGTGTGTTCAAAAATAATTCGGGCGGGTGATCCGCCGATCCCCGCCCTGTTTATTACTTAGCCAAAGTTTTCAAAGATTCATTCAGCGCCCCGGTGCGATAACCTTCCAGGTCAAGCGTGACGAACTTGAACCCCAGTTGTTTGAAAGCAGCGGCGATGCGCTGAGCCATGTCTACATTCAATGCCCTGGGCAATTCATCCGGCGCGATTTCAATCCGAACCACATCGCCATGATGGCGAACGCGCATTTGCTGAAAACCAAGCGCGCGCAGTTTCGATTCGCCGCGTTCGATGACAGAGAGCTTTTCAATCGTCACAGGCATTCCGTAAGGAATCCGCGAAGACAGGCAGGCCGACGCCGGGCGATCCCAGACGGGCAAACCCGCGCGTTCCGACAACTGGCGAATCTCTGTCTTGGTCAATCCGGCTTCAATCAATGGGCTGCGCACGTTCAACTCCTTCGCGGCTTGTCTTCCGGGACGATAATCCCCCACGTCATCGGCGTTATTCCCATCACAGACGAATGCGAACCCGCGTTCGACGGCAAGCTGACTGAGTTTGGTGAACAATTCGTGTTTGCAGAAATAACAACGATTGACCGGATTGGCCTGATAATTCTGATCGTGAATCTCTTCTGTGATGATGAACTCGTGCGGTATCGAAAACTGCTCGACCACAGCCAGCGCATCCTGCCGTTGAAAATCGGGATAGCTGGGGCTTTCGCCCGTCACGGCCAGCGCTTGTTGGCCAAGTTCGTCAGCGGCGGCATATGCCAGGTATGCGCTGTCAACTCCGCCGGAATAGGCGACAATCACCGATTCCATCTCGCGCAGCAATCGCCGCAGGTTTTGCTCTTTAGTTTGGAGTTCTTGACTGAGAGTGCCTACTTTGGAGTTTGTAGTAAGTGTGCTCGACTCTTTTTCCAGTGTTCCCACTTGCATCGCTTATCAGCTTTCTCTCTTCGGCTTTAGTTACGGGCGTCGCAGAGGCACGCGGGGTACGCGCATATTAGCCCAGGCAGGTTACCGATTTGAATAAAAATTTTCAGGATCGCGCAGTTACCTGCGTCAAAAGACCGAATACCCCTTGATGCCCATTGGCACTCGATAAACTTTTTGCGTGCCGGCGACGATCATGTTTCCGCCGTCATCAAAGGCCAACCCCACCAACGACGCGCCGGAAACGACGACCTCTGCTTTGCCGCCATCCGGCGTTATTCGAACGATCCCTCTATGACCATTTAGCGAAGCCGCCACATATAAATAGCCTTCAGCGTCAAAAGCCAGCCCCTGCGGGCGTCCAAGCCCTGTGTAAAACTTCGTCACATCGCCCATCGCATTGACTCGCACCACGCTTTCAAACGAAGACACCGTCGGCCCGGTCACGTACAAATCTCCATCCGGACCGAAAGCCAGATGAAACGCAGCCACGCTGGCATCAAGCGAAGCGAACGGACGCGATTCTCCAAGTTCATTGACGCGAAAAATCGTGCCGCTGCGGTCGCCGACGTAAATGTCTCCGTGCCGGTCGAAGGCTATGCCAGTTGCGACTCCCAAATCGGAGGCGATGGTTTCCGGTTCGCCAAACGGAGTGACACGATAAAGCGTGCCGTCGTAGCGGCTGGTGACGTACAAAGTTCCCTCGCGATTGAATGCCAGCCCTGTCGGATTGACTATGTCTGAAACAAAAGGCGAGACGGAATCGTCAGGAGAGATTTTGTAAATTGAAACGGGAACTTTCTGCCCGCGAGTTCCCGATAGTGTCACGTAAATGCCGCCATCGTCGTGATCAATGGCGGGATTGGCCACCGGATGAAGATTGTCCGCCAGCTTGACGCCAAGCGTGAAGGGAATCGCCATTATTCCGCTGGCGCTTTCCAATTTCAGTTCGTCGCTTTCGACTCCGGTTTCACAATCCGGCACTGAAACAATCACGCGATTCGGCGCGGCGCTGACCAATCTTCCGCGCTGATCGCCGAACCAGACATGACAGAATGAATAATCCGACGTGTCATAACCTTCGCAGGTCAGGACGACTTCTCCGCCCTCAACCCCTGCGCCAGGCACGGCGCTTTTGATCAGCCCGTTACCGAAATTCGACATTACTGCTTCTCCATCAAAAATTTATCAGTTCAAACTGCGTCAATTACAACGAGAAGCAATCATACGCGAGCAGGTAGGTGATGTCTAGAATCCGAATTTTCGATGAATAGTATTGAGTGGCGACAACGACTGTCTTTATTTCGTCTCAGGCTTTTTGAATGCCGTCGCTCAAATCAACGTCTTTCCATAACCATATGCCGCCGCGCATGCCCATCGTGTTGCAGACGACCTCGATGTCCGAACCGAGTTTGAGCGTCACCTCTTCGGCGTTTCCCCCGCCCAGATATAATTTGTCGAAATTGGTCAGCGTGCGGAAATGTTCTATGGCTTTTTCCAGACGGCTGTTCCATTCCTTCTTGCCGACTCGCTTGAACGTTTTGTTGCCGAGTTGCTGTTCGTAGGTTTGGCCTTTGCGAAACGGAATGTGAGCCAGTTCGATATGCGGCGCCAGATGGCCGTCTTCAAACAGCGCCGAGCCGATTCCAGTGCCAAGCGTGATGACCAGTTCGACGCCTTCGCCTTTGATCGCTCCCAATCCCTGCATGTCTGCGTCATTGATGACCAGAGTCGGCTTTCCGGTCACTTTTGCAATTGCGCTTTGCAGATCGAATCGCTCCCATTCATCCGAACCAAGATTTTTGCACGAAAGAGTCACGCCTTTGCGGACGACTCCGGGAAAGCCGACAGAAACTCTATCAAAGGGCGGAAGCTGCGCGATCAACTCTTTCAGCTTTTCAAGCAAGATTCCCGGCGGACACGGCTTGGGAGTTTCTACGCGCACGCGCTCGGTGATCATTTCGCCCTGATCGTCCAACAGACAGGCTTTTAATCCCGAACCGCCAATGTCAAAAGCTAGCGTTTTGACGCCGCTCGCAATCATCCTTCGAGCGCCGTCAGCGGGCGAAACAACTTTTTTGATTCTTTTCTTCTTCGTAGCTTTCTTCGCGTGTTTCTTCGGCTTCTTTGCAGTCGCTGGCATAGTCTTTATCTCAGAACCTTTCTTAGTTGTGATCGAGTTTTATTTTGTTCGAGTGGGGTTTGTGATTAAATCGCTCGCGTCGGATATTACTGAAATCCATACTTCTTGAGAAGGAGAAGCCTCAATGAAACAGTCAACGCACAACATATTCCGTTTGCCACTGGCTCTGTTGATCATTCTGTCTGCTGCCATTGCCACGAAATCGCCGATGGCTTCGGCAAAAGTTATTGACCCCATGCAGATGGGACCTTTCCCGGTTGGAGTGACGACAACAGTCTTCATTGATCACAGCCGCACAGACGCCGTCACCAACGAAGCTCGCACGCTGGTCACCGAAATCTGGTATCCGGCCACGGACGATGCGCGCGATTTGCCGAAAACCAGGTTCACGGATTTCATCCCCGGCGGCCTGGCTCCGCAATTCGAGCCGCTGCTGAAAATGGCTTATAAAAAATCCGCCGCCGAAATAAATGCAGCTTTTTGGAATTCGGCGGTTCGTGACGCCCGCGTGCGCGAAGGCAAATTCCTGCTGATAGTTTTTTCGCACGGCAACGGAGGAACGCGATTCCAGAATACTTTCTGGTGCGATTACCTGGCCAGTCACGGTTACGTTGTCGTTTCCGCCGATCACACAGCCAACGCCCGCGTCACCGTCATCAAAGGCAAACCGATCATTTATCGCAACGACCAGCGCGAAAATTCCGCCGTTGACCGCCCGAAAGACATGAGCTTTCTGCTGGACCAAATGACTTTGTGGAACGGCGGAGCCGACAGCCGTTTTTCAGGCAAGCTCGATCTGAGCAAACCGGTCGCCGCCGGAATGTCGTTCGGTTCGATGACCGCGATTCGCGTCGCCGACGCCGATCCGCGCTTCAAGGCCGTCATAGCCATGTCCGGCGCGCCAGAAGCTCACACCAATCTGACAGTCCCTTCGCTGTACATGCTGGGCGAAGAAGACCGCACCATCGGCCCCAAAGGCAACGCCCGCATCCGCGATGTGTTCGCCAAACATCAGCGCGACGGCTTTCTGATGGAGATGAAAGACGGCGGGCATTTTTCCTTCACGGACATTTTCAAGCTCGACAAAAACTACGGCGACGGAGCCGGCCCAGGCAAACGCGGCGGCGAAGGCGAGCCGTTCACTTACACTTCGATGGAAACCACTTATTCGATCATCAATTCCTACAGCATAGCTTTTCTCGGCGCTTACGTTCGCGGCGAGCGCGAATACCTGCCCTTTCTGCAAAAGAATCACTGGCCGAAGGAATTGAACTGGCAAACGAAAGGCATCGAACAAAGTCAGGCGTCGGGGGC
>CAYRQB010000156.1:0-13514 GCA_964426025.1 uncultured Heliomicrobium sp.
TCGAACAACAGCTATCGCGGTCTGGTCAAGATTTTGCCGAAAGCCGAAAACGCGCGGAACTATTCGCAATGCGACAGCTTGCTGATTGGCCGTGAATGCGGCGCCAACACTTTTCCATATATCGAAGTCGGCAACAACACCGCCAAGATCGAACACGAAGCTTCGACATCGAAAATCAGCGAAGAGCAGATTTTCTATTTCAACCAGCGAGGCATTTCCACCGAAGACGCCGTTTCGATGATCATCAACGGTTTCTGCAAGGAAGTCTTCCGCGAATTGCCGATGGAATTCGCCGTCGAAGCGACGCGCTTGTTGGGGCTGAAGCTGGAAGGCAGCGTGGGGTAGCGAAACTACAAACTCACAGGAGGCAATGTGGCTATAACTGGCAAACTGATCAGCATCGAAGCATCTTTACCGCCAGTACCGGAACCGGCTGGCAATTACGTTCACGCAGTTCGCACAGGCAATCTGCTGTTTCTAGCTGGCAAAGGTGTAATAGTCAGCGGCAAAGTCGGAGTCGAATTCACCAAAGAGCAGGCTTACGAATTCGCGCGGGAAACAGGTTTGATTCTGCTGGCGGTCATCAAACAGGAATTGGGGACGCTGAAAAAAGTAAAGCGCGTGATCAAGGTTTTGGGAATGGTCAATTCCTGTCCGGAATTCGGCGATCATCCGTTTGTCATCAATGGCTGTTCGGATTTGTTCGTCGAAGTTTTCGGCGATGCTGGTCGCCACGCGCGTTCGGCTGTGGGGATGGGTTCGTTGCCGCACAACATTCCAGTGGAAATCGAAGCGATTGTCGAAGTTGAAGATTAAACATGAACACGTCGCAATACTTTCTGGATCAGGCGCGATGGTATTTCGCATCTTCGTATTTGCCGAAGATCGAACATTGTTTATCGCTGCTGACGGATGAAGATGTTTGGCGGCGAGCAAACGAAGCTTCAAACAGCGTTGGCAATTTGATCCTGCATCTTTCGGGCAATGTCCAACAATGGATCATCGGCGGCGTGGGCAATTTGCCCTACCACCGCGACCGCGAGCACGAATTCGGCGAACGCGGCGGTTTCACGCGCGAAGATTTGCTGGCGCGATTGAAAGACACTTTGGCAAAAGCCGATCAGGTGTTGGCCGATGTTGATCCAAACAGCTTGCTCGAACGCAAAGAGATTCAAGGTTGTGACGTGACAGTGATGGAAGCGATTTTGCGCATCGTGCAACATTTCGCGCTGCACACAGGCCAGATCATCCTGCTGACCAAACAGCGCACGAATGAAGAATTGAAGTTGTCGTAACGAGAAGAGAGGAACGAACACAGTGATAGAAATTAGTAACTTACACGCCACGATTGATGGCAAGGAAATTTTGAGAGGGCTGAATCTGTCGGTCAAAGCCGGTGAGATTCACGCGATCATGGGGCCGAATGGTTCTGGCAAAAGCACGCTGGCGAAAGTTCTGGCCGGGCATCCCAGCTACGAAGTCACTGAAGGCGAAGTGATTTATCAGGGCAAAAACCTGTTGGAACTTGAACCGGATGAGCGTGCGCGCCAAGGCGTCTTTCTGGCTTTCCAATATCCGATTGAAATTCCCGGCGTCAGCAACGCCAATTTTCTGCGCTTGGCTTATAACGAAAAAGCCAAACACGAAGGCCGCGAAGAGCTTGACCCGTTGGAATTCGACGACCTGATTCAGGAAAAGATCAAGATCGTCGAAATGGACAAGAGCTTCATCAACCGTTCGGTCAACGAAGGTTTTTCCGGCGGCGAAAAGAAGCGCAACGAAATTTTGCAAATGGCCGTGCTGGAACCGAAGCTGGCTGTGTTGGACGAAACCGATTCCGGCTTGGACATTGACGCTTTGCGCGTCGTGGCGGGCGGAGTCAACAAACTGGCCAACAAAGACAACGCCGTCATCCTGGTCACGCATTACCAGCGATTGCTCAATTACATCGAACCGCATTTCGTTCACGTGCTTTACAAAGGCCAGATCGCCAAATCCGGCGGCAAGGAATTGGCGCTGGAACTGGAACAGAAAGGTTACGATTGGATCAAGACCGCCAGCGCGGCAGCTTAAAAAAACGTATGCCACAAGTAGCCACAGAAAAAGAAAATTACTTTTCCGCTTACAAGCTTTTCGTCAAAACGCGCGCTCAGATGTCCGCCCAAATGTCCGGAAGCCAGGACCCGGCGTGGTTGATGAATTTGCGCCAGCGCGCGGGCGAAAGTTTTGAAGCCCTGGATTTCCCAACCACCCGCGACGAAGAGTGGAAATACACCAACGTTGCGCCGATTGTGAAAACCGCTTTTCGGCAGATGTTCGACATGGGCGTTCACGACCTGACGACGAAAAGCATAGAGCCTTTCGTTTTCGCGGAATCGCGCAACAGCCAGTTGGTTTTCATCAACGGTTTGTTTTCCCGCAGATTGTCCGATTTGTCGGGATTGCCCGAAGGCGTCGCGGTCTGCAATCTGACAGACGTTCACGAAGATTGCGCCAAGATAGTCGGCGATCATCTGGGCGTTTACGCCGATTATCGCGACCGGGCTTTCACCGCGCTCAACACATCGTTGATTGGCGACGGAGCTTTCGTTTACATCCCGAAAGGCAAAGCCATCGAAAAGCCGATTCATCTGCTGTTTGTTTCGACGGCTGACGAACCGACGGTTTCGCATCCGCGCGTTTTGATCGTCGCGGGCGAAGCTTCGATTGCCACCATCATCGAAAGTTACGTTTCAATCGGCGAAGACGTTTACTTCACCAACGCCGTCACCGAGGTGGTGGCCGAAAAAGGCGCGGCGATTGATCATTACCGTTTGCAGGAAGAAAGCGAGCGCGCTTATCACATCGCCACGACCGAAGTTCACCAGCAACGCGACAGCCGTTATTTTTCCTGCGCTATTTCGCTGGGCGGCGAAATCGCCCGTCATAACCTGAACGTCGCGGTGACGGACGAAAACATTGAAACGACGATTGACGGTTTGTACGTCGTCACCGGCAAACAACACACAGATTCTCACACGGTGATTGATCACCAGAAACCGCATTCCAACAGCTTCCAGCTTTACAAAGGAATTTTGGACGGTCGTTCGCGCGCGGTTTTCAACGGCAAGGTTTTCGTCCGCGAAGGCGCGCTGTTGACCGACGCGCGGCAACTCAACAAAAACCTTTTGCTGTCTGCCGAAGCTCACGTTGACACAAAACCCGAACTGGAAATTTTCGCCGACGACGTCAAATGTTCGCACGGCGCGACGGTCGGCCAATTGGAAGACGAAGAGTTGTTTTATCTGGCATCGCGCGGAATCACTGCGGACAAGGCGAGGGCGCTGCTGACTTACGGTTTTGCCGAAGACGTGATCAGCAAGATCAAACTGAAATCCATCCGCGAACAGTTGGACAAAATCGTTCTGGACAAGTTGCACCAAAGTCTGGAGGTCACAAGCGATGCAGGCAGCGATGGAATCTGAAGTGAAAAATATGCAGTCAAACAGCACGGACAGCAATGGATTCGATGTGCGGCGCATCCGCGAAGATTTCCCGATTTTGAAGGAGAAGATTCACGGACGCCCGCTGGTTTATCTGGACAGCGCCGCGACTTCGCAGAAACCGCAAGTCGTGATTGATGCGCTCAATCGCTATTACGTCGAGCAAAATTCCAACGTGCACCGCGGCGTGCATTATCTTAGCCAGTTGGCGACGCGCGAATACGAAGACGCTCGCATCAAAATCCAGCGCTTCATCAACGCCGCCGATTCGCATGAGATCATTTACACGAGCGGAACGACCGAAGGCATCAACACAATCGCGCTGAGTTACGGGCGCAAATACGTACACGCCGGAGATGAAATCATCATTTCGACGATGGAGCATCACTCGAACATAGTTCCCTGGCAGATGCTGTGCGAACAAACCGGCGCAAAGCTGCGAGTGATTCCAATCAACGACGCCGGCGAATTGCTGATTGACGATTTTACGGCGATGCTGAATCCGAAAGTGAAGATGGTCGCCGTCAATCACATCTCGAACGCGCTCGGCACAATCAATCCAATCAAACGAATCATCGAACTGGCTCACAGCCACGACATTCCCGTGTTGATTGACGGAGCGCAGGCCGCGCCGCATTTGAAAGTTGACGTGCGCGAACTTGATTGCGACTTCTATGCTTTCTCCGGCCACAAACTTTGCGGCCCGACAGGCATTGGAGTGCTTTACGGCAAAAGTCATTGGCTGGAATCAATGCCTCCGGTTTTCGGCGGCGGAGACATGATCGCGTCTGTGACCTTTGAAAAAACGACTTACAATTCTCTGCCCTACAAATTTGAAGCGGGAACGCCGAACATCGCCGACGCCATTGCATTGGGCGTGGCGATTGATTACCTGAACGAAATCGGACTGGACAAGATCGCCGCTTACGAACACGAACTGCTGGAATACGCCACCGAAACCATCGGAGCGATTCCAGGCGTGACGATCATCGGCACTGCCAGAGATAAAGCCAGCGTCTTGTCGTTCACGATTGACGGCATTCATCCCCACGACATCGGCACGGTTCTGGATCAGGAAGGCATCGCCGTTCGCGCCGGCCATCACTGCGCTCAACCTGTGATGAAACGATTCGGCGTTCCGGCCACAGCGCGAGCTTCGCTGGCGTTTTACAACACGAAGGAAGAAATTGACGCGCTAGCTGAAGGAATTCAAAAGACGATTGAAGTGTTTAGCTAACGGTGCGGTACAAGGAGCGATAGCGACTTGGTTGTCTAGTCAATTGCGACTACTGTCAGCAACCTGGTCGCTACCGCTCCCAGCACTGATTGAGATATGAGAGTCTATGGCAGATTTAAGCGAACTCTACCAACAGGTCATTCTCGACCATAACAAAAAGCCGCGAAACTTCCACGTGCTGGAAACCGCCAACCGCCAGCAGGACGGTTACAACCCGCTGTGCGGCGATCAATTGACTTTGTATTTGGAAATGGAAGGCGAGACGATCAAGGACGTGGGCTTTCAGGGACAGGGCTGCGCGATTTCAAAAGCATCTGCTTCGATGATGACCGCCGCTGTCAAAGGCAAATCCAAAGAAGAAGCCGAAACCATGTTCGACGAATTTCACCGGATGGTGAAAGGCGAACTCGATCCGGAAACCAACCAGCATCATCTTGGCCGTTTGACGATTCTGTCCGGCGTCCGCGAATTCCCTGCTCGCGTCAAATGCGCCAGCCTTTCCTGGCACACGCTGAAAGCCGCTTTGGAAGGCAAAGACGAACCCATTTCCACCGAACAGCCTGACGACGGCACTTAAAGCTTCATTGCCTCAAAACCCGGAAAAAGACTTCACCCAACGCTGATCAGGCATGCGAATGCGGATCGCCTTCGGCCAGTATCAAGTCTTTCGGCCACTCCAACTCAACACCGGTTGATTGCAATTTCCGCTGGAAGGATTCCAATTCTTGCGCGTGCTGTCGCACTGCTTTCGGGTTTAATTTGCGATTGAGGCAATAGGAAGCCAACCGGCCAGCGGCTTCGCCTATGTTCCATTCCACCGGGTGAAGCCTGTAACATCCGTTGGTGATGTGTGTCGTGCCTATGTTTTTGCAGGCCGCAAGCAGGTTTTCAATTCGTTGCGGGATCAATGCGCCGAGCGGAATTTGAAAAGGCAGCGATCCGACGTCAATGTAATTGTCGCCGCCTGTCGAAGGATGCAGATCAATACGATAACAACCGATTCCGACCGAATCGGAATATTTTTCGGCGAAAGTTTGCCCAGGCCGCAAAACTTCGGCGACATGCTGTTCGACGATTGTGAATTCAGCCTTGATCCGTCGCGATTCGCGAATGTAAGGCATTTTGGCCAAGCCGTCGTTTGAACCGGTGACATCGCCGCGCAAACGCAATCCGCGCCAGCCAACGCTTCCGTCTGGACGCTGCGCTTCGGTCTGAAGCCAGTAGAAAAAAGACAAGCTCAGTTCTTTCGCGCCCTCGATGTGCCGTCGCCGTTCTTGCTCAGTCGCGTCGCAAATATCGCCGAGCAGATAATCGAGCATAGGCACATTCATCAACGTGATGTCGCTGGCGTAAAAACCCGGAGCGAAGTTCGCGCGGTCAATGATGCGACGATATGTCCACAAACCCGCGAATGCCTTTGTCGGTTCGCGATGCGGATCGAAGTGATAACGAATCGGTTCCATCGTGCGCGGATGAGTGATTTCCCAACTGAGCAAACGACCGGGCCAGGGCGGCGATAGTTTCGGCGTGTAATCACGCCAGAATTGGTAATTCGCCGGACGCTCAATCGTGTGATCCTCACCTTCCTGATAATCCATCGCAAAGCACATAGAAAATGCCTGCGAGTTTTTCGGATTTGCTATGGCAGGCGCGCTCGGTTCGCCGGTTTCCGATTGCGACTCAGCGCCGATAACGTATTCCGCTGCGGTCAGCGGCAGCAGATCGCCCAATTCGGTTGCGTCCAGAAAATAATCAGCGGTGATTGTTCGTCGCTCTCCTGATTTATCGCGCAAAGTGACGGAGCGAACCCGGTCGGCTTCAACGTCAGCGGCAATTGGGATGTGTTCAAGCAGAATGATGAGCGAGCCGTTGCTGATGTAAGGCGCAAGCATTTCTTGAATCACGGCGAGCGCCGCGCGTGGTTCGTGGCAGAGTGGCGAAACCCATCCATTGCCGGGATTGAGTCGTGGATTGTTTCGCGCCTCGTCCGTCAGCGGGTAGCGGCGGCGGTAATAATCGCGTACGCCTTCGCGGAAATTGCGATAAGAGGTCGTGCAGCCAAACCGTTCGATCCAGCCATGCTCGTCTGGCGGAACGGCCTGTGAAGTTAGCTGCCCGCCGATCCAATCGGATTCTTCGCTCAGTATGGCGCGATAACCCGACCGTACAACCGCCAGCGCAGCCGCACAACCGCCGACTCCGCCGCCTACGATCAACACATCTGTCCTGGCTTCTTTCATCAATCAGTTTTGGTTTTGCGACCTGGCGTTTTGTGTGAAACTCAATTTTCCCGATGAGTACGATGATTGCCCGCAGGTTTTCGCCGGGTTAACGAGGCTGAACGCCAAACACCTGGCGATTGATGAAGTGTTTGAGCGAGACGAGCGCGGCTTCGGGCAATTTGAATTCGGCATTGCCCCATTTGCCCTTGATGCTTTGGGCTTCAAGCAGCTTCTGCAAATCTTCGCGACTGATTTCCGCCCGAGCCTGTTCGACCATCAGGCGATTCAATTCGTAAAAATCGTTGCCGTATCCCTGAACCGGAACCTCAAGCCAGGTTGAATCCACCAACAACGAAAGCGTGTTTGCTTCCCTGAACAGTGGAGAAAATCGGTTATTGGCTCCGCCCTTGTAGGCAGCCAGACCCAACCAGAATTTGGCATCGTCGTTGGGCCGCTTTCCATGAAAAGACGCGCCTGCCCTGATCATCAATCTGACCGGTGAAACCACCGATTCAATCAGATCGCATTGGACGACAGTCGTGTCGGTTTCGTGGTCGTATTTGGTTTCCGTGCGGCAGGTTTTTGCAGGCGACTGGGCAATTACGAAAACAGGCAGGATCGCAGATAAAAGCAGTGCGACGAAACAAGTTTGTCTCATGATTAACTTCAATAACCTCTCTTTCGACGATTTCCCGTAACTACTCAGGCGACTTCGCCGCTTAACGGCGGCTGTATTTTTGCCGTGAGAGCCGCTTTTTGACGAGAGCCTCTGTCAGGACAACAGACGGCAGTGAGTGCGCGCACCATAACACAATGATGCGTTACAAGGAATGCCTGCCATTCATCTGCCGCGCGCAACCATTTATCGGAAATTCCAACCGCTCATTTTTTTTCTGATGCGCCGGTCAAATTGATGAAGTAGGCTTGGTCATTGAAACGAAAATTCCATATTCATCACAAAAAGAAGTTTCATCGTGGACGTTCGCGCCGCGATTGAAGGAGGAAGCAATGAAGATCAGTCAACGCCTGGTTGCCCTGGCGTTTTGTATCTCAATCATTTTGTCGGTTTGCGCGCTGGCTCAATCAAATGGCACGTTGCGCGGAAAAGTGACTCTGGCCAATAACGGCGATCCGGTTCACAACGTCAAAGTCACAATCATTCAACTGAAACTTTCCGTCGAAACCGGCGAGGACGGCACGTATGAATTCAAGAATCTCCCGCCCGGCAAATACGACATATCGGCTCATCTGGAACGAACGCCGGATATTTTGCAAAAAGGTGAAATCACGCCCGGCGGCACGCTGATCGCTGATTTTGAAATACGTCTGGAATCCGTCCGCGAACAGATTACCGTGACAGCCACGGGCAGCGAACAGACCGCTTTCAACTCCATTCAATCAGTGACGATCATCGGCTCGCTTGATCTGGCCAAAAAGAATCCGATCAGTTTGGGCGAAGCGCTGGATCACGAACTCGGCGTCGCCAAACGCAGTTTCGGGCCGGGCAATTCGCGCCCAGTCGTTCGCGGATTCGACGGCGATCGCGTGCTGGTTTTGCAGGAAGGCATCGGCATTGGCGGATTGGGATTTCAATCGGGCGACCACGCCGAACCGATTGATCTGCTTTCGCAAGACCGCATCGAAGTCGTCAAAGGACCGGGCACATTGCTTTATGGCAGCAACGCCATCGGCGGCGTGGTCAACGCCGTCAGCGGTCACGACGAAGCTCACAAAGGCGTGCGCGGTTATGTGACAGGCATCGGCGGTTCAACCAACAATCAATTCGGCGGCAGCGGCGGAATCGAATTCGGAACCGAACGCTGGCTGTTTTGGGCTAACGGCGGAGGTCAACGCTCAGACGATTACCGAACTCCTATCGGCGCGATTGAAAATTCTTTCTCTCGTTACGGCAACGCATCCGGCGGCGCTGGCTATTTCACAGACAAGGGTTTCTTGAGTTTCAGTTACACAGGCGACCGGCGGAATTACGGCATTCCCACCGAACCCGAACACCAGGGCGAGGAAGATGAGGAAGAAGAAGGTCACGGTCATGAAATGGTGCGACTGAATCCGCGTCGCGACAGTTTTCAATTGCGCGGCGGTTTTCGCGATTTGAATTCGCCCATCAGCGACGGCAACTTCACCCTGCAATTCAACGATTACCGGCACGAGGAAATAGAATTGCCGGACGAAGAAATCGGCACTCAATTCAAAAACAAAACCTTTCTTTATCGCGCGGTTTTCGATCAACGCCGAAGCGGGCGTTATTCAGGCAGTTTCGGTTTTTCCGGTTTGTATCGCGACTTCAAATCCATCGGTGAAGAAGCGATTGCGCCGCCAACGACTCAAAACAACTTCGCCGCTTTCGCATTGCAGACCGTTGATTTTGAAAAGTTCGCGGTTCAATTCGGCGGACGCGTCGAACACAATGGTTACAACCCTGATTCCGCATCAAATGGATTGCGCGACCGATCGTTCACTGGATTTTCCGGCTCGGCTGGCATTCGCGTCGGATTGGGCGCGAACAATGTTTTCGTCGCCAATTACACGCACAGCTATCGCGCTCCGGCGTTGGAAGAGCTTTACAACAACGGCCCCCATCCGGGAAATCTGACTTTCGAAATCGGCAATCCCAACCTGACACGTGAGCTTGGCAATGGCATTGATTTTTCGCTGCGTCATCACAGCAATCGTTTGCGAGCCGAAGCCAATTTCTTTTATTACAAAATTCGCGATTTCGTTTTTTTGGCTCCGACCGGCAAGGTCGAAGACGGATTGATCGAAGCCGATTACGACCAGGGAGACAGCCGTTTCACCGGAACTGAGGTTCGCTTTGATCTGGGGTTGACGAAAAACCTGTGGCTGTTGTCGAGTCTGGATTACGTCAATTCGGAATTGACCGAAACCAACATTCCGCTGCCGCGCATTCCGCCTTTGCGCGCGCGCGTCGGTTTTGAATTCTTCGCCAAAGGCTTCCGCTTCAATCCGGAAATGGTCATGGCGCAGGATCAAAATCGAATCTTCATTACCGAAGAACGCACAGCCGGTTATGCGACGGTAAATTTGAATACTTCCTACACCTACACGCAGAAACATTACGCGCACATCTTTTCGGTCAACGCCTTCAATCTGAACGACAAGCTTTATCGCAATCACCTGTCGTTCATCAAAGAGTTCGCGCCGGAAATCGGGCGCGGAGTGCGAGTGGTTTACACTCTGCGGTTTTTCTGAAACCTGAAGCCAATGGCGTCAACCCGGGAAAGCCCGCGAATCAAGCGGATGGTGCAAATCAAAACTGAAAACTTTGGGACAGGATTTTCAGGATTCAACAAGATGAAAATTACGATTGCCGATGATCGCCGCCAATCCTGGTCAATCTTGTCACCACTATCTATTTCTTCATTGCCTCATCGAGCGTCGCGAGGAGTTTTTCGTGAATGCCGCCGAATCCGCCGTTCGACATTATGACGACGACATCGTCGGGTCTGAGTTCCGGCGACAGGTGTTCGATGATGGCGTCAGCGCCTTCGATGGAAAAAGCTTCCTTGCCCGCCGACCGCAAATCTTCTATCAGTTCGTCCACCGACAACTGCTCTTCGGCGGCGACACGGAATGATTCAAACAAAGACGCGATGATGACGTAATCCGCCGGAGCGAAGGATTGCGGATAAACTTTCTGGAAAACCTTCTTTCGCGTAGTCCACGAGCGAGGCTCGAAGACAGCGACGATTCGTTTGTCAGGATATTTTTGCTGAACGGCCAACAGCGTTTCGCGAATTGCCGTTGGGTGATGAGCGAAATCGTCAATCACCGTCACGCCATTGATCTCACCGCGAACCTGCATCCGGCGTTTGACGCTTTTGAACGTCGCCAGAGCTTCGGCCACCGCCGCGCGTTCGATGCCCAAAGCTTCAGCCGACGCGATCACCGCCAGACAGTTTCGGATGTTGAACATTCCGGCCAACGGAGTTTGAACATCCAACCATTCGCGGCCTTCGCGCAAAGCGCGGAATCTGGTCACGTCGGGCAGAAATTCAATTTCGCGCGCAGTCCATTTGGCGTCGGGGTGTTCGACGCCGAAACTTTCGACCGGGCACCAGACGCCTTGCGGAGCGATTGGCTTTTCGATGATTTCGCGCACAACCGGCGAATCCCATCCGGCGATCAATCGCCCGCCAGCCGGAATCAGATTGACCAGCAACCGGAAAACTTTCTTGACCGCGTCCAGCGATGGATAAATGTCAGCGTGGTCGTATTCGATGTTGTTCAGGATGCACAGGTCAGGCAGGTAATGCAGAAACTTCGGCCCTTTGTCCCAATAGGCCGTGTCGTATTCATCGCCTTCGATGACAAAATGATTCGAGTTCGTGATTTTGAAACTCGCGCCGAAGTTTTCCGCCACGCCGCCGACCAGAAACGACGGATCGAGTCCGCCGACTTCCATCGTCCAGGCCATCAACGAAGTCGTGGTGGTTTTGCCATGCGTTCCGGCAACCACAGTCGAATGTTTGCCGCGTATGAACTGTTCGCGTATCACTTCGGGCATCGAAGCGCAGCGAAGTTTGTGATCAAGCGCATATTCGATTTCAGCATTGCCGCGCGACGTCGCATTGCCGATGACTATCAGATCGGGCGCGGTTTCCAAATGCGCCGGATCGAAACCTTCGTAAGTTTCAATGCCCAGCCGTTTAAGCTCGTCGCCCATCGGCGGATAAAAAGCTTTGTCAGAACCGGTGACACGATGGCCTTGTGTTTTGAGCATTCCGGCCAGCGACCCCATAGCCGTGCCGCAAACGCCAATCAGATGAAAATGTTTTTGCTGCATTACCTACCGCTTTATTGATTGAAATCTGTGGGGAAGCGATTATAACGATGGCTGGCGCTTTTCGGTAGCAATTTGAATTTGATGACTTTGTTGGCTAAATTGCGCAGGCCGAAAAAAACAGGCACGGAGCAATCAAGATGAAATCCGAACGTAGAAAATTCGTAGGCAAAACTCTGTTGTCAATCGGCGCGCTTTCACTGTCGGCTTCGGCTCAGGATAAACAAGCCGATGAAGATGCGCGGACAGTTTCTTTGCGTGGCCGAATCGTCTGTCTGACCGAAGAACTGGATAAACGCTTCAATGTTCTGCCCGATTGCGACAACCGCCATCATGTTTACAGTCTGAAAACCGGCGATGGAAAAATCCATCCGCTGTTGCCAACGGATTCCGCCGCCGCCGTCTGGATGGACGAACGATTTCGCCAGCGCGAACTGCAAATCACCGCTCGCGCTTTTCCCGATACCGATCACGTCGAAGTCATCAAGCTACAATCTCTGCTGAGCGGCAAGCTTCACGATCTTTATTATTACTGCGACGTTTGCGCCATCACCACATTCAAACCCGGCCCTTGCGAATGCTGTCAGGACCCGGTCGTCTTCACCGAAAAACCTGCTGAAGAAAATCCCGAACACTGATCAATCCCGAAATTCGAACAATCGCAAAACATCAATCGAAAGATCGAACAGGTGAGTGCAACCCGAAGCTCCGCCGACGTGATCGGCGAATTGTCCGATGAATTCCGCCGTCACTTGTTTTCCGTTCAAACCCGCAGTCCGCGAATGCGCGTCTTCGCAGATGCCGTGATAAGGCAATCGCAAACCGCGACTCTGCGCGTTTGAAATCAATCCCTGTCGCGAAAGCTCGAAGCTGATTTTGATGTCGTGGATGCGGTCTTCCATCGCGCTTTCGCATTCGTAACCGCGCGTGGTCAGATTGATCGAAAGACTTTTGTTGCGCCAGAAAACGCGCTTGTCGCCGGGCTTCGGTCTGGTCAAACCTGAATCGAATCCACAACGGACTTCCCTGCTGTTGAAAAGTTCTTCGCTTTCGTCGCGGTAGGCGTAACACGAATTGGCCAGATTCATGTAAGCGCGGTCTTTCAACCAGGCGATTTGCGCGGCTTTGGTCGTGCCTGCTTCAGTCGTCGTTGGAAATTGCGCTTCAAATTCCGGCGTGTACTGGTAAACCTGCTGACCGGCGCGAGCCATTTCAATCGCCATCAGCAAATGTTCCTTCGCTCCCGGCAAATCGCCGAGCGTTGAAACGATTCGTTTGGAAAACCCTCGCCCGATTCGCACACCGACAATTTCCGGATAACGTTTGCAAAGTTCCGGATCGAACTCCGCGCGATCACCTGCAATCTGCGAAGCTGCGGCTTCGATGACTTCGTATTCGGGCGTGCGAACCAGCCAGGTATGCTCGAAGGCGAAGCGTTGATCGCTCATCACTCCGCGCACGAAGATTTCGTTTTCCGCTACGACATCAATCTCGGCTTCAAAAGTTCGCAGGTAACTTTCGCTGGATAGTGGAATCGAAAATTGAATTGCCATCTAAACGTAATACCTCGCACGGGAGCGCGGGCATCTTGCCCGCCTAAACATAATACCTCGTCAGCCATTCGGCGACGCAGGCAGGTTTGTCTCCGCCTTCGCGTTCGACGGTCACAGCCCAGGTCAATTGCTGGCCGCCGGGAAAATCTTCCAGGTTTTGCAGCGCGACTCGCGAACGAATCTTCGATCCGGCGGGAA
>CAYRQB010000157.1:0-13447 GCA_964426025.1 uncultured Heliomicrobium sp.
CCGGCGGTCATGTTACCCGCCGCGTCATAGCTGTAACTGAAACTCTGGCTGTCGGTGTTGATTCGGTTGGTTGAGGGCGCTCCGTTGCCGCTGGTGGCGTAGCTCAGAGTAACTCCGGCGAAGTTCGTGATGTTACCTCACGGATCGAACTGGTAAAACCTGCCGTAATTCGTCGCCGTAGCGGTTCTTTGGGAATTGCTGTCCTGAAACACTGTTTTTCACAAATGGAATTAGCGATTACTGTAATATAGCAGCAATTTCAGGATAAATATCACCACCAATAGTCATTTACTGAGAAGGCAAACGTCTTATGGCAGCAATTCCCAAAGACCCAGTTTAATGTGACGTAGGAGAATGGACGACAAGGCGAACAATTGTTAGTTGGTAAGGAGAGAATTTATCACTCTGATTTTCCAGGACTTTGCCGAGCGGCTTCAAACAAAATGACCGCTGCTGCCGCTGAAACGTTCAGCGATTCGACCGGAGCTTGCAGCGGAATTCTGATTCGCGCGTCGCATCTTTCCAACAACTCCTGCCTGATGCCGTTGGCTTCGTTGCCGAAAACGATAATTGCCGGTTGTTGCCAATTGAAATCGCTGTAAACGGTTTCGGCCTCTGCCGCCGTCGCTACGATTTTCAAACCAGCCGAGCGAGCCTTTTCAGCTAACTCATCCGCGCCGACATCCGTGACAATCGGCAATCGAAAAGCCGAACCCATCGCGCTGCGCAAAGTTTTAGGCGCGAAAGCGTCAACAGAGCCTTTCAAGGAAATGACGCCGACGACTCCGGCGGATTCGGCGGTTCGGACGATAGCGCCGAAATTGCCAGGGTCCTGCACGGCGTCAAGGCAAACGACCAGTCCGTCGGTTGTCATCAATTGATCGAGAGCGGCGGTTGGGCGTTCGGCTATGACAATCAATCCTTGTGTGTTGACCGTGTCGCTGATTGTCGCCAGAACGGCATCGGCGGTTGGCAGCAATGGGCAGTTACGATTGGCGAGTTCCGTCAGAATCTTTTCCGCTCGCGGTGAAGCTTCGGGCGAATGAAAGCATTCTTTCAGAACCAAATCTGATTGCAGACATTCTTCGATCAGGCGTTCGCCTTCGACGAAGATCAAATCGTCTTGGCGGCCATCGCGGACGCGGCGGGCTTGTTTCAAACGTTCATTGGCAGGGCTGGTAATCAGCATAGGCAGAAAATCAAAAGGCAAATCGCAAAAGGCAAAAGTCAAAAATGAAATCTATCGGTTCACCCTAAGCCGCAAAGCCGCCAGACAAGGAAGAACAAGAAAAGGATTGCTTGCAGGCAATCTTATTCAGGCTTGATTACTTTGCATCTTGACGTGAGTTTTCGATTTCGAGAACTTCCTGGTACCGAAAACAGAACAAGCGCCAATGGCGCTTGTTCTGAAGAAGTGGTTTTGGTGTCGCTTATTGAATCGCCGGTTGCAGGATTTCGTAATCCGCCGGAGATATCAGCAGGAAAGTTGTTCCTTCCACCGTGTAAGTTGATTCGTGAACGCTGTTAGGCGGTGCGTGATGGAAATCGCCCGGACCCAACCGGGTTCCATGGACGTTGCAATCGCCTTCCAAAATATAAAACTGTTCGTCGCCTCTGTGGCGATGCGGCGGCAATGAGGCGCCGGGCATCATCTTCACCAGCGAGGTGACGGTTCCGCGCGCTTCGTCAACAAAAAGCGTTTTGGTGGTCAATCCCGGCCCGATTTCCAGCCAATCGCCTTCTGCGGCGAGAAGACTGAACATATTTGAAAAGCGCTGATGGACAATTGGCAAATGAAATTCCTGTTTGGCATCAGACTGCGGTTCCGCCGCAATTCTATTCAACAAATTTTGCCGCAAAGATGGCATAGGGCTGAGTTCAGAAGCCGCGAGCGCCAGATTCGACACAATCGCTTCGAACGCAGCCATCTCTTCGGCCAGACCGCCGTCATCTGACAAACGGTTTTCCAGTGCGCGCGCTTCCTGCTGGGTCAACGCTCCCAGAGCGTATAGCGCCGCCAATTCCTGCATTTCCTCTGTGATCGTTTTAGGGGACAACTTGGTCGAAGCCCTCCTCTCAAAAAAGTTAAATCTGCAAACAGGCTTTCTTCAGTCTTAGCGGGCGAATTATTCGATGCCGCTTTACTGTGGGCTGTTCAACATCGGCGCCAACGCCTCGCGCAATTTGATCATTCCCAATCGAGTCCGCGTTTTGACCGTTCCCAATGGTTGGTTCAGTTTGGCGGCGATTTCGCTGTGACTCAAACCGCCGTAATAAGCCAGTTCGATTACTTCTCGTTGTTCGGGCGAAAGCGAACTGAGAGCTTGGCGCACAAAACGCTGTCGTTCGGAAGCCACAGTCGTTTCCTCAGGATTGGCCGCGACCGTTTCGCGGTCGTTGATGGTGTCCAGCGGCTCTTTGCGTTGCCTTTCCTGCCAACCGGAACGCAAACGGTCAATCGCGCGGCTGCGAGCGATTGTCGTCAACCACGCCAGCGGAGTTCCTCTGGAAGTGTCGTAACTTGCTGCCTGACGCCAAACCTGAGTGTACACGTCCAACAAAACTTCTTCCGCTGTGCTGCTGTCGCCCAACACGCGCAGAATCAAACCATAAACCAAACGGTTGGTGTTGTCGTAAAGCGCCGCCAATGCCGATTGATCGCCCCTGGCAGTGCGAGCCATCAGCGAAATCAATTCCGCGTCTCGGTTTATAGAGTCAGCGCTGTCTTCGGTTCTTCCTGAGGCGATTTGCAAGGAAAACTCCTGTCAGTTATAGAATTCAAGAAAATGTTTTTCCCGCGGATGACGCGAATGAACGCAGATACTTTGGAAAAGGCTATTCAATAGCTTTAACCTGACCAACAAGATAGTGGGTTCTCAAACCAGTAAAAAATCCTTTTCATTCGCGTAATCGGCGTGATTCGCGGGAAGTTATTTTCTTAAAAGCTATAGCTTACGTTCCGCCGTCAATCTTTGGATTGTTTGAACAAGATTTTTTCAGCGTTAGACAATCGAAAGGCAAACTGATCTTATACCAGAAATAAATTACCAGCCAAGCGTCATTTTGTTTGTGAGCGGACGATATGACGGTCTAAATGTATCAACCTGTCGTTCTGTCTCAAGAATCAGACAAGGAGAAATATGAAATTCGATTTTACTGATCGTGTGGTTGTCATCACCGGAGCGGCTGGCAACGTGGGAATGGCCGCTGCCAGAGCTTTTGCCGCGCTTGGGGCGAAAATAGCTTTGGTGGATCGTTCGCCGGGCAGATTGCCTGAACTTTTCCCCGATCTGGCCGCTTCGCCGAATCATTACACTGCTTCGCCGACCGATGTGACGGACGCGGAATCTGTGACGAACGCAGTCAAAGAAATTCATGGACGATTTGGTCGGATTGATGTTCTGGTCAACACCGCCGGAGGTTATCGCGCCGGAACTCCGCTGCACGAAACACCGCTCGGCGATTGGGACTTCATGCTCAACCTGAACGCCCGTTCGGTCTTTGTCATGTGTCGCGAAGTTATTCCGCATCTGTTGAAACAGGGAAAAGGAAAGATCGTCAACATCGCTTCGCGAGCGGCGCTCAGCGGCGATGCTTATCACGCGGCTTACAGCGTTTCAAAAACCGCAGTCGTCCGATTGACCGAAAGCATGGCCGGAGAATTGAAGGACGCGGGCGTCAACGTCAATTGCATCATGCCCGGCATGATTGACACTCCGCAGAACCGCGCCGCCATTCCCGACGCCGATTTCAACAAATGGGTTTCGCCCGAAGCGATAGCCGATGTCATCCTGTTTCTGGCTTCGGACGGAGCGCGCGCCATCAACGGCGCAGCCGTTCCGGTTTACGGCAGAAGCTGATTCTCTGTTTGTAATACAGCGCTTTAGAAAAGAAATTTCACGCGAAGCCGCAAAGACGCGAGGAGGAAGAGAAGTAGAGAGTGGAAGGTCGTTTCTTTACTATCTTCGTTAGCTTTGTCTCTTACGATAGCTTTAGTCCTTTGCGACCTGGCGACTTTGCGTGAAACTCAATTTTCTTGATGCCTTCGTATGCAGAACGAATGTCTTGTCCGCTTAGCATCACAACTTTGTCACTCAACTTGCGGTGATGGCCAACCGTCAATACAATTCGCCCGCACTTCCGAATCGTCAATTCAACATTTCGCAAAGACCAGTCCAAATCGTTTGGATAAATCTGAAAGGAAACCGAGCTATGAGCAGGATCGTCAGGCGTTCGTTTTTAGCCTCAGTCGTTTTTTTATTTGCAGTCTCCGCAATCGCTATCAGCGCAATGAAGACAACAAGCGCGATTGGCAATGATTCGACGAAAAATGCTTCCGTCAAACCGGCGGATGCAACGGCTAAGACAAATGGACGCGCTCAAACCGCGCCGACTTTCAACAAGGAAGTCGTTCGTATTTTCCAGAAGAATTGCCAGACCTGTCATCATCCCGGCGACATCGCTCCGTTTTCGCTGATGACTTTTCAGGAAGCCCGCCCGTGGTCGAAGGCGATTCGCGAGGCGGTTTTGATGCGGAAGATGCCGCCGTGGAAACCTGTTCCCGGATGCGGAGATTTTCGTGACGCGCGCGGGATGAGTCAGGATGAAATCAACACAATCGTCAATTGGGTGGACGCCGGTTCGCCCGAAGGCGCGGCGGCGGATTTGCCTGCGCCGCTGGAATTTCCAGACGGTTGGCCGCTTGGCGCGCCCGATCTGGTTTTGACGCCGGACACCGATTACACGCCTCCGACGCAAAGCGATATGTATCGCTGTTTCAGCATTCCGGTTGAAAATCTTCGCGGCAATCGGCAAATCGGCGCTTTGACCGTCAAACCCGGAAATCCGAAAATCGTTCATCACGTCATCGCCTACGCCGATCCGACCGGAGCTTCCATCGCGCTTGACGCCAAAGACCCCGGCCCGGGTTACACCTGTTTCGGCGGGCCTGGTTTCAGCACAAATTTCACCAGCCTTGATTCTTCGCCGTTGCTGGGCGGATGGGCGCCGGGTTCGCGCGGATACTTCGCGCCGGAAGGAACCGGCATCAAGTTGGAAAACCGTGGCCGCGTGGTCATCCAGGTCCATTACCACCCGACAGGCGAAGTCGAATCTGACAGAACCAGCACGGGTTTGTATTTCGCCAAAGCTCCTGTGCAGAAACAACTGCTGGCGCTGCCGCTGCTCAACAACCGTTTCGCCATTCCGCCCGGCGCAAAAAATTATGAGGTCACGGAGTCTTTCACTGTTCAGGGAATTCTGGCGGCGAAGCTCTGGACATTGACTCCTCACATGCATCTGCTCGGCAGAAAGATCAAAGTCGAATTGACCAAACCCGACGCGACTCAGGCAGATTGCCTGATAAACATTGACGATTGGGATTTCAACTGGCAGGGAACTTATGTTCTGAAAAACCCTGTTCCAGCCGCCAGCGGATCGCAACTGAAGCTGACGACGATTTTCGACAATTCAACCGACAATCCGCTCAATCCGAACAATCCGCCGGAGATCGTTCGCTGGGGCGAAGAAACAACTGATGAAATGTCGCTGGCTTTCATCGGATTCACGCTCGACCTGTTTACATTGACGACATCCTCCCCGACGCTCAGCGACGTGGCGGTTGACGGCGCAGGCAAATTAACGGTCAACGGCGCGGGCTTTCTGGCCGGAGCGGACATTGAAATCAACGGGCACAGTTTGCGAGACACTGCGGCGGATGATGCGACCGCCACATCGAAACTGTCTTCCGGCGAATTGTGGAAGGTGTTGGCCGCTCCGGGACAGGAAGTCAGCGTGACGGTTTTGAATCCCGACGGCGTCAGAACGCAGGCGGTCAAATTCATGCGCAGCGGAACGGCTAACCCTGTGGCTGCGGTTTCAGCCGCCAGCTTTTCCGGCGAAGCTCTGGCGCCCGAAGCCATCGCCGCCGCTTTCGGCACGAATTTGGCTACGTCAGTCGCTGTTGCCAACACGACTCCGTTGCCGACTGAACTGGCCGGAACAAAAGTTCGAGTCAATGGCGTGCTGGCTCCGCTGTTTTTCGTCGCGCCTTCGCAAATCAACTTCCTCGTTCCGGCGGGAGTGTTGACCGGCAACGCGGTGATCGAAATCGTCTCTGCCAACGGTTCGATGTCTCGCGGGACGATCAATCTGGCGTCCGCCGCGCCCAGCATCTTCACTTCAAATTCTTCCGGCACTGGCGCTCCGGCGGCGGTTGTCACCAAAGACGGCGTGAACTTCACCGCCGTTGGAAACACTGACGGTTCGTCCAACCCGATTGATGTTGGAGATTATCTGGTGTTGTTCGGTTCCGGCATGCGCAAAGCTTCGACTGCTGATGTCAAAGTCACCGTCGGCGGCTATTACGCTCCGACTTTGTTTGTCGGCGCTCAGGGCGGTTATGCCGGACTCGACCAACTCAACACGCAGATTCCGTCCGGAATTTCGGGTCTGGTTGATGTGGTGGTTTCGATCAACGGCAAGGTGGCGAACGTCGTGAACGTAAGAGTGCGGTAAATTGGTAGTGTCCTAAAGTTGTGTTGCTGGCAATCTGAAAATTTTCTCCCACAAAGCCACACGAAGAGAACACGAAGTTTATCGCCTCTTCGTGTCTGCTTCGTGTGACTTCGTGGGCGGAAGTCCCTGTTTTCAGATAGCAACACAAAAATAGGACACCACTGGTAAATTCATGCTCTTGACGATCACAGGCGCGATCACTATTATTGCGCCTTCTTTGATGACGGTTAAGGCAGAAGTCGAAGCCTCATTGGAGCTATTTCAAACATAAATCAGATTTTGCGGCGGGTATAGCTCAGCTGGTTAGAGCGCGAGATTGTGGTTCTTGAGGCCGAGGGTTCGATCCCCTCTACCCGCCCCTTTCCATTTCAGATAAACTTCCCGCCAGTCACTACTAGGTCGCACACAATCGAACAAGTAAAAGGTTCAGAGTTCAAGCTTCATCTTGTGGTGTCTTTTCCATTGAGTTCAGGCTGAAGATGGAGTTCGTTACCACTCATCGGAGATCACATGGCCGAATCAAAGAAGAAGCGTTTCAATCCGTCGGCGGCAATGCGTGAAGCCAAAGAACTGGTCAAGGCGCATCGTTCGCGACTGCTGCTTGGCGGAGTGTTGATGATCATCAACCGTCTGGTGGGGTTGGTTCTGCCCGCTTCGACCAAGTTTCTGATTGACGACGTGATCGGCAAACAACGAACCGATTTGTTGATGCCGATTGCGCTGGCCGCCGGAGCCGCGACCGTTATTCAGGCAATCACTTCGTTCTCGCTTTCGCAGGTTCTGGGCGTCGCCGCGCAAAGAGCGATTACCGAAATGCGAAAGCGCATTCAATCGAAAGTCGAACGCCTGCCCATCAGTTATTTCGATTCGACGCAAACCGGCAAATTGATTTCGCGGATCATGAACGACGCCGATGGCATTCGTAATCTGGTCGGAACCGGATTGGTGCAATTGGTGGGAAGCATTGTCACAGCCGCCATCGCGTTGGTCGTTCTGTTTTACCTGAACTGGAAATTGACCAGCATGACAATAGTCGTGCTGGCGGCTTTCGGTGGAGGATTGTCTTACGCCTTCAGAAAACTGCGCCCGCTGTTTCGCGA
This sequence comes from uncultured Heliomicrobium sp., assembly GCA_964426025.1. Lineage (GTDB taxonomy): Bacteria > Acidobacteriota > Blastocatellia > RBC074 > RBC074 > RBC074. The sequence continues at coordinate 7,617 of CAYRQB010000157.1, forward strand.
GCGCGGAGAAATTCAAAGCGTTATCACAGGGCGTTTGGGCGAATCGCTGGGCGGGATACGCATTGTCAAAGCCTACACCGCCGAAAAGCGTGAAGAACTGGTTTTCGCTCGTGGCGCGCACAATCTGTTTCGCAACATCGCCAAATCAATGACAGGGGTTTCGGCCATCACTGCTTTTTCGTCGGTCATCGTCGGCGCAATCGGAGTGGTGATGATCACGGTCGGCGGGCAATCGGTGCTGGCTGGCGAAATGACCATCGGCGATATGTTCATGTACGTCGCATTCACCGGATTGATGGCCATGCCGGTCATCGAAATCACGGCCATCGGCACACAAATCACCGAAGCCTTTGCCGGACTCGACCGCATTCGCGAAATCCTGAACCTGAAAACCGAAGACGACGAAGATTCTCTGCGCGAAGCTCTGCCGGAACTTCGCGGCGATGTGGAATTCGATGACGTCAGTTTTGAATACAACGAAAACGTTCCGGTGCTGAAAAACGTCTCGTTCAAATCCGACGCCGGTTCGACGACCGCGCTGGTCGGATCCAGCGGTTCGGGCAAAAGCACTTTGATCAGTCTGGTCATGAATTTCAATCGTCCGCTTTCCGGCAAAATCAGAATTGACGGGCGCGAATTGGCCAACATCAAACTGCGCGATTACCGCAGCTATCTGGGCGTGGTTTTGCAGGACAATTTTCTGTTCGACGGAACGATTGCCGAAAACATAAGCTTTTCAAAACCGCATGCGACGCGAGCCGAAATCGAAGAAGTCGCGCGCATCGCCCATTGCGACGAATTCATCAAGGGTTTCGAGCAGGGTTACGAAACCGTCGTCGGCGAACGCGGAGTCAAGCTTTCCGGCGGACAACGCCAACGCATTGCCATCGCTCGCGCCCTGCTGGCCGATCCGAAGATTCTGATTCTGGACGAAGCGACTTCCAGTCTGGACAGCGAAAGCGAGGCGATGATTCAGGAAGGATTGCGCAGCTTGCGGCAAGGCCGCACGACCTTCGTCATCGCTCATCGCCTGTCAACCATCCGCAGCGCCGATCAGATTCTGGTTCTGGAAGAAGGCCGAATTGTCGAACGCGGAACGCACGATGAATTGATAGCGAAGGATGGACGTTACAAACAGCTTTACGACAAACAGTACAAATTCGAACGCGACCAGTTCATCAATCCCGGCGAAGATTTCACCCCCGATTTGCCGAAAGTCGAAATGCCCAAAGGCGCGCCGCGAATATCCGCGTTGTAAATCGTCACACAATCAATCAAAGAAAACAGGAGATCGAAATGCCCGAAACCAGACAGGATTACTCCAATCACGTCAGACGACACGCCATGTATAATTACGTTCTGGCCCCGATTGTTACTTTGTATCTGGCCTGGATGATCAACAAGTTCGCCGCCGCCCCGAGTTTCGATACCGGCATATCAATGTTGCTGGCCGCAGGATTGATAATGATGGCTTTTCTGATGCGGACCTATCCGCTGAAAGTTCAGGATCGAGTCATCAGGTTGGAAGAACAGCTTCGTTATCAGCGATTGCTGCCAGCCGATCTTGCAGCCAGAGCCAGCGCCCTGCCATTAAAGTTCATCGTCGCTTTGCGATTCGCTTCAGACCATGAATTGCCCGAATTGGCTCAGCGAACCGTTGACGGCGGATTCGCCAAACCTGATGAATTGAAACGCGCCATCAGGAATTGGCGCGGCGATCATTTGCGCGTATAAAAAGCGCGAAGAGAAAAATATCAGTGTTCAGGAGGGCTAGCGATGGGGTTGCAGAACATCTTCGGATTGATCTTTGCTTTATTGGTGGGAGTGATTATCGGCTGGCTGCTGTCGCGCAGAAGCAGTTCACGCAGCAAGTTGGGATCGGCTCGCGCCAAAGCTCAGGAAGCCGAGCGAGAGCTTGAAGCCGCTCGCAACGAAATAAACTCACAGCACGATTTGCTGAATTCCTACCGGGATGAAATCACAGCCAAAACCGATCAGATAAAATCGCGCGATTCGCGAATCGCCGAATTGGAAAGTCGTATGGACACATTGGCCGCCGCCGAATCGCAGCTTGAATCGGGAAAAGCCTCGCTCGAAGCATTGAAGGCCGAAGCCGAATCGTTGAAATCGGAAACTGATTCTTTGCGCGCCAAATTGTCCGAAGCCGAAGCAGCCGCGAAATCTTCGTCGAAGAAAACTCCGAAGCAAGACCCTGAACTGTTGGCCGAAATCGAATCGTTGAGGAAAACGGTTTCCAGCCAGAACAACGACGTGGCGGTTTTGTTGGCGCGAGTCAAAGAGCTTGCTCCGTTGAAGCTGCAAGTCACCGACCGCGATCTGCGATTGCGCGAACTGGAATCCAAACACGCCGAAGCCATCGCAACCATCAAAGCCAAAGACGAAGAACTGGCCAGGCTGTCGGCGCAATCGAAACCGGCAGATCAAAGCGACGAGCTTGCCAGGCTCAACGACCGCATAGCGGAATTGGAAAGCTTGCTGGACGATCAAAAAGCAGCCGAAGCTCAATTGAAAGAACTCAAGGCTCAGCACGAATTCGAACTTGGCGAAAGAGATTCGCTGCTGGCCGATCTGCAATCGCAACTTGGCGAAACGCAGTCGAACGGAACGGATCAAAGTCCAACCCTTCGCGACAAAGACGCGGCGATTTCGTTGCTCCAGCTTCGCGTCAGGGAACTGGAACCGCTCAGCGCGCAATTGGCAGAGCGCGATCTGAAATTGCGACGGATGGAAGAAAGCCTGAAAACTTCGTTGGCGGAAAAGGATGGCGAAATTGCCAGATTGCAAAAACAGGTTGATGGGCTGGAAACCGCAACCGAATCTTCCGCTTCGTTGCCGGATGACGGCGAAAAACTTCAACAGCTTGAAGTACGGCATCAGGCGATGATTGCCGAAAAAGACGCTGAGATAGCGCGATTGAAATCACTGACGGCATCAAGCGCAGACGATGTTCGCGCGCGCGCCGAAGCCGCCGAAGCAAAGCTGGCCGAGTTGGAAGCCGAATACCGCGCGGAACTCGACGGCAGAGACAGGGAGATTTCGGAATTGAAATCGCGAGTGGCGCAACTGGAACCATTGCACGCACAGATTTTCGCGCGCGACGCACGTTTGATTGAGCTTGAAGCCAGATTGCAATCCGCGATTGAAGAAAAGGAATCCGACGAGAAACGATTGAACGCGCAAATCGCGGAACTGACTCCGGCAGGCCAGCGCGCCGAAACCGTTGAAAGACAGTTGCGCGAATTGGAGCAGCGATTTCAGCAGACGGTCAACAATCTGGAAGTGGAAATCAGCGGATTGCGAATCAAGCTGGCCGGGCTGGAAACTCACAATGTTCAATTGGAGGAAAAACTGCGCGAAGCCGAAAGTCGTCTGCCGACGACGGAACTTGAACTCTGACTTTGATCAGCCGATGCAATTCAAGAATGCTTTGCCAAAATCTCAGTGAGTCGTCTTTTCCCGGTTCTACTTTCCAAGCCCCAGCGGTTACAATCCGATTATGAATAAACCCAGCAATCTTGAATTGAATTACACCATCTTTAGCGAAGACGTTCGCGTCGAAGCCTCCGGCGGTTTGAGCCTGATGGGCGTTTTCCATCAGATCGTCGTTCCGCAACTGCCGGTCGGACTGATCAAATTCGCAGTCCTGAATCATTGGGAAGGCGAAGGACAGTTTCTGACCGAAGTGCGCATTCTGACTCCTGACAAGAAGAAAACCATCGCCGTGTCCCAACCGAGCAGTTTTGAAATCGCTCCGCAGGGATACGCCGACAACGTGACCGTCTTTATCAATACCACTTTCCAGCAACCCGGCGATTACGTCGTGCAAACGCTGATCAACTCATCGTTATTTGACGAAAAAACCTTGCCGGTCTTTCTGGCAAACCAGCAACAATCAATCACCGAAAGCGAACACGTTAACTGAAACTGCAGACCAATGAACAGGCAACCACAGATAAACACGGATGAACTCAGATAAACACAGATAGAAATTCAAACTGTGCTCATCCATGCTAATCCGTGTTCATCGGTGGTTATTTTCGTAAAAATAGAAAAAAGACCATGTCTGACCAAAATTCACTCGACCAACTTTCGATCAATACCATCCGCACGCTGGCAATGGACGGCGTGCAAAAGGCGAACTCAGGCCATCCGGGCATGCCGATGGGAATGGCTCCTTCTGCTTTCGTCGTCTGGACGCGGCTGATGCGGCACAACCCAAAAAATCCGCGCTGGGCAAACCGCGACCGTTTTGTGCTGTCGGCCGGACACGGTTCGATGCTGCTTTACAGTTTGCTGCATCTGACCGGTTACGAAGATTTCACGCTCGACCAACTGAAAAGCTTTCGCCAATGGGGCAGCCTGACCCCTGGCCATCCCGAATCGGAATTGTCTCCGGCAATTGAAACGACGACCGGCCCGCTCGGGCAGGGATTCGCCAACGGCGTAGGCATGGCCATCGGCGCGGAATATCTTTCCGCGTACTTCAATCGTCCCGGCCACGAAATTTTCGATTACCACATTTATGCCATCGTGTCGGACGGCGATCTGATGGAAGGCGTCGCCAGCGAAGCCGCTTCGATGGCCGGGCATTTGAAACTTGGCCGATTGATTTACCTGTACGACGACAACTCGATTTCGATTGATGGCAGCACAAGCTTGGCCTTCACCGAAGACCGCGCCAAACGTTTCGAAGCTTACGGCTGGCACGTGCAAACGGTTGAGGACGCCAACGACCTGGCCGCCATTGAATCCGCCATCCGCGCAGCGCAAGCCGATCCGCGACCTTCAATCATTTGCGTCAAATCCGTCATCGGTTACGGCAGCCCGAATCGCGCCGGAACCAGCAAGGCTCACGGCGAACCGCTGGGCGCGGACGAAGTCAAACTGACCAAACAAAACCTCGGCTGGCCTTACGTAGAACCGTTCACCGTTCCGGCTGAAGCTTTGAACAATTTCCGTCAATGCATTGATCGCGGCCAGAAATTCGAAGCCGAATGGGAAGAGAAATTCGCCGCTTACGAAAAAGCGCATCCCGACAAAGCTCAGGAATGGCGCGATTGGGCGAGCGGCAAATTGCCAGACGGCTGGCAAGCCAAATTGCCGGTGTTTCCGGCGGACAAACCGATGGCTACGCGCGAAGCTTCCGGCAAAACGCTAAACGCGATTGCCGCCAGTTTGCCGATGCTGATCGGCGGTTCGGCTGATCTGGCTCCGTCCAACAACACCATGCTTGACGGTTACGCGAAGTTTTCAGCCGAACACCGCGACGGTCGCAACTTCCATTTCGGAGTCCGCGAACACGCCATGGGTTCGGTGATGAACGGCATGGCGCTGACTCGTCCGCTGATTCCTTACGGCGGAACTTTCATGGTTTTTTACGATTACATGCGTCCGCCGGTCAGATTGGCGGCGATGATGGGCATCGGCACGATTTACGTTTACACGCACGACAGCATAGGGCTGGGCGAAGACGGGCCGACTCATCAACCGATTGAACAACTGGCCGGATTGCGCTCGGTTCCGAACCTGACTTTGATTCGCCCGGCGGATGCCAACGAAACCGCCGTCGCCTGGCGAGTCGCCATCGAACATCGCCACGGCCCGACGGCATTGGCTCTGACGCGGCAAAAACTGCCGGTTTACGACCGCACGAAATTCGGCTCAGCCGAAGGCGTCGCGCAAGGCGCTTACATCCTGAGCGAATCTCCAACCGGTAACGTAGACGTGATTCTGATCGGCACTGGTTCTGAAGTTTCCGTCGCCGTCGAAGCCCAAGCCAAACTGGCCGAAGCTGGCATCGGCGCTCGCGT
>CAYRQB010000158.1:0-13427 GCA_964426025.1 uncultured Heliomicrobium sp.
AACCTTTCAGAGATTTGCTTAGTGATCTCTTCCTGAATGGCCTGCGCGTCGGCGAGCTTGAGCTTGTAACGGTCTCCCCAGATTTGCGAACCGTCGTTGGCGTTGACCAGATCGGCTTGAATGTTCAGCGTGTCACCGCGTTGAATCATTTTGCTTGTGAAAACAGCGCGGACTTTCAACTCTTCGCCGACTTCGCGCGGATCAACTTCCTTGCCTTTGTAACTGAAAACAGTTCCCCGCGCCATCACACGCAACTGCGGCAGTTGAGACAGACTGTTGATCAAGCTGTCTGTGATTCCGTCGCTCAGGTATTCCAGATTGGCGTCTCCGCTGGCGTTGACCATCGGTAAAATCGCCAGCGAATCAATCGCGCCTGACGGTCTGTTGTCCCAATAAAGCCAGGCCGTCACCGCCAGCAAAACCATCACAGCAATTGCGCCAACTCGTAATGCCAGCCGAGCGCCACGCCTAAAGCTTTTCGGAGACGGAGCGATGATTGATTTTCCGGTCAGCATCGCCCGCAAATCGAAGGCCAGGTCGCGCGCTGATTGATAACGTTCAGTTGGTTTCTTTTGCAGGCAATGACGAATCACTCGCTGAATTTCAGCAGGAAGTTTCTTTTTTGCGCTGGTCAGCGCGGGCGGTTCGGCGTCCAAAATCGCCGCAATCATCTCAGCAGTCGTCGAGCGCGCAAAAGGTCTTTGACCGCTCAACATTTCGTACAGCACGCAGCCCAGCGAAAAAATATCGCTCGGCGCTTCTGCCGTTTCACCTTTCACCTGTTCAGGCGACATATAACCGATCGTTCCCATCACCACCCCGGGACGGGTCGTGCTTGATGTGGCAGTGAAGGTTTCGGAATCGGGCGACACCGAGTGCTTCATGCGGGCGATGCCGAAATCCAGAATCTTCACTCCGTCATTAGTCAGAAAAATGTTTTCAGGTTTCAGGTCTCGATGAATGATTCCTTTGGCGTGAGCGGCGGCCAGACCTTCGGCAATGGCTGATCCGATTTCCACCGTTTCGCGCCAGTCAATTGCTCCGCGCTGAAGCCGAGCGCGCAGTGTTTCGCCGTTCAGCAATTCCATCACTGCGTAGCTGGTGTTTTCTTCAGTTCCGAAATCGAAGATCGAAAGGATGTTCGGATGCGACAGAGCGGCGACGGCTTTGGCTTCGCGCTCGAATCGGCGAAGCGCTTCGGCGTCTGCGGCCAGGTGTTCGGGCAGGATTTTGACCGCCACATCGCGGTCGAGCCGAGTGTCGTGCGCGTGATAAACTTCGCCCATTCCTCCAGCGCCGATTTTGGATTGGATGGTGTAATGGCCGAGCGTACGGCCAATCATCGAACGCGACCGATTTTCGGCGATCATTCCGGCGACAACATCGCCGGGCGAAGATTCGATGAAGCTGGCGGCTTCATCGTGTGAAGCGAGCAACGATTCGACTTCGCGGCGCAATTCTTCATCGCCAGTGCAGGCTTGGTCGAGAAAAGCTTTACGCGACGCTGAATCAAGCTTCAATGCTTCGTGGTACAACTCTTCGATTGATTTCCAACGTTCAGGATTCATTGTCGTCGCCCTTGTTCAATTCGCGGTGAAGCCACGATTTGGCCACGCTCCAATCGCGCATCACAGTGATGGCCGAAACCTTCAAAACTTCCGCAGTCTCTTCCACGCTCAAACCGCCGAAGTAGCGAAGCTCCACGACACGGCATTTTCGTTCGTCCACTTTGGCCAATTCTTTCAATGCGTCGTCCAGTGCGACAAGCTCAGCGGCGCGTTCTTCCGAAACGGTTAACGCTTCGTCCAGCGGAACCACTGGCGCATCGCCGCCGCGTTTGACGTACTGTTTCGACCGCGCGTAATCCACCAGAATGTGGCGCATCGCCTGAGCCGCCACGCCGAAAAAATGCGCTCTGTTTTGGAAATGTTTGTCCTGTTGGCCGACCAGTTTGATGAAGGCTTCGTTGATCAGCGCGGTGGTTTGCAATGTATGGCCGGGATTCTGGCGAGCCATGTAACGTCGCGCCATCTGGCGCAATTCTCCGTAAACCAATGGCATCAATTGATCCAGCGCGGCTTGATCGCCATTGCTCCATTGATTGAGCAATTGTGTGACTTCGTGCGACGTGGCAGACATCCTCACCTCCTGGTTATCCAGCGATCCGAAATAATGGCAGACGGATTATAGGCTCGCTTTCGACACGCAAAAAGCGTTTGGCAGAAGGAAAAAGTTTTCTTCACGTAAGTTTTTCGGAGACACCGTGCGGCTCCGCCGCCCGATGTGAGGCAAGTCTACGACTTGCCGAAAACTGGCAATTTCTATCGGGGCTGCGCCCGACCTGCCGGGCGTAGCCCTGAGGCCCGGAGAGAGCTTGCCGGAAGTGCAAAGCACTTCCGCACATCAGGCGGCAGAGCCGCGATTAAATCACCGATGAATTTACTGAAGGAAAGTTTTTTTGTGACGATGATAGTTCGCTGAAACAATTCCCGTTTATCTGGGTGAGAGCGAAAGAAAACGGCTCTCAGACAAGCCGCGAATGGTCGAGCGACCTCGAAGCGGATGAATCAAACGGGCTGTCGGCGGTATTTCGCCTCAGCCGCCAACGACCTCAAAGCAGGTCAATAAGGGAGACAAGATGAAAAGCACAACTTACGTCGAAGAAATCGAACTGAACGTGGAAGAGATGGAAGAAGTGATCGCACCGGGTTTGGCCGCCAACCACAACGAGACGGTGGAAGTTGAATTGAGCGCGGAAGAGATGGAAGAAGTGATCGCTCCGGCGCTATCTCCAAACCACAACGAGACGCTGATCAGTGACGCCCGATAAGTTTGGCGGCGGACGAATAAGAAGCGGTCTTTTCCTCTGCCGCTGAGCGAGGTTGCGATTGCCAATCCGTTGGGATGGTTTTTCGCAAATCTGGCTCGGCGGCAGCGGCTGATTTATTGAGCACGCGGTTGTACAGCGGGTTGTCAAACCCGATGCGGCTGCCAGAGAAAACCCTTCGGGAATGAAAAGGCGTTCAGTCAAATCTACAGCGGGTTGGACAAGCCGTTGTATATAAGAGGAGGCAGGCAATGATCACGACAATTTTGAATCCATTGCGTCAAACACGGCATCTGAACAGTTCAACGCGCGCCTATGACACTGGAGAGTTGGACGCTTTGCTGGATGAGACAGCGATTGATCAGCGGCGCGACGTTCACGGCACACAGCTACTTTCGTCTGAAATGTTGGCGCAAATTCTGGCCGGCGACTTTGCTTCGACCAGATCGGATGGAGTGCGCGATGGAAGAAACAAAGACTTCACAGATTGACGTCAAATCGTTGACGCTGTCGCTGATCAAATGGGCGGACGCATGCCGCGAGCAGGGGCGGTACCAACAAGCCGAACCGCTTTACCGTCGAGCGCTGGCTTTGGCCGAAGAAAATTATGGCGCTGAGCATCTGGCAGTTGCAGCCGTGCTGAACAATTTGGCAGTGCTTTATAAATACACCGGCAACTTTGAAGAAGCCGATCAGCTTTATCATCGCGCGCTGATCATTACAGAAGCAAAGCTGGGTGAGGCTCATCCCAGTGTCGCCACGATTTATCACAATTTGGGCGGGCTGGATCACGCGCGCGGACGTTTTGCCGAAGGCGAACCGGCGGCTCGACGAGCCGTGGAAATTCGCCAACGCGCGCTGGACGCCGGTCATCCACAAGTGACTGAAGCGCATCTGGCGGCTGACCTGGCGGCATTGGCGGGAGTGCTGGACGGTCAAAAAAAGTACGAAGAATCCGAACCGATTTACGACCGCGTGCTGGAATTGTTCGAGCGGCAATTGGCGGCTGGCGACGCTTCAGCCGAATACGAAATCGCCATCAATCTGAACAACCTGGCGGCGCTTTACTCCAACACGAACCGGGCGGAACAATCCGAACCGCATTACCGCCGAGCGTTGGCGATCAAGGAAAAACTGCTCGGCGCATCTCACCCTGACGTAGCCGTTTCGCTAAACAATCTGGGAGTGTTGCTGAAAAAGCTTGGCCGACGCCAGGAAGCAGCCGAAATCTATCTGCGCGCTTTGCAAATTTTCGAAGCGACGCTCAATGCCGATCATCCCAAGCTGAAAGCCGTTCGGGAAAATTATTTGAAGCTGTCTCAAAAATAGGTTTATAGAGGTCTATAGGAAAAGATTTTCGCCCGTAAGAGTAGCGCAACCAGCCATCGTTGCGTGGCTTGGCAGGCATACAACTCACGACAAAAGGGTTTCCTCTGCGGGCTACGCAACCATGGCTGGTTGCGCTACTGTTGTCACAGAAAATCATTTTCTTGAAGTTGATAGTTTCCCGCCGCAAATCTCGTTTCCATAAGTGGAGGCTGAGACAAAGATGAAAACCGATTACTGCGAATATCCCCCAACGCCCGCCGCTGATTTGGAAATTGCGGAACAGCGCGATGGCGAACGCACGGTTTTTGTCGTTGGTTCGGCTGGCGTGGGGCGTTACCTGCTGTTGCGCGCAACTGAAAATCTGGTTCTGAGCCTGATTGACGGAGCGCGCACAGTCGGTGGCGTTTGCCAGGAATTCAACCGTCAGACGGGCGCACAGCTTTCGGCGCAAACATTGATCAGATTTCTGTCGAAGCTGGACGCTTACGGCATTCTGGCCGGAGAACGGGCGAACGGCGCATCGGCTCCCGAATTGGTTACCGGCCAGATGCATTACATACGGTTCAAACTCTTCAATCCTGAAAAACTGTTTGCGCGAATGTTGCCCGCTTTGCGATGGATTTGGTCGCCGGTTTTTTTCGTCCTCAGCCTGACGATGATGGTGGTTGCGCTGCTGGCTGCGCTGATGAATTCGGCGGAAGTTACGGCTTATGGCGAAGCGACGCTGCGCAACCATTTTCTGTTCGTCTTTGTCGCCGCGTGGTTGATCGGCGTGACTCACGAATTCGCTCACGGCATGACCTGCAAAGCCTTCGGCGGTCGGGCGACCGAAATCGGCGTGCTGATGGTTTATTACTTTCTGCCCGCGCTTTATTGCAACGTGTCAGGCATTCACTTGATTCCGCAACGCAATCGCCGGTTGTGGGTGATAGCGGCGGGCGTTTACTGGCAATTGATGATCGGAGCTTTCAGCTTGCTGGCGTGGTTTGCGCTTGCGCCGCACACGATGCTGGCCGATCTGGCGTTTATCTTTTTGCTGGGCGGAATGCTGGACGTTTTCTTCAACGCCAATCCGCTGATCAAACTGGACGGCTATTACTTTCTCAGTCAGTGGTTGCGAATGCCTAACCTGATGGATCGTTCGCGCGCTTACTGGCGCGGATTGCTGAAACAGATTTTGTTCGACGAGCAGAACCCGGAAGCCGCGCGTTACGACCGACGCGAGCAGATGATCTATCTGGTTTTCGGCGCGCTGTCGTTTGCTTACAACATCGCGTTTGCGTCGCTGATAGTGATTTTCGTCGGCGGATGGCTGGTCGAACAGTTTTATCTGTTGGGATTGCTGATGGCTGTTGGCATCGCGCTGATTTTTATGCGGCGACCATTGCGGCAACTTAGCGATGCGGCACGTGAAGTGGTAGCGACCTGGTTCTTCAGCGTCGCGGGTTATCAGGATCACCCGGTCGTTTCCGCTCCCGGTTCAGAACCGTTTTCAAAGGAGGGCGACATGGCTGACAACAATCAAACTTCAAACGAAACCAGAAACTCGCAACCGCGGTTCTGGCGCCGTCGCCTTGTGCCGCTTTTGTTGGTTGTGTTGACTGTTGCGGTTTTGCTGATGCCGTGGAGCGCATCGGTCGGAAATTATGGTTCGCTGGTGGCGGTTCCGGATCATGAAGCGATTATCCGCGCGCCCGAAAGCGCTTCGCTGGTCACGTTGCGCGTTCGACCAGGAGATCAGGTTGCAGGCGGGGCCGTCATCGCTCATATGGGCAACCTCGATCTGGAAGAGCAGATTGTCGCAGTGCAATCCGATCTGGCGCGAGTCAAAGCCGATTTCGATCGTCTGTCAGGCGAATTGAGCGCGCGCGAAGAAGCCTCTGCCCGCGCTGAAACACAATTGCGCCAGCGGAAATTCGATTACGACGAAATTGAATCCGAGCGTCGTCAGATCATCGCTCATCAACGCGGCGAAAATCGCGACGCCAAAATCATTGCTGTTTCGTCATCGGGCAAAGAATTTGATCGAAACGTTGAAGCTTATCCGGCGGCGTTGGCGACTTTACAGGCTGAGGTTGAATCGTGCCGAGCGCGTTTGAACGAAGCATCGGCTCAGCGCGACCGCGCACGCAAACTGAACGCCGATGGGATCGTCCCGCGCAGCGAACTGGACGCCGCCGAAATGCGAGCCGCGACTTCGGCCAACGCATTTGCCGCCGCGCGTCAGCATCTGGAAGCCGCATTGATCGAACATCGGCGCAAATACGTCAACACAACGACCGAAATGAGTTTGGCGAGTTCAGATTTGAGCGCGGAACGATTGCAAATAATAAAACTCGGCGGAGAGTTGAAAGCCATACGCGAAGTCATCTCCGCGCTCGAAACCCGTCGCGATCTGCTGACGCGCAAGCGCGCGCAGTTTGAACTGGCCTCGCCACGTGGCGGAATGATCTTCGGTGAAGAGTTGCCGCGAATGGTCGGCAAGTTTTTTCAGAAAGGCGAAGAAGTTTGTCGCATCGCAGAGACCCGACAGTTGTTGCTTCGCGTTCAGGTGCCGGAACGCGAAATCGGCGACATACGTGTCGGTCACGGAGTTCGATTGAAAACTCGCGCTTTCCCCGACCGAGTGTTTCGCGGAACGGTTTCCAAAATCGGCGGCGAAAGCGAAACGGATCAGGCGGGGCAAGCGACTTATCGGGTTGAGCTGACGATTGAAAACGAAGAAGGATTGTTGCGTCCGGGGATGACGGCTTTTGCGCGAATTGATTTCGACCGACAGATGATAGGGCGAATTCTGCTGCACAAAATCAGACAGGCTTTGCGGCCTGAGTTGTGGATGTTGTGAAGCATCACAAATTTTCAGCCGAGATCAGTACGTACCAGTGATTGATGTATGGTTCGCCGTTTACTTCGGTCAGGTTCAACGCCCTTCGTTGATCGTCGTTCAGACCGTTCAATCGAGCGTGAATTTTGCGGACATTTTCTTCTTCAACGCCTGCGGTCAACGAAGTCAGCGGACGATGTTTGATGTAAAGCTCAGCCGATTCAACCGCGAAGCCGGTGGCGGTCATCATCGCGCGCCATTCGCTTGGACGGTATTGCCTGACGTGCGATTCGTCGTGATACCAATCCAGTTCGTTCATGCATTGATCAATGAAATCGTCTTCAGGCACGCTGCGATCATTGATGACCAATCGTCCGCCGCGTTTCAGCGCTCGCCGCATTTCGTTCAAAGCAAGTTTGATGTCGGAAAAATGATGCGCAGCCAATCGGCAAATGACCAGATCGAATTCTTTGTCATCGAATGGAAGAGCATGAGCATCTGCTTCGCGAAATTCGGTGTTGCCGATGCCGCGCTCGGCTTTCAGCTTTTCGGCTTGCTCCAACATCTCCGGAGTCAGGTCGGTGGCAATGACCGATGCCACGTGCGGAGCAATGGCAAACGCAGCGTGACCGGCTCCGGTGGCAATGTCCAACGCCGTCCAATCAGATTTTGGCCGGGCAAGTTCGACGATTCTGGCCAGAACTTCCTTGTCCGTATGCGGAGCGCTAACGGTGTAACTTTCCGCTCGTTCGCCGAAAATCTTTTTTGCCATCTCTTCAACCGATGCTTTAGTAGCTTTGCGTGCCATAGCTGACTCCTCAATGAAAAACGGCAAGCCGAATGAGATGGCTTGCCGAGATATGTTTACTGAATCTTTGCCGGTAATGATACGCGCAATTTCGCAAATTTGCGCGGCAGATCAATTCGCAAAATTCATGAGTTTCAACAATGCGGGGAATCGCGGATGAGAGCGCAGATTGTCGAAGCGCGGATCAACTTTCAAATAAAGCACGCCGTCGTGATGATCTCGCGTGATGGCGGTTTCCAGCAAAGGAATGGCTTTTTCCGCTTCGCCGATTGACGCATAACCGAAGACCAGACGAATGCGTCCGGTCGGGTCGTCAGGACTGGCTTTGCCAGCGCGAATCTGAATGTCGAACCGCCGTTGCCAGTAACCGGCTTTGCCGGATTTCTCGAATTCCTGTTTCAGTTCGGCGATTTCTTCTTCAGGCATCGAAGTTTGTTTCATCTGGTTGATGGCCGATGCCAGATCGCCTTTTTGCTCGTAAGCGTTTCTGATCCATAAATGAGTTTCGCCGACGCTGCTGTTGGTCGGTTCGGATTCGATGGTGTTGCGAAATTGTGCGACGGCTTCGTCATAACGGTGAGCGTAAAAATAAATTTCGCCGATGTCTTTGTTGATCGGGAAAGAACGCGGGTCAATTTCTTTGGCTCGTTGAATCGAATCCAGCGCCGCGTCGAAACGGCCTTGAATGGCAAGCAGCAGCGCGTACCAATGATGCGCGGTGGCATAACCAGGATTGAGTCTGATCGAGCGTCTGAAATCGGCTTCGGCCTCCGTCCAGTTCCAATCCCTGAAAGTTTTGATGAAACCCAACGTCGAATACGGCTCGGCCAGATTGCCGTCAATCGAAAGCGCTTTCTGAGCGAAAGACACAGCTTTGCGTCGGGCTTCGTCGCGTTCGGGTCCGCCCTCGAAAAGCAGTGCGTAAGCATCGGCCATTCCCGCATAAGCCAGCGCGTAATTCGGATCGAGCGAAATGGCTCGATCGTAAAATTCAATCGCCTTCTTCAACTGCTCGTTTTCGCGCTGATTCCAGAAATAGCGACCGTTCAAATACAAATAGTAAGCGTCGGAATTTGCCGTGTGACGTTTGACGATCAGCCTCTCTTCTTCGCCCGTCAGATTGATTTGCAGCTTCTGGGAAATCTGCCGCGAGATGTCGTCCTGAATCGCCATCAAATCAGCGCGTTGTTGTTGATAACGTCCGCTCCATAATTGAGTCCCGTCGTTGGCATCAACCAGTTCAACGCTGATGACCAATACGTCGCCCTGTTGAAAAACTCTGCCGACCAGAACGTGACGCACGCCTAGTTCGCGGCCAATTTTGCGCGCATCAATCTGACGGCCTTTGTAGCCCCTGACGGAACTGCTGGCCAACACTTGCAGCTTGGGACGCAACGGAGCCAGATTCGAGACTATGGTTTCGGCTATTCCGTCGCTCAAAAATTCTATGTTGGAATCCTGGCTTTCGTTGACCAGCGGAATCACCGCCAGCGAATTGGATAAGGGCATGGTTGTCTTGCCCGATCTCCACCAAAAATATCCTGCGACAAACAAAGCGACGATGATCGCAGCAACGCCAAGCGACAACGATCTGAACAGTTTTCGTTTGGCCTTAGCTCTATAGGCAGGTATCGCTCCGCTGACAGGTCTGTATGCGCCTGAAGCGCTGGTCAGCATTGAGCGGAGATCCAGAGCCAGATCGCGCGCCGATTGAAAACGCTCTTCCGGCGATTTTTCCAGACAGCGACGAGCGATACGTTCCAAATCAATCGGTATGTCCTGAGCCTGATCTTCCAGCGTCGGCGGATCGTCTCTTAAAATCGCGGCCATTGTTTCCGCCGCTGATGGACGCAGGAAAGGACGTTCGCCGGTCAGCGTTTCCATCAGCATGCATCCGAGCGAAAAAATATCGCTCGGCGCTTCCGCGCTATCGCCGCGAACCTGTTCGGGCGACATATAACCGATCGTGCCCATCAATGTGCCGGGTTTGGTTTCGCCCAGGCCTTGCGAAAGCAGAGTGTCGGCAGTGCTAACGACTGTTTTTTTGACGCGGGCAATTCCGAAATCCAGAATCTTGACCAATCCGTCCGAAGTCAGAAAAACGTTTTCCGGTTTGATGTCGCGATGAATGATTCCTCTGGCGTGAGCGGCTGCCAATCCGTCGGCGACCGCAGATGCGATCTTCACCGCTTCGCGCCAGTTCAACACCGAATGATCCAATCGCGCGCGAAGCGTTTCGCCTTCCAGCAATTCCATCACCGCATAAATCGCTCCGCCGTCGTGGCCGAAATCGTGAATAGCCAGAATGTTCGGGTGCGACAACGCGGCAACGGCTTTGGCTTCGCGCTCGAATCTGGAAATCGCTTCGGGATGCGACGACAGATGCTGAGGCAGAACTTTGATGGCGACCTGGCGGTCAAGCTTGGTGTCGCGCGCGCGATAAACTTCTCCCATTCCGCCCGCGCCAATGACCGAAACGATTTCGTAATGGCCGAGCGTGCGCCCAACCAACGTTTCGGGCGAAGAATGCAAACTCTGTTCGACCAGAATGGCGGCCATGCCTTCGGCGGGAGTAGTTTCGATAAAGCTTCCGGCTTTCTGATGTGCGGCGAGCAATGATTCCAGTTCGCGGCGCAATTCTTCGTCATCGCCGCAAACTTCGGCTAAAAAGGCTGAGTGACGATCAGGCGGCAAATCCAACGCCTGATCCAACAGTTCATCAATTTTCTTCCATTTGTCGGGGCTCATACGGATACCGTTTCTGTAAGCTGTCGAAGCTTTGTTCATTTCAACAACTCATAAACAATAGCCGAAAGGGAAGAGAACTGTCATGGGGATTGGTGCGGTTCCTGAATTGTCACAGGCTGAGGCTCTATTGCACTTCAACTGTGAAACCGCCCGGCGCATTTATATAAAACGAATAAGAATGATGCCGTTCAGGGGGCAGGACTTCTTGTCCGTCTCTTTTGCTAACGAAATCACGATAACCTATTTCTGTCGTTTGAACACCTGATGGTTTCCGGGCTTCCAGGTCTTTCCTCCATCTTCGGTATATTCCATCTTTGATTCAAACTTATCATCCGACACGTTATACCGTGTGAACCTCAACTGGCTTTCTTTTCCGTCTCTGGTTTTGAATACCTGTGTGTACCGGGTTTCCTGACCGGCAGTGCCCGTCATTACCCATAACTGTCCATCAGCCCCAACCGACACCATTTCAATGGTCTTTTTCTTGTCGTTCACATAGAACAGAATCCCTGAGCTTTGTTTGAGTTCCGGAATATCCGATCTGCCACTTACTACTCGATCAGTAACAACCCATTCAAACTCATAGCTACCTGTTACCGTTTTAGCTACCGTCCCGTCATCATTCAGGAATTCAGTTGTTACCGACCAACGGCCAATTGAGTGCCTGAGCTGTTCAACGGATTGGGAAAGCTCATCCCCGGCTGATACGGCAACTGCCATGATGAAGCTCGAAAAAAATGCTGCCAGAAAGATGTTTAACCAACGATTTGTTACCATAACTCCCTACTTTGATGCTTATCTGTGGTCAGCGATTATTCGGTTGCCATTTTCCATCTGCTGACCCATCCGGGCTGGCGAGGACGATCGAATAGCCGTCCGGGTCGCGAAGCCAAATCTCCCAATGATTTGGGCCGCCATCACTGTCCGGCGGATTCCGATGGCGCGGCAGAATGACTTCAGCCCCCAGAGACTCCACACGTTCTACTGCGGCGTCAAACTCTTCAACCTCAAACCACAAAAGGATGCCATTGCCTCGGCCAGGATCACCCGGGTCACCGATTTGCCCATGGTGGTGCTCTTCCTCCCACTTATGCAGTTGTAATATGAGTTTGCCTGCGATTTCCAGGCGTTCGTAATTCGGGCCACCATGAGCGCTTTGACAATTCAGCAGTTTCTGATACCAGATGCTGCTTGCTTCGACATCATTCACACAGATTAGTGGTTGTGGTCGCATATTCGTTACCGCCTAACGACCAGCATCAGCGGCGGCGCGAAGCCCCGTCCGCTGCATGCTGTTGTTGGGCGCCGCTATGTTTAACGTGCCGAGTAATGGCTCTCGCAAGTGCGAGAGATTTCAGGGCGATGTCCGGATGACGGAAATAATGATCGACGCCCAGTTCAGGAATGGTCACGCTGTTCGGTGCAATGGCATCCCTAATGTAAGTCAATCCATCGTTCGGTCCGTCTTTCTTGAGACGAGAATAGCCGCCGCGCGCTTGATCAGATACCTGACCAGACAGCGGGATGCCGATGTAGTTGACGATCAATACGTCTTGCGGAGGTATCGTAGCAGCAAGCCGGTTCGCGCCTCGTGCTATGGCTAGGCTCCTGATGCCATCGAACGAACCGTCGGGGAGCACGAAGAGGTAGACGAACCAACAGGTGGGCCAGCGTAGCGCAGCGTCGGCCAAGGCAGTACCGTGAAGCAGGCCGCCGATGTTCAACCAAGCCTTAACTGCTGACCGTCCTGTCGAATGGTTTCGGAGATTCGACAATGCCAATGCCACTTCGGGACCGCCTTTGCTGCCGCTGACAACGATGACATGCTGCCACGAAGCCATGAGACTTAGGATCCGCGCTTCGATTAGCTGAGCATTGTCCTCAACGGATAGATTTTCTCCCGTCTCAATCAACTCCACCTTCGCCCCGTGCCGACTTAGGAGAGCCCTGAACTGTGCGAAGTCAGCTCCCGTGGTGTTGTCGGACTTGTAGAGCCAACCGGGTACAAAAAGGATGAGAACATCAGGATCGACCGCCAAAGCATCGAGATTGCCCGCCTGATGGGCGTTACTTACCGCAGATAGCTCTTCTTGGAACAGGGCGTATAGCGGCTGCCTCTCTATTTCAAGGTAAAGTTGGCGAGCAAGCACAAGGGCAGCAAGATCGGTGGAGTACCAATGTGACCAGTCCTGAAGCTCAACAGAAGTGGGGAGACGGTCGCCGATCTCGCGATGAATCGCATCGAGCGCCAAGTCCCATTCTTCTCGGTGTTTCGTGCCTGCAAGATAACTCTCAACGTAATAACTTGCCATGGGCGCATCGACAGTCGTCGATAGGACTTGTCCAGCGAGCTCGCCACGCAGCGGGATTGCAGCGTTGTTTCGCGCGCAAGCGAACAGGTGCAAAGCCAAGAGGGGATCCGAGAGTACATTGATCTTCATTCAGTCCAGTGCTCCGATTGTCTTAGAAGTGCCACACGTATTAAGAATTCGTGTGGCGCGTCGTTGTGAGAAGTCTCTCTCACCGAAGAAAGCCGCCACACAATTCTGTGTTGAACTAAGCCGGGTCGGGGACTTGGAATTTAAGTGAAGGGGATTATTGCTTCAGGGGCGGTCTCTCAGTCAAGAGTCGAGGGCTGATTCTGTGCCAATGGCTTGCGGATCCCCGGATTGCTTCATCCGCCACAAGAGGGACGCAAAACCCCATCAGGATCGCCACTCTTCGCCCGTCTGAGCGCAGCTTCGCTATGACGCCGAACAGAGGATCAGCGCCTCGGCCAGAGAGAAAGCGGTTGAGCTTGTGCTTATTCATCATCAAGGCGGCCATCGTGTCCTGGGTTTGAGCCTTTCAATCAGTCTCAGTGGCGCTCCGCACCTGGGGCAGCGAGGAGG
>CAYRQB010000159.1:0-13293 GCA_964426025.1 uncultured Heliomicrobium sp.
GCATCGCGCCAAGCAATTTTCAGGCGGGCGGAAATCTGGTTGATTGTTTCAGTTCGACCGTTACTCAACCCAACGTCGACAACAACGTCGACAACGACGACAATGGCATTGACAACCTCAATCCTGCGGTCAACGGCGTGCTCAGCGGCCCCGTCAATTTGTCTCCATTCACTGAGCCTGACACCCTGGCGGACGGTGACGGAACGAACGGAAATCTGACGGTTGATTTCGGCTTCTATCGCGGAATGAACCTCGGCAATCAGGTCTGGAAAGACACCGACAACGACGGCATCAAAGACGCCACTGAAGTCGGCATCAATAACATCACGGTCGAACTTTTCCTCGACCGCGACAACGACAACAACTTCGAGCCGACGGGCGATGACGCTCCTGTGTTGCGCACGACGCAAACGCAAAACGGAGGCTTCTACAACTTCACAGAATTGGCGGAAGGCAATTACTTCATTCGCATTCCGGCTGCGGAATTCCAGGCCGGAGGCGATTTGAATGGTTGCACTTCTTCGACTCCGACCGAAACCGATCCCAACAACAACGTTGATAACAACGACAACGGTATTGACGATCCGAATTCGGCGACCAATGGCATTCGCAGCAATCGTGTGACTCTGACCGCCAATAGCGAACCGGACGTGCCGGTTGACGGCGACGGCAAGAGCGGCAACCTGACGATTGATTTCGGGTTCTACACGCCGATGTCGCTCGGCAATCTGATCTGGAAAGATTACGACAACGACGGCATCAGAGACGTTGGCGAACCCGGCGTGCAGGGCGTGACGGTTGAATTGTGGCGCGACAACGGCGACAACGTTTTCAACACGGCCACAGACACTCAATTGCCCCTTCAGCCGACTTCGACGACCGATCTGAACGGCCAATATCTGTACGCCAATCTTTCGCCGGGCAATTACTTCGCGCGAATACCGGCGACGGAATTCCTGCCGGGCGGACAACTGGAAGGCTGTTTCTCGTCCGTTCCGACTGAAATCAATCCGAACGACGACGGCGACAACAACGACAACGGATTGAACAATCCGAATCCTGCTGCCAACGGAACCCTGACCGGATTGATCACCATGCAAAGCGGCGCTGAGCCGACCAACGACGGCGACGGAGACAGCAGCAATCAGACGATTGACTTCGGTTTCTATCCGCCAATGTCGCTCGGCAATCTGGTCTGGAAGGATTACAACAACAACGGTCTGAAGGACATCACCGAACCCGGCTATCCGGGCGTGACGGTTGAATTGTATCTGGACAACGGCAACGGCCAGTTCGATCCGGGCATTGACCAACCAGCCGCGACGCCGGTTGTCACCGATGGCAATGGCTTCTATCAATTCATCAATCTGTTGCCGGGCAATTACATAGTGCGGATTCCGGCGGCTGAATTCCAGCCGGGCGGCGATCTGTATCAATGTCTCAGTTCGACCACGACAGAAGTCAATCCGAACGGCGATGTAGACAACAACGACAACGGCGTTGACAGCCCCGCGCCGCAGAACACTGGCATCAACAGCGGTGTTGTCTCATTGATCGGGAATTCCGAACCGACCAACGACGGCGACGGGCCGAACGGCAATCAGACGGTTGATTTCGGTTTTTATTCGGTGCTGCGGCTCGGCAACGTCGTTTGGAAAGACCTGAACGACGACGGTCTGCGCCAATCGCCCGCCGAACCCGGCGTTGACGGAGTGTTGTTGGAATTGTTCACAGACCGCAACAACAACGGTTTGTTTGAACCGAACGGAGCCGACGCGCCGCGTCTGGCGATTACGACCACGGCTGGCGGAGGCGTGTATCAATTCGCCAATCTGCTGCCCGGTCGTTACTTTGTGCGAATCGCGCCTGTCAACTTCGATCAGGGCGGGCCGCTGTATCAATGCTACAGTTCGTCGGTTGACGATCCGAATCCAAACAACAACGAAGACAACGACGACAACGGCATCAACAATCCGAATCCGCAGGGCAACGGCATTGCCAGCAACGCCATTGATCTGGTCGGTCAGGACGAACCGGACACGCCGGTTGACGGCGATGACCGCAACGGAAACCTGACGCTCGATTTCGGATTCTCGGTTCCGGTCAGCCTGGGCAATCTGGTCTGGAAAGATTACGACAACGACGGCCAGAAGGACGCGAACGAACCGGGAGTTGACGGCGTGACGGTCGAACTGATCCGCGACGCCAATAACAACAACACGGCGGACGATGCAGTCATCGCAACCACGACGACTGCGGCTGGCGGGCAATACAGTTTCAGCGGATTGCAGCCGGGCACGTTCTTCGTCCGCATCGCGGCTGGCAACTTCATCGGCAACGGAATGCTCGTCGGTTGTTATTCCTCAACCGGAAACGACGGCGGAGATTCCATTGACAACAACGACAACGGCGTTGACAACCCGACGCCGGGCAATGGCGGCGTCGTCAGCAATCCGATTCCGCTGGCTCCTGGAACCGAACCGACCAACGACGGCGATGGCGCGAACGGCAATCAAACGATTGACTTCGGCTTCTACATCCCTGTCAGTTTGGGCAATCTGATTTGGAAAGACCTGAACAACGACGGGTTGGCGAACAACAACGAACCGGGCATCAATGGAGTGCTGGTCGAGTTGTATCGGGAAACGAACGGCACGCCGGGCTTGCAGCTTGGCGGCGGCGGAGACGCTTCCGCCGGTTCGCAATTGACGGCTGGCGGAGGCCTTTACAACTTCACAGGTCTTGTGCCGGGCGATTATTACGTCTTCGTGCCCGCATCGAATCTGACCGGCGGCGGCGCGCTGTCGGGCTGTCTCAGTTCGACGGTGGATGATCCGACGCCGAACAACGATCAGGACAATGACGACAACGGATTGCCCGGACCGAACGGCGGCGTGGTGACGAATGCCGTGACGCTGACCGGCAACGGCGAACCCGGCGCTCAGGTTGACGGCGACGGGACGAATTCCAACCAGACGATTGACCTCGGTTTCTATCCGCCGATGTCGCTCGGCAATCTGGTCTGGAAAGACCTCAACAACGATGGAATTTACAACAATGGCGAGCCGGGGGTGCCAGGCGTGTCGGTCGAGTTGTTCAAAGACAACGGCGACGGAATTTTCAACGCGGCGACAGACACGCTGATCCCGGCTCAGCCGACCTCGACGACCAATGCCTCAGGCATTTGGAATTACACGAACCTGACTCCGGGCACGTATTTCGCGCGCATTCCGGCGTCGGAGTTCCAGTCGGGCGGCGATCTGGTTGGCTGTGCCTCAAGCGAACCAACCGAAGCCAATCCCAACAATGACGTGGACAACAACGACAACGGATTGAATAACCCCAACCCGGCGGCAAATGGCATCGTGACAGGGGCGGTCACGCTGCTGGGGCAGAGCGAGCCGACCAACGATGGGGATGATAACAACGGCAACCAGTCCGTTGACTTTGGCTTCACTCCGTTGATGACGTTGGGCAACCTGCTTTGGAAGGATTACGACGGCGACGGTGTCAGAGACACAGCCAATCCGAATGAACCGGGCGTCGGCAATGTCACGATCGAACTGATTCGTGACACGAATGGCAACAACATTGCCGACGATCCGGTCATTCAAACCACAACCACCAGCAACGTTCCCGCGACGCTTGGCCAATACGGCTTCAGCGGCTTGTATCCGGCGACTTACTTCGTGCGGATTCCGGCGGCTGAATTCCAGCCGGGCGGCGATCTGGCCGGATGTCTGTCAAGCCCGGGCGTTGATGGCGGAGACACTGTTGACAACAACGACAACGGCGTTGATTCGCCCAATCCGCCTGTCACAGGAATCACCAGCAATCCGATTCCGCTGCTGGGCGAAGGCGAACCGACAGACGACGGAGACGGCCCGAACGGCAACCAGACGGTTGATTTCGGATTCATCCCGCAAATGAGTCTGGGCAATCTGATCTGGAAAGACCTCAATGACAACGGTCAGAAAGATGCCAACGAACCGGGCGTCAACGGCGTTCGCGTCGAACTTTACCGCGAAACCAACTCGACTGCCGGATTGCAAATCGGCGCTGACACATTGGTCGGATTCACCTTCTCCGCCAACGGAGGTTTGTACAACTTCACTGGCTTGCAACCCGGCGATTATTACGTCTTCGTGCCGTCGTCCGAATTGGCCGGCAACGGAGCGTTGGCCGGATGCTCAAGCTCGACGGTTGACGACCCGACGCCGAACAACGACGAAGACAACGACGACAACGGTTTGCCGGGTCCGAACGGCGGCGTGGTCACAGGCGTCATCACGTTGATCGGCAACAGCGAACCGACCAATGACGGCGACGACAGCAACGGCAATCAGACGGTTGACCTGGGCTTCTATCCGCCGATGAATCTTGGCAACCTGGTCTGGAAAGACCTGGACAACGACGGATTCAAAGACGCCAACGAAACCGGAGTCGCCGGAGTTCTAGTCGAATTGTTCAAGGATGACGGCGACAACGTCTTTGAACCGGGAACAGGCGATACCTTGATTCCTGCTCAACCGTCTTCGACGACCAATGCTTCTGGCTTCTGGGGTTACATCAACCTGGCGCCGGGAACCTACTTCGCTCGCGTCGCGGCGGCTGAATTCCAATTGGGCGGCGATCTTTACACCTGCCTGTCCAGCGAACCGACGGCGGTCAATCCGAACAACGACGTTGACAACGACGACAACGGATTGGACGACCCGAATCCGGCGGCAAACGGCGTTCGCAGCGGTCCGATCACTTTGACGGGCGGCGGCGAACCAACCAATGACGGTGACGGAAACAACGGAAACCTGACGCTGGATTTCGGATTCATCCCAATGATGAATCTTGGCAATACGATCTGGAAGGATTACGACAACGACGGCATTCGCGACACGGTCAATCCCAACGAGCCTGGAATCGGCGGCG
Source organism: uncultured Heliomicrobium sp. (assembly GCA_964426025.1). Taxonomy (GTDB): domain Bacteria; phylum Acidobacteriota; class Blastocatellia; order RBC074; family RBC074; genus RBC074. Next base: position 4,927 of record CAYRQB010000159.1, read on the forward strand.
TGACGGTTGAACTTTATCGCGATGCTGCCGGAGTCGGAGCGGGAACGCTTGGACCTGAGGACGGCCCGGCCTACCGCACGACAACCAGTCTGGCATCGGGCGAATACGGCTTCTCCAATCTGCCTCCGGGTAATTATCTGGTCTTTGTCCCAGCGAGCAATTTCAGTGGTGCGGGTGCTTTGGCCGGGTGCTTCAGCTCGACTGTGGACAATGGCAATCCCAACAGCGACGTGGACAACGACGACAACGGATTGCCTGGGCCGCAGGGGGGCGTGGTGACGGGAGTCATCACGCTCATCGGCGGCAGCGAGCCGACCAATGACGGCGATGGAAACAATGGCAATCTGACGGTTGACTTGGGCTTCTATCCGCCGATGAATCTTGGCAACCTGGTTTGGAAAGATCAGGACAACGACGGCATTCGCGATCCGGGCGAACCCGGAGTTGACGGAGTGGCGGTCGAATTGTTCCGCGATTCCAACAACAACGGAACCTTCGAACCCGCTTCGGATGCTTCAGCCGGAACGCAAACAACCGCAGGCGGAGGTTTGTACAACTTCACCAATCTGACGCCTGGCGCTTACTTTGTCAGAATCGCCGCATCGAACTTCTTCGGCGCGGGGACGCTGGTCGGATGTTTGAGTTCGACAGTCACCGTCGCCAATCCGAACAACGACGTGGACAACGACGACAACGGCGTTGACAGCGTCAATCCCGGAACTACCGGCGTAGTCAGCGGCGCCATCACGCTCATCGGCGGCAGCGAACCGACCAATGACGGCGACGGCAACAACGGCAACCTGACGCTGGATTTCGGCTTCTACGCGCCGCTCAGTCTGGGCAATCTGGTCTGGAAGGATTACGACAACGACGGCCAGAAGGACGCGAACGAGCCGGGCATTGACGGCGTGACGGTCGAATTGATCCGCGACGCAAACAATAACAATCAGCCGGACGACGCAGTGGTCGGAACGCAGACCACCGGCGGCGGCGGATTGTATCAATTCACCAACCTGCTGCCGGGCGATTACTTCGTTCGCATAGCGGCTGGTAATTTCCAGACCGGACAATCGTTGGCCGGATGCTTCTCTTCAACCGGCAACGACAATGGCGATCAGGTTGACAATAACGACAACGGCGTTGACAACCCGAATCCGCAAAACGGCGGAATCGTCAGCGTCAGAATCAATCTGGCCGGAGGCCAGGAACCGACGGGCGACGGCGACGGAGCCAACGGCAATCAGACGATTGACTTCGGCTTCTACGCGCCGCTCAGCCTGGGCAATCTGGTCTGGAAAGATCAGAACAATGACGGCAGGTTCAACAACGGCGAACAGGGCGTCAACGGCGTGACAATCGAATTGTTCCGCGACAACGGCAACAATCAATTCGATCCGGGCGTTGACCAGATGGCTGGCACAACCACCACTGCGGGCGGGGGACTGTACAAGTTCACCAACCTGACGCCGGGCAATTACTTCGTTCGCATCGCGCCAGTGAACTTCACCGGCAACGGAGTTCTGGTCGGTTGCACCAGCAGCACTGTAACCAATCCGAATCCGAACACCGACATTGACAACGACGACAACGGTCTGGACACGGGCAATCCGGCAACGGACGGAGTCGTCAGCGGAATGGTGACCTTGTCAGGAAACAGCGAACCGACCAATGACGGAGACGACGCCAACGGCAACCTGACTGTTGATTTCGGCTTCATCACGGGCAATCTGAGTCTGGGCGATTTGGTCTGGAAAGACACCAATCAGAACAGCCTCAGGGATGCGGGCGAACCGGGCGTGGCAAACGTTCAGGTCGAACTGATTCGCGACGCCAACGGCAACAATCAACCTGATGATGCTGTCATCGCAACAACGACGACGAATCCGCAGGGCGCTTATCAATTCAACAGTCTGGCTCCTGGCAATTACTTCGTCAGAGTTGCGGGCAGCAACTTCATCGGCGGCGGCGCGTTGTATGGCTGCGTCAGTTCGCCTGGAACCAATCCGCCGAACAACGACGTGGATAATGACGACAACGGCTCCGACAGTTTGAATCCGTCGGCCAATCCGCCAACCAGCGGCGTCATCACTCTGTCGCAAAACGGCGAACCGACCAACGACGGCGACGGATCGGATTCAAACCTGACGGTTGATTTCGGATTCGTCACCCCGCTCAACGTGACGATTGAAGACCCGGCTGATTGCATTGGCCCAGGCACGATCCTGCAGGTCGAAGCCGTCGTCACCAACACCAGCAACCAGACGCAACCGAATAACCCGGGGCCGGAAGTGGAAATCAACCTGCCGCCGATCCTGGCTGCGGTCAACGGCAGTTGCGTTGTGCAAGGCGGCAACGGCAGTTGCACGATCACTGGAACTCAACGCATTACCTGGGACGGCTCATACGGCCCCGGCGAGCGTGTTTCCATCCGTTACCGCGTGCAGCTTGCGGGCAATGCATTAAGCGGTCAGCAATTCTGCATCACTTCGCTGGCGAACTTCGACGCGGACAACAACGGCAGCAACGAAGCGCAAGCCAGTGTGACGATTTGCGCGACGGTTGAATGCCAATCGCCCGGGCCGGGCACGATCAACCCCGGATGCTCGACGTTGTTCTATCCGATCTACACGTCCAGTTCGGTGAACCCCAACGCCAGCAACACGCGCATCAGCATCACCAACACCAACCCGAACAAGGGAACGGCTATTCACTTGTTCTTCGTGGATGGCGTCAGTTGTTCGGTGACAGATGCATTTGTTTGCCTGACGGCGAATCAGACGACCAGCTTCATCGCTTCCGACCTCGATCCGGGAACGACGGGTTATCTGATAGCCGTGGCGGTTGATCAGAATGGTTGTCCGACCAGTTTCAACTGGCTGCTCGGCGACGAGTACGTCAAATTTGAAAGCGGTCATTACGGCAGTTTGACGGCTGATTGCGCTACGGCCATTCCGGGCGGAACGCCAGCCTGTCAGATCGGATCGAACACGGCCACGCTGAATTTCGACGGAGTCAGTTATTCACGTCTGCCGCAGACGGTGGCGTTGAACAACATCCCCGATCGAGCCAGCGGCAATGACACTCTGTTGGTCTTGAACCGGCTGAGTGGCAATCTGGCCACTGGAATGGACAAGCTGGCGACGGTTTCCGGTCTGTTGTTCGACGACACGGAAAACGCCTACAGCTTCAGCTTCACTCCGGCGACCTGCCAATTCCGCAGTGTGTTGACAAACAACCTGCCGAGAACGGCTCCCAGGTTCGAGACGATCATTCCGGCTGGAAGGTCAGGCTGGATGAAACTCTCCGCTCAGGGCGCGGCACTCAACGGCGCGACGTTCAATCGCAATCCGAACTCCGCCGCCAGCCCCAACGCCTTCAACGGAGCGCATAGCTTGCACAGTATGACGCTCAATCCATCGGCTACGATGATTATGCCGGTCTTTCCGCCAAGCTGCCTGTAATCGTGGGGATACCAGGTAGCTAGGCGAAACGCGAAAGCCACAGGTCAGACACCGCGCGTCTGATCTGTGGCTTTCACGTTTTCACATCCACGATTGACTTGCGCGCTTCACCAAACCTGCCTTTTCGATTACAATCCGCCATCAATTTTGCGACCAAATCCAAAAATCAAAGACAGGAACTTCAATACGCAATGGAGAGCATACAGACTGACCGCGCCCCGCAAGCCATCGGTCCTTATTCGCAGGCAATCAAGGCCAACGGATTTATCTTTGCTTCCGGGCAGATTCCGCTTGACCCGGCGACAGGGCAATTGATCGAAGGCGATATTCGCGCGCAAACCGAACGCGTGCTGAACAACGTCGTCGCCGTGCTCGAAGCCGCAGGCTCATCGCTGGATCGCGTGGTCAAAACAACGGTCTTTCTGGCCGATATGAATGATTTCGCGGCAATGAACGAAGTTTACGCGTCGTATTTCGGATCGAGCCGCCCGGCGCGCTCCACAGTGCAAGCGGCCAGATTGCCGCGCGATGTGCAGGTCGAAATTGAAGTAGTGGCTTTGGTCTGATAGCCCGAGAAGGAACACAAATATCTCCCGCGAAGGCACACGAAGATTGACGAAGAGCATGGGAAATTCTTCGTGGTTCTTCGTGTGGCTTCGTGGATAAATCAAAGAGGAGTTAATTCACAGTGCGAAAAATCTTGTTGCTTTCATTTTTATTAGCCCTGGCGATTGCCGCAGCCGCTTGCGGCGGCAACAGCAGCGCCAGTGGCGGTGGCGGAGAAGACGACACAGCCGCCGTCGTCAACGGTAAGAAGATAGCGGTCAAAGACGTAGATCGCGTCATCGCTCAACAGTTTCGCGGCCAGGAATCGCAGCTTTCACAACTGGCTTTAGCCGCTTATCGCTTGCAGGCGCTCGACACCATGATCAATGACGAAGTCTTGTTTCAGCGAGCGCAGAAAGAGGGGATCAGCCCGACGGATGATGAAATTCGTCAGGCCGTTCAGCGTTACAAACAGGAACGCGGATTGACCGAAGAAGCTTTTGCCAACGAACTGAAGCAAACCAATCAGACTGAAGATCAGTTCCGTGAACTTGCCAAACGCCAATTGGCCGTCACCAAACTTTACGAAAAACTGAATTCGCAATTGAAGGTGCAGGAACGCGAAGTGGCAGAGGTTTACAACTCAAACCCGAAACAGTTCGCGCTGCAACCGGGTGTGTATTTGTCCGACATCATCATTGACCCGGCGGATAACAGCACCAAGTTCGATGCCGTGGGCGAATCGGCGGCTGAACAGCGCGCGCGCGAAATTCAGACGCGGTTGAAGAACGGCTCGGATTTCGCAACCATCGCGCGTCAGCTTTCCGAGCACGAATCTTTCCGCAACAGCGGCGATCTCGGCTTTCTGGCGAAAGAGCAGTTTGTTGGCCTGCCGCAAATGATGGGCTTGTCCGCTTCGCTTGGCGACAGGTTCATGAGCATGCAGGAAGGCGACATCACCGAACCGATCAGGGATCAGGCCGGACGCTGGCACATTTTCAAAGTCACAGGCAAACAGACCGAAACGCGCGACCGCACGCTGGACGAAGTTCGCAAGGAAATTTCCGACGCCATTTTGTCTCAGCGTAAACAGATCGCCGACGCCGCCCTGCAAGCCCGCGCTCGCGACGAAGCCAAGATCGAAAATTATCTGGCTCAACGCATGCTGGAAAATCCGAACAGCTTCGGTGTTCTGCGGCCCGCTCCCGGAGCCAATGCCACAGCTAATCCGGCGGCTTCGCCAGCAGCTTCACCGGCTGCGGCTGAATCGCCGAAGAAATAGAAGTACAGTGAGAGATTGGGCGACAGGGCGAAGTTTTATTTTCCTGTCGCCCCGCTCACGCCGCTTTATTGTTCTCAGCGAAAATGCTTTTCCGCTTTAACGAAGTAAACAAATCTTACGGCGCGCAGGAAGTGCTGCGCGCCGTCACTTTCCAAATTAATCCCGGAGAGCACGTCGGTCTGGTTGGCCGCAATGGCGCGGGCAAAACTACCATTCTGCGTTTGATCACCGGAGCCGAAACCGCCGACAAAGGCGAATTCGATTCGATGCGCGGGCTTCGCTTCGGCGTGCTGGCTCAGCACGTGGATTTTCACGGAGCCGAAACCGTCATGGATGCGGCGTTGGCTGTGTTTGAAAATCTGCGCTTGTTGGAAGCGAAGATGCGCGAACTTGAACACGCTATGACTGAAATGTCAGGCGATGAACTTGACCGCGTCATGCACGAATACAGCGACGCTCAGCACACATACGAACTCGAAGGTGGATACAGCTACCAGGCGCGCGCCAAAGCCGTTCTGCTAGGACTTGGGTTCACAAAAGAAGATGTGGGCGAACGAAATCCGATATATGAAGAGACATGGGATGAGAGGGATGGTGTTTCAAGCCGGATTGTTGGTTTTACAGATGATTATGTCACTGGCAAACGAGCAGAAAGCCTATCCGGCGGCGAAAAGAACCGGCTTGCCCTTGCCCGCCTGTTACTGCTAGAACCGGACATTCTGCTGCTGGACGAACCGACCAACCATCTGGATGTTGACGCAGTCGAATGGCTGGAAGATTTTCTGACCAATTACAAATCGGCTTTCCTGATAATTTCTCACGACCGTTTCTTTCTGGATCACACCGTCAAACGCGTGCTCGATCTGGAATTCGGCAAGGTCGAAAGTTACAAAGGCAATTACAGCGATTACGTCGTCGAAAAGGAAGAGCGTCGCGAACAGCAACAGCGCGCTTACGAACAGCAGCAGGAAATGATCGCGCGCACGGAAGATTTCATTCGCCGCAATCTGGCCGGTCAGAAAACCAAACAGGCCAAATCGCGTCGCAATATGTTGCAGCGAATGGAGCGGCTGGAAAGCGCCAGCAATCTGGATACGACCAATTTCAAACTGAAACCAACTGCGCGAACCGGCGATCAAGTTCTGATTCTGGACAAACTGGCGATTGGTTTTCCGACCAAAACCCTGGCTGACAATTTGAATCTGACTTTGCGACGCGGCGAGCGATTGGGAATCATCGGCGGCAACGGAACCGGCAAAACGACCTTGCTGCGAACGATCCTGGGCGAACAGAAACCGCTGGCTGGCGAATCGCGATGGGGAACGAACGTCAACGTCGGTTATTACGATCAGCGATTGTTGACGGTTGATGACCGAAACACTGTGCTCGATGAATTGCGAACCATCGCCTCGGCTTCTGTCACCGACGGCGAATTGCGCGGATTCCTGGGACGGTTTCTGTTTTCGGGCGATGACGTGTTCAAACCTGTGGCGGCGCTGTCGGGCGGAGAGAAGGGAAGATTGGCGTTGGCCAAACTGATCTATTCGCGAGTCAACGTGCTGGCGCTGGACGAACCGACCAACCATCTGGACATCGCTTCGTGCGAAGCTCTGGAAGATGCGCTGAACGAATTCGACGGCACAATCATCACTGTTTCTCACGACCGTTACTTTCTCGACCGCATAGCCACGCAGATTCTGGCTTTCCATGAAAAAGAAGGCGAAACCGTTGTCGAATACTTCGACGGCGGATACACGGAATTTTACGAAGCGCATCACAACACGCTGGCTGAGCAGCAGGCTCGCGAAGCCGAAGCCAGGACAGCCGAACGATCCGCTCGCAAAGCCGAAACGCCCAAACAGAACAAGACGAACAAATCGCGACAGAAAGCTCCGGATGCCGCCGAAATCGAGGCTGAGATTCAGCGCGCCGAAGCGGAACTGCACGAACTGGCCGCTCAACTTTCGACCGAAGATGTGGCGCGCGACAAAGACAAATTGTTTGAACTGAGCAAAAAATATCAGGCACAGGAAGCCAAAATCGCCGAGCTTTACTCCAACTGGGAAAATGCGCTCGAATCTGAAACCGTTATGGCTCAAGCGTCCGAGGCTGCTACAACGAAATGAAAACAATCGCCGCCAGAATGCTCGATCAATTGAAGATCGTTTATGAGCTTCGCGCTTACGAAGTCAGCGAAGACGAACTCGACGCCGTCACTGTGGCTCGCAAAGTCAACATGCCGCCTGAAGCGACATTCAAAACGCTGGTTGCTCGCGGCGACAAAACCGGAGTGGTCATGGCCTGCATTCCTGGTAACGCCGAACTCGATCTGAAAAAAATCGCTTCGGCGACAGGCAACAAACGGGTTGAGCTTGTCGCGGTCAAGGAAATACAATCGCTGACGGGTTATATTCGTGGCGGCGTCTCACCGCTTGGATCCAGGAAAAAGTATCCGCTGTTTCTGGATCAAAGCGCTCTCGGCCACGACCTCATCAGCGTCAGCGCCGGACAACGCGGATTGCAAATGATCCTCGCGCCACAGGATTTGCAACGCGCCACGTCTGCAACGTTGGCTGATCTGGCGAAACCCGTCTTTGAGTGAAAATGATTTTATGGACGTACGCCGAAGCGTAGCGCCGTAGAGTATCCAAAACTGTCTTAACGGAAGTGAAAAGAAATGCCTAAACGCTGGTTGTTCAAAACTGAACCGAGTGAGTATTCATACGACGATCTGGAACGCGACAAGAAAACGGTCTGGGAAGGCGTCAGCAATAATCTGGCGCTGAAGAATCTGCGCGAAGTCCGTATGGGCGACGAAATCCTGATCTACCACACAGGCAATGACAAAGCGATCATCGGTCTGGCTGAAGCCATCAGCGAACCTTACCCCGATCCGAAACAGAAGGATGAAAAATCCGTGGTGGTAAACCTGAAACCAAAACGCAGATTTCCTCACCCGGTTACTTTGCACGAGATAAAAATGTCGGAGGCGTTGAAGGAATTTGATCTGGTTCGATTGCCGCGATTGTCCGTCATGCCAATCAAAAGCGAATACTGGGAAGTGCTTCAGGAGATGCT
>CAYRQB010000160.1:0-11114 GCA_964426025.1 uncultured Heliomicrobium sp.
TTTGGCGCGTTATGCCGATTCCAACGGCTACGAAAAAGACAACCTGCGCGTGATGTGGAAATACCGCGATTGGGTGATCAACGCGCTGAACGCCGACATGCCGTTCGATCAATTCACGATTGAACAGATCGCTGGCGATATGCTGCCGGATGCGACGATTGATCAGAAGATAGCCACAGGCTTTCACCGCAATACGCAACTGAACACCGAAGGCGGAGTTGATCCCGAAGAAGCCCGCTACGAAGTGATGGTTGATCGGGTCAACACGACGGCGACTGTCTGGCTGGGCACGACGCTGGCTTGCGCGCAATGCCACAACCACAAATACGACCCTTTCACACAAAAGGACTATTACAAACTTTACGCATTCTTCGATAACTCGAGTTATGAAATTCGCGGCTCGTCCCATTTCGACCGCGTAGCTTATGAGCCGACGCTGGATTTGCCGACGCCCGAACAGGAAGCCCGGCGGAAACAGATCAATAATGAAATCGCCAAGCTTGAAACCGTGCTGAAAACGCAGACGCCCGAACTCGACACGGCTCAATCGGAATGGGAAAAAGAAATTCTGGCCGAACCATCGAAATGGACGACGCTCGATCCGACGGAATTCAAATCCGCCGGCGGCACGACGCTGACAAAGCTTGACGACAAATCGTTGCTCGCTTCCGGCAAAGACCCGGAATTCGACGAATACATCATCAAAGCCAAATTGCCGTTGAGTAAATTGACCGCACTGCGGATCGAAGCCATGCCGGACAGAAGCCTGCCGCGCGGCGGTCCCGGTCGCGATCTGTACGGCAACTTCATACTTTCGACGATTGAAGTCACAGCCGACAGCCAGCATTTGAAATTCGACGACGGCGGATGGGACGACGGTTTGAGCCGCATTGATACCAAAACATTTTTCAATTACGAGATGGGAATCGTTTATGACCGCCCGCGCGGATGGTTGATCAACGCGATGAATGACGAAACGCGCCTTTTGCGTCAGGCGGCATTCGAGTTGGAAAGACCGTTCACATCAAACAAACCCGTCGAGTTGACAATCCGGTTGAAGTTTCTGGCCGGAGGTTTGTGTCAGGGCATTGGCCGCGTGCGATTGTCCGTCACCGATTCCGATTCTCCGCTGAAGCTGGTTGGCGTGCCGGCTTCTTTGAAATTGGTGATGGCCAAAGCCGCCGCTGAACGCACCGAAAAACAACAGCGCGATTTGTCCGCTCATTTCCGCAGCGTGACTCCTTTGCTCAAACGCGAGCGCGATCAATTGAAAGAGCTTCAGGATTCGGCCAAAAGTCTGGGCATCGTGACGGCGATGATCTTGCAGGAAAAACCCGGCTTTGATCGTCCTTCGACCAGGATTCGCGAACGCGGAAACTTTCTGACCAATGGCGAGAAAGTTTATGCGAGCACGCCCGCCACCCTGTCACCATTGCCTGAAAACGCTCCGACCAACCGTCTGGGACTGGCGCGTTGGCTGGTTGATGAAAACAATCCGCTGACCAGCCGCGTCGCGGTCAATCGTTTCTGGGAACAGTTTTTCGGTCGCGGCTTGGTCGAAACTTCCGAAGATTTCGGCACGCAAAGTCAGCCGCCTTCGCATCCCGAATTGCTGGACTGGCTGGCGGTTGAATTTATGAAGCAAGGTTGGAGCGTGAAAAAACTTCACCGGTTGATTGTCACTTCGGCGACTTATCGCCAGGACTCTGCCATCAATCCGCAATCCGCAATCCGCAATCCGCAATCGGATGATCCATACAATCGGCTGCTGGCTCGCGGACCGCGATTCCGAGTCGAAGCTGAAATGATCCGCGACATATCGCTGGCGGTCAGCGGATTGCTCAGCCCGAAAATCGGCGGCCCCAGCGTCATGCCTCCGCAACCGGAAGGCATTTGGCGCAATCCTTACAGCGGCGAAAAATGGAACGTCAGCAAAGGCGAAGATCGTTATCGCCGCGGTTTGTACACTTTCCTGCGCCGCACTTCGCCTTATCCGGCGATGATGACTTTCGACGCCACCAGCCGCGAACAATGCACTGTCCGCCGAGTTCGCACCAACACTCCGCTGCAATCGCTGACGCTGCTCAACGACGACGCGGCGATGGAAATGGCGCGGGCATTGGCCAAACGAATGGCTCTGGAAATTGACGGCGACGCGAAAGCCAGAATCGAATACGGATTCCGGCTGTGTATGACTCGCCGTCCGAAACCGGCTGAGCTTGATCGGCTGGTCGCGCTTTTCAACCAACAACTGGCTAATTACAAATCCAATCCCGGACAAGCCGATCAATTGATGAGCGGCGAAGCGCGCGAATTGCCTTCGCCTGAATTGGCGGCGTGGACGATTGTGGCAAACGTTCTTTTGAATCTGGACGAAACGCTGACCAAGCAGTAGTCCAAAACTTCAACTTTCAGGAGAAACACTTTTATGAACAACTTCACCGGCAAGCTGTTAAAGCATCGCAATCTGATTTTCACAGGTATTTTCGCAGTAGCTGTTTTGGGCGGATCGTTTGCTTTCACGCGCGCGCAACAGCAGGGTCAACCGCAATGGACTCCGCAGCAAGTTCAGGAAGTCCGGCAAAAGGCTGTTGAGATGGGTCTGATCACGCCTCCGCGCGAATCGCCGAGCAAGGAACCGTCCATCATCACGCCCGGAGCCAATCCCGGCGAAGCTCCGTCCGATGCAGTAATTCTGTTCGACGGCAAAGACCTTTCCGGCTGGAAAAGCCTGCGCACCGGAGCCGAGGCCAGATGGGATGTGATAAACGGTTTTATGCAGGTCAAAGCCGGAACCGGCGACATCGCGACCAAAGAAGAATTCGGCGATTGCCAGTTACACATCGAATGGGCTACGCCCGCCGAAGTCAAAGGTGAAGGTCAGGGGCGCGGCAACAGCGGCGTTTTTCTGATGGGGCGTTACGAAGTTCAGGTGCTGGATTCATTCAACAACAAAACTTACTTTCACGGTCAGGCCGGATCGGTTTACAAACAACACGCTCCGCTGGTCAATGCTTCGCGCAAACCGGGCGAATGGCAGACTTATGACATAGTCTTTCTTTCGCCGCGCTTTGACGAAATCGGCAATGTGACCAGACCGGCTCGCGTCACCGTTTTCCACAACGGAGTGTTGATTCAAAACAATTCGCAAATTTACGGCGAAACCTGGCACGACCGCGCTCCGCTTTATCTGAAACACGGCCCCAAAGGCTCGCTGAAATTGCAGGATCATGGCAACCCGACCCGCTTCCGCAATATCTGGGTCAGGCCGCTTTAAATTGAAGGAGTAATTCATGCCTCGTCAAACTGCAGTCAAAGGAATTTGCTCTTACTGCGATCAGGAAGTCGCTAAAAATACTGTCACTAAACACCTCTCGGCGTGTACAAAACGCCGAGAGGCAGTCGCACAAGCAGAAGCGAAGGCAGGCAAGAGCGAAAATCTCTATCACCTCAGGATTCAGGATGTTTATCTGAAAGATTTCTGGCTCGATCTGGAAATGCGCGGATCGGCTACGCTACAAGATTTGGACGGATACCTGCGCTCCATCTGGTTGGAATGCTGCGGGCATCTGAGCATGTTTTCACCGAGCGGATGGGGCAGCAACGAAATCCCGGTCAACAAAAAAGCCGATCAGATTTTTCATCCTGGCGACAAACTGATTCACATTTACGATTTTGGCACATCTTCCCAGACTCAGATTTCAGTTACAGATGTGCGCGAAGGCAAGGCCACGACGAAACATCCCATCGCATTATTGGTCAGGAACCTTCAACCAGAAACCAAATGTCTCGAATGTGGCAAACCCGCTGGCTGGCTATGTCAGGAATGCCAGATTGAAGAAGAAGCTACCGGTTTATTGTGCAATGACTGTGTTGAAGAACATCCACACGACAATTACGGTGAACCAGTTGAACTCTGCAACTCTCCGCGAATGGGAATGTGCGGATACAATGGACCGGCAGAGCCGCCTTATTGATTTGAGGAAGGTATGAACTATCATCAAAAGCAACTTCAGGAAATCACTCGCCGCCATTTTTTCAAACAGGCCGCCGGATTCGGCATCGGTTCGATGGCGCTGGCTTCGTTGATGAATGATCGGTTGTTTGCCAGCGAGCAGGCGATTGCGCCGCATTTCGCGCCGAAAGCCAAGCGGGTGATTTATCTGTTTATGGCCGGAGCGCCTTCGCAACTGGATATGTTCGATTACAAACCGGCGCTGCAAAAACACGACGGCCAGCCGATTCCCGAAGAGTTCATCAAAGGCGAGCGTTTCGCTTTCATCAAAGGAACGCCGAACTTGCTCGGCACACCGTTCCAGTTCAAACGTTACGGCAAATCCGGCCAGGAAATGTGCAACCTGTTGCCGCATCTGGCGCGACACGCCGACGATATCGCCATCATTCGTTCGATGCGGACGACACAGTTCAATCACGCTCCGGCGCAGATACTGCTCAGCACAGGCCATCAGATTCCAGGCCGTCCGAGCATGGGAGCTTGGTTGAGTTACGGCCTGGGCAGTGACAACAAGGATTTGCCCGCCTTCGTCGTTTTGCTTTCTGGCGAAAACAATCCGGACGGCGGCAAGAGTTGCTGGGGCAGCGGCTTTCTGCCGACAGTTCATCAGGGGGTGGAGTTCCGCTCGAAAGGCGAACCCGTGCTGTTCGTCAACAACCCTGAAGGCATCAGCACAGACATTCGCCGCCAATCGCTGGACGCAATTCGAGACTTGAATCAGATCAATCGTCAGGCCATCGGCGATCCGGAAATTGACACGCGCATCGCCGCTTACGAAATGGCTTATCGAATGCAAACCAGCGTGCCGGAACTGACAGACATTTCAAAAGAACCGGCGAAAGTCCACGAAGCATACGGCACGCGTCCCGGTCAAACTTCGTTCGCCAACAATTGTCTGCTGGCTCGGCGATTGGTCGAACGCGGAACACGCTTCGTTCAGCTTTATCATTGGGGATGGGACATGCACGGCAACGGCGTAGGCGTGGACATTCCGACCAAGCTGCCGCGAATGTGCCGCGAAATTGATCGTCCGATTGGAGCTTTGCTGGACGACCTGAAACAGCGCGGATTGCTGGAAGACACGATTGTCATCTGGGGCGGCGAATTCGGTCGCACGCCGGTCAACGAAGCTCGATCAGGTTCGAAGCTGTTGGGACGCGATCATCATCCGCGAGCTTTCGCTTACTGGATGGCTGGCGGAGGAGTAAAACCCGGCGTGACCATCGGGCAGACGGACGATCTCGGTTACAACGTCGTCGAAGACCCGGTTGAAGTTTACGATCTGCAAGCGACTGTGCTGCATCTGCTGGGCATTGATCACACCAAATTGACTTACAGATTTCAGGGGCGCGATTTCCGGCTGACAGACGTTCACGGCAACGTGGTGAAAAAACTGCTGGCTTAAATAAATGCTATGAAAAAGCTGAGACTGATGTTCGCCGTTCTATTGCTGGTAAGCCTGGCCGCAATTTTGGCTTCAGCACAGAGCGAGCAGAAATTTGCCGAACTTGGCGATTTCAAACTGGAGGGCGGCGAAGTTATACGCAATTGCAAACTCGGTTATCGAACCTTCGGAACATTGAACGCCGACAAATCAAACGCGATTCTATTTCCAACCTGGTTCGGCGGAACAAGCGAACAACTGGCTGCCAATTTCGGAAAAGGCAAAATGGTGGACGACTCCAGGTTTTTCATCATCGCCGTGGATGCCATTGGCAATGGAGTTTCATCATCGCCGTCGAACAACCGCAGCCAGTATGGCGAGGCTTTTCCGCGCTTCACCATTCGCGATATGGTCAATTCCGAACATCATCTGGTGACGCGCGTATTCGGCATCAAAAAACTTTTTGCGGTGATGGGAATTTCGATGGGCGGGATGCAGACTTTTGAATGGATGACGGCTTACCCTGAAATGATGGAGCGAGCCGTTCCAATCGTCGGCACTACTCATCAAACGGCATTCGATCTTCTGTTATGGTCAACGCAATTGAAAGCGATTGAAGAAGCCAGGAAGCTGGACACCAGCGAAAACACCGGAGCGGCGATGGTGGCGCGCATTCACGCGCTGGCGCTGTTCACTCCGGCTTATCGAAACGCCAACACACCGCCGAAAGAATTTCAGGCCTTCGTCGAAAAAGAAGAACAGAATTACCTGAAAACCTTCAAGGCGGAGAACTGGGCTTCACAGCTTCGCGCAATGATGGCTCACGACATCAGCCGCCAATTCAATGGTTCGATGGCCGAAGCGGCTAGGGCGGTCAAAGCCAAAGCGCTGATTGTAGTGGCGCGACAGGACATGATGGTCAATCCCGATCCGGCGATTGATTTCGCCCGGTTGATCAAAGCCGAAACGCTGGAAGTCAACAATTATTGTGGTCATGTTTACGCAATGTGCTCAGCCGCCGAGGTCAATGGAGCGGTAACGCGATTTCTCGGTCAATAAACCTCTGAGCCAAAGGGGACCGCGATGGGTGAAAATGTGGTATTGGAAAAGTCATACAAGTTTGCGCTTCATGTCGTGCAGTTATACAGAACTCTGAATGAAGTGAAGCACGAATATGTCATCAGCAAGGCCTTCGTCAACGACGGCACACAGATTGGCGCATACGTTGAATCCGCTCAGGAAGCCCCCAACGCGTGAAGGGTTCTGGCGCGAGATGAACACTGCTTTGCAAAAAGCGGGGCGAACAAAATATTGGCTGAACCTGCTGCGGGATGGCGGGTACATCAACGACGATGAACATCAACAAGCCATTTCAGAGTGCGAAGAATTGAAACGACTTTTAGGCAAGATTACTCAAACCACAAGGAACACCTAGCTGCTACTTTATTGTTCATTGCCAATTGGGAATCGTCCATTTGTTGCCAGGAAAACAAATCCGTCAGACTTTTCCGGCAAATCAATGTTTCAATAGACAATTGTCAATTAACAAAGTGATGAGGCCATTTTTCAACTCTAAACCTATAACAAAGGAAGGAATCAAACGAAATGTCTGCAAACAATTCTCGACGCGACTTCATCGCCAAAAGCGCGGCTGGTGTCGCAATGACAGCGGCCAATTGGAACAAGGTTCTTGGCGCTAGCGACCGTGTGCGGCTTGGCGTCATAGGCACTGGAAATCGCGGCGGCGACGTCATGGCCTGGTTTATGAAGGAAGCCGATTGTGAAGTGACGGCGCTCTGCGATGTTTATGAAAAGGCCATGCTGGAGCAAAAAGAAAAGGCTGGCGGCAAACCGAAAACATACGGCGATTATCGCGAACTGCTGGCGTCGAAAGACGTGGATGCCGTGTTGATTGCCACGCCCGACCATTGGCACGCACAAATGGCGATTGATGCCTGTAACGCGGGCAAGGCGGTTTATTGCGAAAAGCCGCTCACATATTCATGGCAGGAAGGCCATAAGATCATCGAAGCCGCCAGAAACAACAAAACTGTTTTCCAGGTCGGCCTGCAACAACGCAGCGGCACGCATTACGCCGAAGCCAAACGCGAATACTTCGACAGCGGCAAAATCGGCAAGATCGCCTTCGTCCGCACTTACTGGCACGGCAACGGTTATCATCTTCGCAAACCGAATTTCACCGAACAGCCTGCCGGCCTGGATTGGAAAAAATGGCTTGGTCCGGCGAAATACCGTCCGTTCAACGCTCATCAATTTTACAACTGGCGAGCCTATTTCGATTTCGGCGGCGGACAGATCACCGACCTCTTCACGCATTGGATTGACGTAGTGCATTGGTACTTGGGCGACGACCTGCCGACAGCGGCAACGGCGGCGGGCGGTGTATTCAATTACAAAGACGGACGCACTGCTCCCGACACGATCTCGATTCAACTGGAATATCCCAAAGAGTGGATGGCGACTTTCGACGCGACCTTAGTGCCGGGCGCGCGCGGAGCCGCAATTGAATTCATGGGGTCGGGCGGCAGTCTGTACATTGATCGCGGCAGATATACATTCCAGGGAGCGGCGGAACGCAGACAGGCTCCGCCGGAACCTGTCACAGTGCGCGCGAAAATGCCGCTCGAAGCGGAACACGTTCGCAACTTCCTTGATAGCATCAAGGCGAATAAGACGCCGAATTCCGATGTGGTCAGCGGCCATCGTTCGGCGCTAGCTTCAAATCTGGGCAAGATTGCTTACCTGCAAAAACGGCGGATCACCTTCAACCCTGCGACTGAAAAGACTCACGTCATTGCCAGTCCGGCACAGGCTAAAAACTGATTGCTCGCAGCCTGGCAATTGATTGAGCGGCAAATAGGGTTTGATCTCTCAGGCTGTACAGCAGTTTTTCTTTTGATTCTGCAAACGAAACAAAAAGAAATGGCCGGTCGAATGACCGGCCAAAATTTCATTTGGGATGCTTCAGCTATTATTAGCAGTTTGGTGGGAAGACAGGAATTCTCAGGCTGGCCGTCGGAGCCAGTCTCATTTTGTGCAAGTTATGACCTTGATTGAAAGCCGTCGGTGAAGCCGTCGCCGCCGGGTTGAAGTTGATCACCGCTCCCATCAACGGCGCCCCGGAGAAGTTATAAATCTTCATCCATCCGGTGCGCCCAGTCGGCACTACGGTTGTGAACCGAGGCGCAGTGCGCGGCGTTGAATTCGTGATGCTGAATTTCACCTGGCATTGGCCAGAACTGAAGGTGAAGCTGTAGGCGTTTTCAGCGTCGTTGTACAGAATACCAGCAACCGCGCCTAAAGCATCAGCGCCGATTCCCATATTTCCTGACACACGATTCAAAACTAACAGAGTGTCATTACCGTCAACGCGGCTCGGCAGGTTGTCAATCGCCACGGTCTGCGGCAGTTGATCGTACTGATTGCCATTCAAAAGTAGCGTCACGTCAGTTGTGGTGTCATCGCAGAATGGAACCGTTTTGGCCGCCACCGATTCAGCCGGAAGATTGGCTTCGTGACCGGTTGAAAACTTAACGTATTCGTCTCCGATCAAAGCGTTATGAACTATCGGACAACCATTGTTGTCAATCGCGACAGCCACAATGTACCCCATCGTGCCCGGATCGAAATCTGATGCACGGAAACTTGAGGTTTGACGAGCGGTCAAACAGATCACGCTGTCAGCCGGGCTGCACGAAGCACCATCAATGAAGAAAAGGTGAACGGCGACAGCGCGCGAATCCGATGTGTTGGTAATACTGATTCGCGTGTTTTCAGTCGCCGGACTCGTAGGGCTTGACGTGTAAACATTGTAAACCAGTATGGAACCTCCTTTTTGGTCGTTGACCACTCCGTCAACGGGAAAGGGGATTCCGGGATCAGCCGCGAATGTGTTTAAAGCCATCACTATTAAAGCGGCCAGTGTGAAAAATAGTGAGGAAGAAAAGCGTGAGGTTCGCATTGTGTACATACTCCTTATTACAACAATTGTGTCCAACAATTGGTTATCAATTCTTATGCCAGTCTTGCGACTTCATTGATCAATGAAGATCAAACGGGAAGTCAAAATCAGTTATCAGTGGAGGGCACAATGACAACCTGTGGGCTTTTGCGCCGTATCAGGCGAGCAGGCAAGTCATATGATTCGTTTCAATAATTGAAAGGTTCGCGTTGATTTCTAAGACAGCCCAATGATGAAGCAAGCTCTTAAATGGTTTGCCTGCTTGATTATTAAAATGCGGCTTGCGTGTATGAATGCCGCAGAGCAACTCTTTCGAGTAAAGGTGAAATCAACAATGCTTAACGGGGATAGGCAATTTGTGGATAACGAGGCAGAGTCTTAAGTCAACTCGAACTCTGATCTACTCAGTGAGGTGAGCGAATCAGACGTGAGGCAGTCTATGCGAGTTACCTGGGGGTGTCAACAGATTATTGATTCAGGTTATCAAGATTAATCTTTGTGCCTGTTGAGTTTGTCACTCTTTCCTGATTCGTCATCAGGTGACGACACAAGGTTACGCGACGTGCAAACTAAAGGTGTCAGTTACCCGGATTTCGGCGATTCCCATAACTCATATTTCAAGCACGACGGGAATTATCATAGGCCTTCGACCGGTTTCGCGTTGAATATATCGTTTCAATTCAAGCCTGATTTTTTCCTTGATCACCGCCCAATCAACTCGCTCTTCGTGGCTGGCGTTGGAAACAGTTTCGCCGATGATGAGGCGAGCTTTGGCCAGAAAGTCCGTGCTATCTTCGCTCAATGCCAGACCGCGCTGAACGACCTCCGGAGCAGATTCCAGTTCACCCGATTTTCGGTTGATGGCCACAATTGGCAGGACGATGCCGTCATAAGCCAGATGCTTGCGATCGCGAAGCACGAGTTCGTCAATGCGTCCCGATCCCGAATCGTCAATCAGAGTGCGGCCAACGGTGATTTTATCCGCGACTTCGGCGCTGGATTCATCCAGTTCAATGACGTCTCCGCTTTCAGCCAGCACGATTCTGTTACGAGGAACTCCCCATTTGCGCGCCGCTTCGGCGTGACGATAAAGCTGGCGTGTTTCTCCGTGAATGGGAATCAGAAATTTAGGACGAACCGCGTCGTACATGATTTTCAAATCTTCCTGACGACCGTGTCCCGAAACGTGAATGCGCGCGATGCCGGAATCAATCACGCGCGCGTCTTTCTTGAATAAATGATTCATCATTCGCGAAATGGCTTTCTCGTTGCCGGGAATCTGACGCGCTGAAATTACCACCGTGTCGCCTGCTATCACGCTTGCGTCTTTATGACTGCCCACAGCTATTCGCGCCAAAGCGGACATCGGTTCTCCCTGACTGCCGGTCACCATCAGACAAACCTCGTCCGGCGACATTCTTTTCGCCTGAGACGGGCTGACCAGTTGATCGTCATCTATGTCCAGATAACCGTAACGCATTGCAACTTCGACGTTGCGAATCATGCTTCGACCTAATAAAGCCACCGCGCGATTGCTCTCCGCCGCCAGATCAAAAACTATTTGCAGACGATGAATGCTGGTCGAAAAGCACGACACGATGATTCGCCCGCTGGCTTCATCGAAAATCTTTTCAAATCCCGGAATGACGACTTTCTCAGACCCGGTTCGCCCTTCACGTTCGACGTTGGTCGAATCCGACAGCAGCAGCAGCACGCCGCGCGCGCCGTATTCG
>CAYRQB010000160.1:11124-13154 GCA_964426025.1 uncultured Heliomicrobium sp.
CCGAGCTGGTTCAAGCGTTTCAGGTCAATCGCTTCGCCAATCACAGGAGTTTCGTCAACTTTGAAATCGCCTGTGTGAACAATCACCCCGACCGGCGTGGTGATTGCCAGCGCAACGCAATCAACCAGCGAATGCGAAACCCTGACAAACTCAATTTCGAATACGCCCAGCTTGAATGGCTTTTTCGTGCCGATGATGTGGGTCGAAACTTTGTCCAGCAGTCCGAATTCCTGCAGCTTGCCTTCGATCAAACCGTAGGTGAATTCGGTGGCGTAAATCGGAACGTTGGCGATTTGCAGCACGAATGGCAGCGCGCCGACGTGGTCTTCGTGAGCGTGAGTCAGAACAATTGCGATAAGTTCATCGCGATGTTCTTCAATGAAGCTGAGGTCGGGAATGGCTATGTCAACGCCGAGCAGGTCTTCATCGGGAAACATCATCCCGCAATCCACGATGATCATCTGATCGTCGTAACGGAAGACCGTCATGTTCATTCCAAATTGTCCGAGACCGCCGAGGGGGGTGATTTGTAGTTTGCCAGTTGCCATTAGTATCAATTATCTCTTTCTGTTTTTGGGAGCGGAAGTATAACCCAGTTGGTCAGGCTTGTAAGTCGCCAACACACATTTCACAGCATGCGCGCCTGAGCGCCGATGCAATTCGCCAGCTTTGCCAATTCCGCAATTGACAAAGTTTCCGCTCGCCGCCGCGGATCAAGCCCGGCAATGGCCAGCGATTGTGCCGGTTGATCGTCATTGATCAAACCAAGTCTGGTTCGACCTGCTTTCAAATTATTGAGTATGGTCTTGCGGCGCTGGGCAAAGAGCGTCTTCGCCAATTCAAGAAGCAGAATTTCACTCTCCACCTCTGCCGCCGGTTGCCGCCGAACTCGCAAACGCATAACGCTGGAAACCACCTTCGGCACTGGGCGAAATGCGCCAGGCGGAACATCGAACAGTTTTTCAGCTTCGCAATAAAGCTGAACCAAAACGGACAAATAACCATACTCCTTGCCGCCCGGCGCAGCGACGATTCGTTCGACGACTTCACGTTGCAGCATCAAAGTCATTTCGCTGATGCAGCGACGATGTTCGATCAACCGCTGCAAAATCGGCGATGAAATGTAATACGGCAAATTCGCCACGACGCGAGCGGTCTGAGCGGGCGCAATCGCTTGGCAAAAATCTGTTTTCATCGCATCGGCTTCAATCAGTGTGAAGTTTTCGCGAGCGGAAAATCCGCCGGTCAGGTTCGGAATCAAATCCTTGTCAACTTCAATCGCCACTATGCGAGCGTCGCTTGCAACCAGCAATTCCGTCAACGCTCCGTGGCCGGGACCGATTTCCAGAATAGTCTCGCCAGCTTGCGGCCTGACCGCCGCGACGATTCGCTCGACGTGTTGCGAATGAATCAGAAAGTTTTGTCCCAACCGCCGTTTGGCATGCATCGTTCAACTCACTTTCGGATAGCCAGTGATTTCCAAATCCTGCCCGTGCTGAATGACGACAACTTCCTGAAGCTCGATGGCGTCGCGAAGCTTTTCAAAGCCTTCGCCGCCAATCGCCGCCGGAGCATCGCGGCCTCCGATGATTTTCGGCGCAACGAAGAAAGTCGCCTTGTCAATCAATCGCCGCTCGATGAACGCTCCTGCGGTCGTCGCTCCGCCTTCAACTATCAGACTGGTAATTTTCATTTCGGCCAGCGATTTCAAAACCTGCGACAAATCGAAACCATCGGAATCTTTTTCGATTTCGACGATCGTCACTCCTCGCTGTTCCAGTTCTCTGCCCCGATCAGTCCGTATGCTTTCCTGATTTGCGAAAACGACCAACGGAAATTCATTCGCCGTTCTGACCAGTTGCGAATCAATCGGAATTCGCAATCGGGAATCCAGAACTGCGCGCAGCAATGGTCTGCGGCGAACACGCCCGGTTCGATCAGTCAGCGCCGGTTCGTCGGCCAGCACAGTTCCTATGCCGACCAGAATCGCGTCGTATTCGTGCCGCAAAGCCTGAGAAGCCGATCTCGCC
>CAYRQB010000161.1:0-13119 GCA_964426025.1 uncultured Heliomicrobium sp.
TGATGCCCAGAGGATGTTTGGTCGCGGGGCTGGCGAATTGAACGATTTGTTGTCTGCTTGCGCTCATTATGTCCTCGGTCTTGCTAAATAGTTTACGTGGTTGTTATTGGTTAGCTTGAACGTTGTTGTGTTTATGAACTGTCGAAACAGCCTGTTATTTTTCGATTATCGGTAAAGAACCAAAGTTTGATTTGGAAGTTGAGATAAGCTCTCAGGCAGCTCGACCAAAAGTGAGAAAGGCGGACTCACGCTGTTTCAGACGACACAAAAACACCATCGTCGGAAGACAACTCGGCGCTTCAAGACTCAAGACGCTTGTGAAGTTTGAGCTGAGAAAGCGTTGAGCCGCTGTGGATTATCCATCTTTTGGTGTTGAGCGGCGATGAATATAGTCCCACTAGATACTGATTGTCAATCACGAATCTCAACAATATCTTGTGGTTTCTCGTAAATGCTGACAGATAAAAACGATATTCTTCAGCGGGAGTTTTCTATGAAGAGCGAACCGGAATTGGAGGCATGGCATGACCAAGGTGGGCAAGTGTTGCAATGCTGAAACTTAGCGGGAAGGCGAAACACCTCCCCGCTATTTGTGGAAAGCAGGTTATTTGAAATTCAGTCGGGCATTGACCGCATCCCAGTCAATGTTCTGGAAAAAGGATTCGATATATTTAGGACGATCCGCCGGAGCGTAATCCAGTATGAATGCGTGTTCCCAAACATCCATGATCAGAATTGGAGTAAATCCTGCGACGTTGCCGGTTTCGTGCAGATTGATCCAATGGTTGGAAAGCCGTCCGGTCGAAGGGTCTTGATAACAAGCCGCCCAACCGACACCGCGCATCTTGCCGATGGTCAGGAAGTTTTTCTTCCAGTTTTCAAAGCTGCCAAAACAGATTTCAGCGGCTTTGGCGAAGGCGGAGGATTTATCAGGATCGCCGCTGCCGCCGCTTTTCAAATTGCCGAAGTAATATTCGTGCAAAACCATGCCGTTGTATTCAAAACCCAACCGGCGAGTCAGTTCGGAATAAACAGGCATTTCGCTCGCAGTGATGTCACCGCGGCTAAGCTCAGCGATTTTCTCGTTGAGAATGTTCGTATTGGTCACGTAGCCTTCATAAAGTTTGAAGTGAACCGCCAAGGTTTTGTCGGAGATTCCGCTCAGGCCACTAAGGTTAAAAGACTTCGCTTTATAAGGTTCATTGGCGATCAGCGCCATTCGTTGCCTCCTTGCTTGAGTTGGTAAATTTATCGAAATGAGTCAGATATGACTCGCCGGATCATAATAGCCGCTCGAAGCATTCGGGACAAATTGAGGCGCAGACGCAATATTTTGTGATTTGATTCGGGTTGGAAGACGGCTCGGAAACCGGTGATTGAGGAGAAAAGCCGGAGGTTAACCGTGTTTTGAGACCCCCGGCTTTTTTGGAAGGAAGAGCCTATTTGATGAAGATGATGTAGTCGCCGTGAGAGACTCCCATCAGCAGCAACATTGGCAACGACAGCCAGGCGTTGGTGCGCGAAGCGAGAAAAGCCCGGCGAGCCAGTCCGGCGGATTCCGCCGGAATCGGAGCGCCGGTTTCGGCATTATCGGCAGTCCAGGCGATGATCTTCTTTTGCGCACGCCAGATTATTCCCCAGACATTGAGCAGCATGATCACGCCCATTCCACCGCCAATGCCAATGGCGAGAGTTTTGTTGCCTTTGAACAGATAAAGCATGACGCAAGCCATGGCTATGACCAGGATAGCGACGACGACAGCCAGCGCTCGGCCATCGTTGACCTTTTGAATCGCGCCGTAAATGAGCGCATAAGTAATCAGGACGATGACCAGCCAGATGCCAAGCCAGGAATGATAACCTGCTCCGGCTGCCTGAGCGTCCGACGGAATTATATACATGGCGTAATAGATCAGCCCGACCAGCACTGTGATGGCCGCACCCCAACGGAAATACCACAAAGCGCGTGGCATCAATTTGGGTATGACCTTGCCTTTGGTCGGCCCGTCCAATTCCTTCATCAACGGTACATTGACCAGATTGAAAAAGTATAGAATTCCTATCCAGATGACACCGGCAACGAAATGACCAAATCGCAGCAGCATGCGAAAGAAATCGTCGGCTGACGGAACGGCCAGCCAACTGCCATCGCCTCCGGCTTGCAGCGCGAGTGCAAAAATGGCCGGAAAGTCGGACAACGGCCCTGTGAGCATATGACCTCCTTGAAATTGTGAATCTGTGGTTAGAACTTGTTCTGACAGCTTTCAGCACGGAAACGCGCCAACGGCGTTTCCATTCAAGCCGTTACAAACTGGCTTGGTTGTGTGGTGAGACGCGGAAAACATAATCCTCGCTCTGATGTGTGTCAATTGCGATGGAGAGGAGTTGGCTGAAATAAAAAGGGGGCGATTGTCGCCCCCTTATGATCACCGGAAGATCGTTTGCATTCTTACCAGCGCCTATTCGTCGTCTTTGACGACAATGTAGGCCGGTCCTCTCTGAGTCACTACGCTCAACAACACGCTCTTCTTGTTGCCGAGTTTTTGCAAAGCGGAATTGAAGTCATTCATATTGGCAATCGGTTGTCTGGCGATTTCCTCAATTGCCATTCCGCGCGCCAGCCCGGCAGCCGCAGCGTTGCTGGTCGGGTCAACTTCGGTAATCAGAACCCCGCGTGTATCAGGTGGCAGCCTGTAACGTTGCGCCAGGTCCGGCGTCAGGTTTTCAACCCGAATGCCTGAAAGGACTCCGCCAACGGGATTGGAATCACCACCACTCGGAGCATCGTCCTTGTCGTTGTTGGCGGAAAGATCGCGCTCGCCGAGTTTGGTTGTAAGCTCTCTTTCCGAACCATCGCGCCAGACTTTGAATTTGACCATTGTGCCAGGAGCGGTTTGCGATGCCAGATTACGCAACTGATCGCTGGTTTCAATCCGCTGTCCCTGGAATTCAGTGATGATGTCGCCGCGCTTGACGCCGGCTTTATCCGCAGGTTGATCGGGAACCACAACTTCAACAAATGCGCCTTTGGTGCTCTTGTAACCGAAGGCATCCGCCAAATCTTTATCCAGCGACTTGATGCTGACGCCGAGCATTCCGCGTCGAACCTTGCCGTTGCGCAACAATTGATCCATGACGTTGCGCGCCATTTTTGTCGGAATGGCAAAGCCGATTCCGATGCTGCCGCCGGTCTGTGAAAGTATCTGCGATGGAATGCCGATCAATTCTCCGCGCAGGTTCACCAAGGCTCCGCCTGAATTGCCGCGATTGATGGCGGCATCGGTTTGCAGGAAGTCTTCGTAGGTGCTGTCGTTTCTACCCGGAGTTGAACGGCCTTTGGCGCTGATGATTCCCATGGTGACTGTCTGGCCGATGCCAAGAGGATTGCCGATTGCCAGAACAATGTCGCCTACTTCGACTTTGTCCGAATCGCCGAATGGAACTGCCGGAAGATTGGTCGAATCAATTTTGATCACAGCAATGTCACTTGGCGGATCGGCGCCGATGACTTTAGCCTCGAATTGACGACGATCAGCCAGTTCGACCTCGACCTTTTCCGCTCCATCAACAACGTGGTTGTTGGTGATGATGTAACCGTCAGGGCTGACCAGCACGCCGGAGCCAGTGCCGCTGGGAAGAAGCGGACCTTTGCCTTGCGGTTGTTGTTGTCCTCGCGGAATGATTCGGCGGCGAGGCGTGCCTTCATCCTGATCCGGGTCGCCGAACAAATCGCCAAAGGGATTGAAAAAGAATGGAGATTGCGGTTGCCTGCGGCTTTTGACGTTGATGACGACCACGGCTGGAGTGACGGCTTTGGCGATTGGCGAAAAGCCGCCGTTGAGCGTGACCTGTTGATTGATTTGCGAATCGGACGAGACGTAGATGGGCACTTTGTTTTCGTTTCCATTGTTGAACCACCCAAGCGATGTGGCTGCAGAACCGAAAATTGCACCGACTAGCAAGACTCCAACAGCGATAACGCCCATCAGCGTCCAGTTGATTCGGCTGTGACGATTCACGTTGATGATTTGATCAAATCCAGTTTCCATACCTCTCACTCCTGTTTGCAACTCAAATTTCGTAGCTTACCGGTAAGGTAAGCTCAGGGAAAAATCTCACGTTATTGCGAACTGAAAACATATTATCAACGGCCTTTAGCCTTTTCAAGAAAGCCATTCACCGTTGCCGAAATCTTTCAGCCTGATGTTTGCTGATCAAACGAAGCTGAAGAACGAACCAGATTGATAAACTACCATGCAGCGGCAAATTACCGCTTGACGGACTTTGGCACGTTGGCTAAGATGCGTTTCGGATACGGTGCAACGAATCAAACAACGGCAACACCCGATCTCCTCACTGGTGATGATTCCAGTTGCTTCTCAAATTGCCGTGCCTCACAAATCTTAACGATCAAGGGTTCGAAATTAAAGATCTGTTAAAGATAAAGACAACGAACAATGCCCCCGGATCTGCGGACGTTAGAACCTGTGATTGAGAGTGGAAGAGAATGATTGAGGAATTACGAAAGGATGTTTTCGCCAAAAGCCAATCCAAGTGCCCGCCAATCCATCTCGTCACGCTCAAATCATGGTTATGTCAATAATCTCAGAGGTTGAAGTAGGTTAGTTAGCGCGTTTCCCGGATCTGCCTTGTTTCTGTTGCTGTCGTGGGTGTGGTGCTCCAACACAATCAGGTGCTCCAGCAATTCTTCTCCTACTATATGTAGTCATCTTGAATGAGCGCTAACGCGCGAGAGTCGGAGCTTGCGTAGCGGCAACAAATTATGTGCGCTCGACATCTGCCTGAATATGCTTGAATGAGCCGGATAAATGAACAACCCCGTGACAGTTGAACAAAGCAATAGGGAATCGAGTTGGCTTTGCTGCGTTACTTGTACGTAATGATTTCGATCTTACCCGTTTTTTAGCAAGTTTAGGCTTTATCGAATAACTGGGCTGTTAGCTCAAATTGTTAGTGGATAGATCATCTTTAGTGGCTGGCTGCGGAGCCGTAGAAGCTTCGCGGCAATATCTCCGCGCCATGGAAAAAGGAGTCTGAATAACAATGGCTGGTCGCGAATATCTTTTCAGTATGTGCCGAAGGGCTTCCCGCTCGACGGTATTGGTCGCGCTCGTGGCTGTTTGCCTGACCGTCACCGGCTTAATCGGCTGGCAACAGGCATCGGCTGAGCGTTCGGTGAATGCAGCGAAAGCGGCATCTGCATCCGTAGCGAGTAATGCTTCACTGGCTTCGCTCGACGGTCGCACATTTTTGCAAAGCGACGGATCGCACGGAGCAGTGTTGGGTGAGTTCGAAGGGCAATTTGATGCAAAGTCAAATTCTCTTTCGATTCAGCCCAGAGTCACTCGCACAGCATCGGGTAAAGACAATCGTCTTTATACGCGTGCTGATCCGGGGGCGGAAGTAGGAGGTTTCACCTGGAAAGTCCTGAGGTCTCAGCTCGTCAACACAGGTAGCACCTCGGCAACTGTGACTGGAGAGGTTGAGCTTACCAATGCAACCAACGTCACGCTTTATAACGCTCGCGTAGTTTTCACCACGTTCAAGTTGACCAATGCCGGAGGCGCGGATGCCGGAAATTTGCCTAGCGCAAATGGCTTCGCTTACTTCAATGATGGGCAAGTTGCATTCAATAACAAACTGAACGTCTCACGCGCTTACGGCGATTTGGCGGCTGGCGCGAAAACGACACGTGTTTGGACTTTTGCTGTCAACAATCAACCGCCCAACTTCTTTTTTGCTTTCAAGGTTCTGGCTGACATTGGAGTGGCTGCCGAAAGCGTCGCTCCTGCGGCAGTTCAAGTGAATGCTTCGACCGGTACGAGTGTTACCATCAGTGGTCGAGGTTTCACCGGCACGCCGACAGTTGAACTTCTCAACAGCGGCGGATCAGTTGTCGCTGCGCTGACGGGTGTGACGGCAACCGCGAATTCGATCACGGCTACGGTTCCTGCTGGCACTGCCGCTGGCAACTACAGCGTGCGTGTAACCAATCCTGGCGGGACTCCTGGAGGAGCCAATTCCAGCGTAATCAATGGAAGGCTGACGGTGACTCCGGTTCCCACAAAGACCTTGTCAGGATCCATCGGCGGCGGAGCTTTTGCAGAGCCAGGGCCATATTTGATTACGGGGAATTCGACAATCGGTTCGTCAACCCCAATTCCCGCAGGCACGGTTGTGTATATTGCAGGCGGAGCCAGTATCACGGTTGACACCGGAGGAAACATTGCTGCCAACGGTGGTATTCCGGGAGTGGCCAGCAAAAATCCCGCTCAAATCGTGTTTACAGCCCAACGTTCCCCGGGCGCTTCGTTGCCAACTAACGGAGCCTGGGGCGGTTTCAATATGACGGCTGCATCCAGCTCGACAATGGGGATGCGCAATGTCGTCATTGAATACGGCGGCACGGCAGGTTTGGCTGCCATCAACATGACCGGCTCAGGTCGAACGTTGAGTTTCACCGACGGCATCATTCGTACCAGCGGGGGCAGCGCAATCGCTGCTAGCGGCGCGACCGACAGCGTCATTGGATTTGCTCGCAACCGCATTGAAAACAACGGCACATCGGCGACTGATCCCGCCCTGTTACTCAGCGGCAACGCCTCGCTGGGCTTGTTCGACATTGACACCACCGTTGCCGGAAGCACTAGCGTTGGCGATGCTTCCTTCTATTATTCATCCGCCAATGATTTTTCCGGCAATCAGGTCAATGCCGTTCAGATCGGCACTAACGCTAGCGCGGCATCGAATGATTTTTCCAAATCCGGCGTGCTTGTCGGACAAGGTTCAACGCCGATTCGAATTGCCGGTAGCTGTTCGAATCCGGCGATTGTCGGCGCTGCGCCGCCGGCTTCGCCTGCCGAATTGACAATCACACCGGAAGCCACGATCCAGCTTGCCGCCGACCTGAATTTACAGGCTGGCGATTACGCCACCAATCGCGTTGGCTGCATTGCGGCCAATGGTTATGCGGGAGCTTATCTGGGGTCACAGGCTGGAGCGCCGGTGGCGAACAAATTGATCTCCTTTGACAAAGTTCCCAGCGGCGGAAATTTCAGCGCGATTTTCTTTGCCCGAAACGCGATGGCCAACTGCATTTTGAATTACGTCACGGTGCAGAATGGCGGCGCGGCTTCCGCTTGCAGCCTCGGCAATGGCGAAGTTATCGCCGACGGGACAAATGTCAGAGTCACAAATTCACAGATCACCAACAGCGCGACCGGCGGCTTGCTCGCTCTCAGCGGCGCCAAGATTGATTCGAACGGAACCACCTTCAGCGGAAATACGCCGATCATCGAAACCGTAGTCGGCGGAATTCTTGGTGACGGAAACGTCTCGAACATGATCAGCATGGTTACGCCTGTTGCGGTGGCCACCGATCCGTTGGGACGCGGCGTTTACTTTGTTGACGCGACGAATTCTGGCAACCTGATTCGTTTCTTCAACACGACACGCAATACGGCCACGGTGGGCGGTTTGAAGATAGCCGCCGGAACAATTCGCACTGTCGTCGGCGGCGGTTTGGATCCTTCGGACAACGTTCCCGGACGCAATGCCGATCCCGGCAGCGTCAGCGGTTTGGCCGTCAGCAATGATGGAGAATCCGTTTACTTTACTGATTCCGGCGCGGCAATCATTCGCGTGTTTAACGCCTCCGCCAATACGAAGATGTACAACGGTCAGAGTATAGGCTCGGGCAGGGTTGGAACATTTTCCACCAGCCCCGATTTCGGGTCGAACCTGAATGGCTTGGCTGTTCATCCGACCACCGGAGAGCTTTACGTTGGCGACGCCACGGCAGGCAATAACAAAGTCTTCAAAGTTGCTGCTGCAGGTGGCAATGCGACAACGGTTGCCGGCAACGGTGCGGTGACCAAACCGGAAGACACGTTTGCAGCAGGAGCAGCAACAAGCACGCCGTTGCTACAGCCGCGAGCGATCACTTTCGACCCGCAGGGCAATCTGTATATTTCGGATACCGGACACGGTCGAATTATCAGGGTTGACGCGGCAGGGGCGGCGACATTGATGGCTCAATTCCCCCCGCGAAACGATCCGAGCGCCACGCCTTACAACAAGAACCCGTTCAGCACGGGCATGACCTTCTTCAACGGCAAACTGCACTTTGCCAACGGCAATACGCAGGACATCGCGCGCATTGATTCCCCGGGTAACTTCTCCACTGTTGCCGGAGTCATTGACATCGCCTGCGATTATTCTTCGTCGAATTGCGGCGATGGCGGTTCAATCACCGAAGCCACGTTCAATATGATCGGCAGCACCGGACAGCCCCCGCTGGCGGCCATAGCGGCTGACAGCAAAGGCCTGTTCGTGATGGATCAGGGAAGCATTTCCAAAGGCCGCATTCGTTACCTCAACCTGACTGCAAATGATGTTGAAGTAGCCGGATTGGTCATTCCCGGAAACACTGTCAATACAGTTGCCGGAACAGGTTTGACTTCACCGTTCGATGGCGGTCTGGCTTCGAGCGGCGCATTCAATACTCCCAGCGGTGTTGGCGTTGATGCCAATGGCAATCTTTGGATCACTGACACGCTGGTCAGCCGGTTGCGCTTCGTCAATTGCAGCATCACTCCAGTAACGATATTTGCAGGCACATCAGCCGAGCAGGTAGTCCAGCCCGGAACTGTTGTGACTGTCAATAAAGACGTCGGTTCAGGTTCGACCGATGGCGTCCCCGTCAATCAGGCAGGCTTTGACACGCCGCAGGGCCTGGCAGTTACCGCTCAGGGAATATTCATCGCCGATGCCAAGAAGGGCGCTTCGATTCAATCCATCAGCAGACGTACCGGACTGGTTCGCTTCATCAACACGACCAGCAGTCCGGTGGTGCTGTATTCCGGCGCTGCCGCGATCACAGTTCCTCCGGGCAATATCGCCACCGTCGTAGGCGGCAGCACCGATCCGAGTAACGTCGGCGATGGCGCGAATCCGCTGGGCGCTAGGTTGTTGGGCGTGACGGACGTGGCGGTTCATCCGACGACCGGTGATATTTATATCGCCGATGCCGGACAACAGACCGGTTCGGCTGCCGCTGCGCGAATCCGTCGCGTCAATCGTCAGACCGGAGCCGTTTCGACGATTCTGACCGGCGGCGTTAATGACGCTTTCGTCGGCTTGTCATTCGATTCGACTGGCAGATTGCTAGTCGCCAACGCCGGAAGGAAGACCAGCAACACCAATCTTGGCAACAGCGCGATTCTGCGCGAGAAAGCTTCAGGCCAATGCGCCACCAACGCGACAGGATGCTTTGACACGATCCTGAGCGGCGGAACCGGATCATTGCTGAAGAATCCGCGCGATGTCGCCGAAGGCCCTGACGGTGCGCTGTATGTGACCAATGCCGGCCCGTCGGAATTCAACAAAGGCGATCACAAGATTCTGCGCATTACCATCAGCGGTACGACCGGCACGGCCACAGTCTTCGCGGGTGGCAATGAAGGTTACTCCGGCGACGGAGGCCCGGCGGCCAATTCGGAATTGCGATTGATCGCTGATGACTTCAACGTCGCGACGGTGGGCACGGCGGTTAACGTTCGCTCGAATGTCACCATCACCGTTGCTCCTACCGGAGCGATTATCTTCGCAGATTCGAAGAACAACGCGATCCGCCGAATTCGCTAAGCGTGCGGAAAAGGTCAGCGTCAGGCTTCAATGCTTTCGAAGCCTGACGCTGGCAAGCCAAACATCTATATTTGGGAATGCCGACAGTTTGTCAGCTACCACGGATGCAATAATTGCCAAA
Source organism: uncultured Heliomicrobium sp. (assembly GCA_964426025.1). Lineage (GTDB taxonomy): Bacteria > Acidobacteriota > Blastocatellia > RBC074 > RBC074 > RBC074. The sequence continues at coordinate 9,788 of CAYRQB010000161.1, forward strand.
ATATTCGGAGGCAGTGATTTTATGAAGGTATCTATGAAGGCAAGAGGGATTATGGCTCGCGCCGCTAGCGGAATCGCCGTCCTGCTCTTCTCGCTCGTCGTTTTCACAGTGGCGATGGCGCAGGGTAGCGGGCGCGATGAAACTTACGCAGTATTTGTTTCGCAGCGCAACGGAGCCGCAGAGCTTTATCTGATTGATTTGACCACGCGCCAGGTCAGCCAACTCACCAATTCGGGGCGAGGGCATCTGACTCCCGCCGTTTCATCCAACCGCTCAATCGTCTTCGCTTCGCGCGAAGGCAGCAATTACGAAATATTCAGCGGGCAATTGGGTTCGGCGTGGCGCACTCGCCGTCCGACGTTGACCGGCTTGACTCGTCTGACGGTCAACACCGGCGACGAAACCGGCACAACTCTGAGCAGCGATGGCGGGACAATCGCTTTCGTTTCCGTTGACGGCATCGAGTTGATGTATGCAGGCGGCGGCGGACGTCGCATTGTCGTTCCGGCAAACGAACAGTTCAACGATTTCGGTCCGGCGATTTCGCCGGATGGCAACCGTATTGCGTTTGTTTCCAATCGCGGCGGAGAATACGACATCTGGTTGCATAACAAAGCGACCGGCGAGTTGCGCCAATTAACCAGCAAGGCCAAAGTTACGGGCGGGCTGAGTTGGAGCAGCGATGGCAAACAGATTATTTTCAACACCACCGCTACTGCCGATGATGCCAGCGGCATCGCATTGGCCAGCGCCGACACTGGCAGCTACAGCGTTCTGACCGGCAGCAACGATTTCAATGGTTCGCTTTCGGCTCGCGGCGACCGTATGCTGTTCACTTCGACGCGGGACGGCGACGCCGAACTTTACCTGATGAATGTCGGCACGCGATCAGTTACGCGTTTGACATTCAATGCCGGATTGGATGATGGCGCGGTCTTTGTGGCGGAACCGGTTCGTCTGGGCGCTCCATCGCGCCAGTAGATGGCTTATTTCAGGGCTTGCGCCCCCGTCAAAGCTCGCGCGCTGACCAGCGAGGCTGAGCGGCAAACCAATGTCATTCCAGGATGGCAGTGATTTTGACGGGCGACTTTTTACAAGTCCTGGCAACCCAGTTTTTGGAAAGGACGCAAGGAAAATTCCCATGCAGATGCAGACCAGCACCCCGACAATAGTCACAAAGGAGCAGGCTTCATTCACCGAACTGCTCGACAATCAGGAAGGAATCATTCTCGATCTTGAGAACCTTCATTATTACACCCTTAACGCCGCAGCGGTTTTCTTGTGGAAACAGATGCGTTCAGGTTCGGCCAACACCGCCGAAAGCCTGACCGCTGCGCTTGCCAAAGCGTTCACCATCAACACCGATCTGGCGGAGTTGGACACGCGCGCATTTCTGGATGAACTGGAAGGCAACGGCCTGGTCTTCGAATCGGAGTTCGATGTGACAGTGGCGAATAAAGCTTTGGCGGCGACCAACGGCGAGTTGCCGGCTTACGAGCCTCCTCAACTCAAACTTTCAAATTCGCTGACGCAAGTCACCTTGTCCGGTTCTTCGACAATTGCAACGGCAGCCATCGGCGGTCCGGGCTAAGATAATTTCGGATTTCGGATTGCGGATTGCGATTTACCAGGCAATCCGCAATCCGCCGTTCGCTATCTGCAATCAAGTTATGCCTGCCCTGACGCTGGCGATTTGCGGTTGCCCGGTTCTTATTTCAGCACGCTCACCGCGCCTGATTCGCCTCTTTGCCGATTACTTCCGCTATTACGAACCACGCACATTCCATTCAACCGAATCGCTGCCAACTTTGGCGGCTTCGTCGGCTGACAGCCGACTCACACTCAAAATCGAACTGAAGATGCGCGACAATTTGCCGTCGCGCGAAATTTTAATCCCGCCTTCAGCAGAACTGTTTTCTCAAACCGGCGTCGTCTCGATGTGGGTCGAAAGATTGACCGAGCAACAGGAATCCGCAATTGAGCAGAGCAGGGAACGGTTTTACTTTTATCTGGGTGTGGCGGCATTTCGCGTGGACATCGAGCGAGGAGAGGTCATTGGTCTGGTCAGCCCGCAGGCAATGGAATATCCGCACATTCTGGCAAACACCTACGCGCTGTTTGCGCTGCTGCTGATGCTGCGCACGCGAAGTTTGTATCACTTGCACGCCGCTGCAATCGTTTCGCCGAAAGATGAACTGTGGTTGATTTGCGGATCGCAAAGGGCTGGGAAGACGACTTTGACGACGGCGCTTGGTTTGGCGGGATGGCGTCCGGTGTCGGACGATTCGCTGCTGGTTGGCAAAGACGATGAATCTGCCTGGCTGACGCCGCTCAAAAAGTATTTCCACATCGCAGACGAACTGCTCAACCGCTGGCCATCGCTTGCCGGAATCACTCGCCATCATCAATATCTTGATCGAACCTGCGTTGGCGGTCTGGAGTTTTTCAAAACGCGCGAACTTGCCGAAACCAGATTCAGGAAAATTGATCACATTGTTTTGCCGCAAATTGTCAACGAAGGATCAAGCAGCGTCGAAGCGCTTTCTCCCAGCCAGGCTTTGCTGCGATTGGCCGAACAAAGCATGTACTTTCAACTCTGGCGCGATCACACCGCCAAACAATGGCAATGGCTTAACGAACTGGCAGCCAACGCCCGCTGCCATCGTCTGCTTTCCGCCGCCGACTTTCTGGATGATCCGCAGACGGCAGCACGCGTTTTGAGCGAGTTTTCATAACCGCCGTCTCACAAAGTAGTGCGCACGAAAATCTGCGGGTTATCAATTCCCTAGCCGAAAAGGAAAACGCGATAGCCTACAGCCGTCGTCGCGATGGCTGTGTCGGTGATGCCTGAATTCGGCAGCAATTGCCATCCGCTCCAGGTTCCGGTTTCGCTGGCGACGTTGACATACGGATAACCGTCGCCGTCGCCTTTGATGAACACGTAAAGCTGTCCGTCGGTCGCCACGGCTGTAATCGAAGCGTCAGTCCGGCCAGCGCCAGGAACTTCGCCCCACGGAGTCCAATCGCCATTGAGCGAACGGGCTTTCAGCAAAATTCGCTTTGAAGTCAGTCCCTTGATGAAGACGTACAGTTCATCCTGAAACGAAACAACGGTCGGAGTGGCGTCAGTGCTGCCTCCGCCCGGAATGACATACCATCCGCTCCAATACCGTCCGCCCGGAGCCAGTTCGTTCAGATAAATCCTGCGATCCTGTCCCAACGCGCACAAAACCAACCGTCCATTGACAGTCGCCGAAGCGACGTTCGTGTTGGTCAACAATCCGCCGGGCACTTCCTGCCAGGGTTGAATCGCCACTTCCGATTCGTTCGGG
>CAYRQB010000162.1:0-13105 GCA_964426025.1 uncultured Heliomicrobium sp.
ACGGACGCCTTGCTCGGCGCGGCAGGTCTGGGCGACATCGGCTCGCACTTTTCCGACAAAGACGCCAGATGGAAAGACGCCGACAGCATGGTTTTTCTGCGGCACGTTTGCGAATTGCTGGCTGACGCCGGTTACGTCATTGCCAACGTTGACGCCACGATTCTGGCCGAACGCCCGAAGATGATGCCGCACATTCCGGCGATGAAAGTTCGACTGGCCGAAACGATGAAGATTGATCCGTCTCAACTCAACATCAAAGCCAAAACCAACGAAGGCCTGGACGCCATCGGGCGCGGCGAAGCAATCGCCGCCCAGGCAGTCGCCTTAATTTTCAGAAGCGAATGAACATGCGAATCTTGTTTTTGATTTTTCTGGTTTGCTTTCAAATGGTCGCCAGCAATACTTTATTTCACCGCCGAGCCGCAGAGAGCGCAGAGGTTTCGCGGAAGAAAAACTCTGCGCTGGTTCGGCGTCCTCTGCGCCTCGGCGGCGAGAAACAATCCACACAAACTCCTTCCGCCTTAAAACTGCTTTCTGTCAAAAAAATCTGGGACAAAGGCGAACACAATGCTTTCACAGATTTGATTCGCTTCGGCAATCGCTGGTTCTGCATCTTTCGCGAAGGCAAAGGCCACGCCGACGGCGAAGGCAAGCTGCGCGTGCTGACATCAGCCGACGGCGAAGCATGGGAATCCGCAGCATTGATCGAATTGCCCGGCAGAGATTTGCGCGACGCCAAACTTTCCATCGCGCCAAAAGACCGGCTGATGCTGGTTTGCGGCGCAGCCGATCCTTCCAGAAATCCGCAAAGCGACTTTTATTCCTTCGTCAGTTTTTCAAAAGACGGCAAACAATGGAGCAAGCTGGAAAAAGTCGTAGGCTTCGACGCTCACACCTGGTTGTGGCGAGTCATCTGGCACAAAGGCACAGCATACGGCGCGGCATATTCGTGGGATACGAATACGCCTCAGAATCGTCGTCGCATGTTTGCCGTCATCGCTCGCAGTCGCGACGGCATTCATTACGAAAAGCTTTCGCAAAACTTCGAAGGAATGAATGAAGCCGCGATGCTGTTTGACGACAATGGCACGTTGACGGTCATCTTCCGTTCGGTTGACAGCGAACCGAACGCGACGATTGCTCAGGCTCGCGCTCCGTTCGCCAATTGGACGACGAAGCAATTGATGCCGGAAGAATGGAGCAATCAGATCGGCGGCCCGGCTGTTTTGAAACTGAAGGACAAAGGCTTGATTCTGGGCGGAAGGCTTTATCGCGACCGCGAGCGCAAAACCGGCGTTGGCCTGCTCGATCTGGCTTCAGGCAAAATGACCGACATCGTTGTTCTGCCCAGCGGCGGCGACAACAGTTATCCCGGATTCGTCTGGCACGACGGCAAACTGTGGATGAGTTATTACAGTTCGCACGAAGGCAGGACTTCGATCTATCTGGCGAAGATCGAAGTGAAGTAATGAAGTGAAAAGTTATGCCGAAGCAAATTGAAGTATTAGCTTTCGATGCCGACGACACCTTGTGGCACAACGAAAATATTTATCGCGACACGCAAAGCCGCATCGTAGAAATTCTGGCGCGGTATCACGACTCCGAATGGATCGAACAGCGTATGTTTGAAACCGAAGTTCGCAACATCGAACATTACGGTTACGGTTTCAAAGGCTTCACGCTGTCAATGATCGAAACTGCGATTGAATTGACCGAAGGCCAGATCAGCGGAACGGAAATCGGTCAGATGATCGAAATCACGCGCGAAATGGTCAGAGCGCCGGTCGTGTTGTTGGAAGGAGTGGCGGAAACACTCGACAGGCTTTCCGCCGATCACGATCTGATGCTGATCACCAAAGGCGATCTGTTTGAACAGGAAGCCAAAATCATTCGCTCCGGTTTGGCCGGACGTTTCAGCAAAATCGAAATCGTCCGCGCCAAAACAGCCGAAACTTATCAATCGGTCACAGCCAAACACCGGATCAACCCCGAACGATTCGTCATGATCGGTAATTCGCTGAAATCCGACATTCTGCCCGTGCTGGAAATCGGCGGACGAGCGGTTTATATCCCCTACGAAAACACCTGGGCGCACGAATCTGTGCCCGAAGAAGAATTGACTGGCAAGGATTTCATACGTATTCCACGCATAGTTGAACTTCCGGATTTGATCGAAGAGTTGAAAACCAAAAACTGATTTTTATGCGACCACAGGATTTGATTGAAAAGAAACGCGACGGCAAAGAGTTGACGCGGGACGAAATCGCTTTTTTGATTCGCGGTTACACGCGCGATGAAATTCCCGATTACCAGATGGCTGCATGGTTGATGGCCGCATTCCTGCGCGGAATGACCGATGCCGAAACCGTGGCGCTGGTCGAAGAGATGCTTTATTCCGGCGACGTGCTGACGCACGATCACGTTCATTTGCCGAAAGTTGACAAACATTCCACGGGCGGAGTCGGCGACAAAACTTCGCTGGTCATTGCTCCGATTGCAGCGGCCTGCGGCGTGGCCGTGCCGATGATTTCAGGCCGCGCGTTGGCTCACACCGGAGGCACGCTGGACAAACTGGAAGCCATTCCCGGTTTCCGAACCAACCTTTCGCTGGCGGAATTCGGGGAGGTGCTGGCTCGATGCGGTCTGTCGCTGATCGGCCAGACGAAAGAAATTGCTCCCGCCGACCGCAAACTTTACGCGCTGCGCGACCTGACGGCGACCGTTCCTTTCATCCCATTCATCTGCGGTTCGATCATGTCCAAAAAACTGGCCGAAGGCATTGACGGTTTGGTGCTGGATGTCAAAACCGGCAACGGCGCGTTCATGCGCAAGTTCGAAGATTCTCGAAAACTGGCCGAAGCTTTGGTTGCAATTGGCCGTCGGATGGGCAAACGAGTCACAGCCTTGATCACAGATATGAATCAGCCGCTTGGCTGTTGGGTGGGAAACGCCGTCGAAACCTTCGAAGCCATCGAATGCCTGCAAGGCAATCTGGACGACGATTTCGCCGAACTGAATATCGAACTGGCAGCTCAGATGATCGCAGTCGGGGGCGTTGAAACCGATCTGGAAAAAGCTCGACGGCTTTCGCGCGAAGCCGTCACCTCAGGCAAAGCTCTGGAAAAATTTCGCGCCGTCATCGAAGCTCAGGGCGGCGACTCGCGAGTTTGCGATGATCCGAAGCTGCTGCCTCAAGCAACCAAACAACACATCATCGCGGCAACTCGTTCCGGTTTCGTGGCCGGAATCGAAACCGACGAAATTGGCCGCATTGTCATGGATTGGGGAGGAGGGCGTCGGTGGTTGGAAGACAAGATTGATTACTCGGTCGGCCTGCACATCCACGCCAAACTCGGCGACGAAGTGAAAGCGGGCGATCCGCTGGTCACGGCACACTTCAATGACGAATCCAAACTCGAAGCGATGCAGGCAAGGGTGTTGTCAGCTTACCGGATCGAAGATTCCAAACCGCAGCTTCAGCCACTCGTCAAAGAAGTCCTTTGATCCAACTTTTGGCCATCAATAACCGCCGTGCTACCATCCGGTTCAGGCAATTGACTGAAAGGAGTCTTCAGTAATGAGACGCGCGATTTATCCGGGCACATTCGATCCGCTGACCAATGGTCACGTGGACATCATTGCGCGCGCCTGCCGTTTGTTTGACGAAGTGATAGTCGCGCTGCTGATCAATCCCGGCAAAAATCCAATGTTCACAGTGCCCGAACGCGTAGAGATTCTGAACGAAGTCCTGAAGCCGCAATTTCCTAAAGTCACGGTCGAAACCTTCGAAGGCTTGCTGGTCGAATATTGCCGCCAGCGCCAGGTCAGCGCCATCATTCGCGGAGTTCGTTCGTTCAAAGATTACGAATACGAATTGCCGATGATATTGATGAACCGAAGGCTGAACCCTGATGTCGAAACCGTGCTGTTGGTGGCGTCTGAAGATAACAGCTACGTCAGTTCCAGTTTGATCAAGGAAGTTTTCAACCTGGGCGGTTCGATTGAAGGGTTGGTCCCCGATCTGGTTATTGAACGAATGAAGCAGCAGCGCCGCTTTTCAAAATAAAGCGCTAAAGTTATTTCTATGGGTAAGGAGAGAAATTAACCATTAAGCGCTAACCATTAGCCATTATCGGTCAGGGTAAAAAGGCTTCCTCCTGCCTGTTAATAGTTAATGGCTGATGGTTAATGACTAATTTCGATTTTGCTGTTCTTCTTTCACCAGGCTGTTTATCAATTGAATTACCAGTAGCGCCCAAAATAATAATGAGTACAACAGCAACACACGCTTCTACATTTCCGGCTTCCAATCGTGCGCTCAACACGCATCTGTCTTCCACGGCAGCAGTGGTGATGGCTGCCGACAAATTGCGCGCTCAGGGCGTCACAGTCATAGACCTCGGCGTTGGCGAACCTGACTTTCCCACGCCTGAACACATCAAGGACGCCGCCAAACGCGCGCTGGACGAAAACTTCACCAAATACACTTCGACCACCGGAATCTTGCCGTTGCGCCAGGCGATTTGCGATTACACAAATTCCAACTTCGGTTCGGATTACGCGCCGGAGCAATGTTGCGTGACGGTCGGCGGAAAACAGGCAATCTTCAGCGCGGTCATGTCGCTGATAAATCCCGGCGATGACGTGTTGCTGGAAAAACCGTGTTGGGTTTCCTTTCCTGAAATCGTCAACTTCGCCGAAGGCCGCAAGGTTTTCATTGATACGGAAGCGACGGATTTTCATCTGACCGCCGAGATGGTCAAATCGGCCATCACGCCAAAATCGAAACTGATCATAATCAATTCGCCGTCGAATCCGACCGGACGCGTGATTGATCCGGCGGAGTTCAAAAAGATCGTCGAGCTTTGCGTCGAACGCGGGCTGTGGGTGATTTCCGACGAATGTTATCTGCAATTCGTTTATCCGCCGCATCGCGTCAATTCAGCCGCTGCATTGCCGCCCGAATTGCGCTCGCGAGTTTTGATCGCCGGTTCGCTGTCGAAAACTTACGCGATGACCGGTTGGCGCGTAGGTTTCACGCTGGGGCCGACAGAATGGGTGAGGGAAGTTCTGAAGATTCAAAGCCAGTCGGCGACAATGGCCGCTTCGATAGCTCAGAAAGCCGCCATCGCCGCGCTGACCGAATCGCAACAGCCGGTCGCGGAAATGCTGGCCGAATACCGCCGCCGAGCCGAATGGTTCGTTCCCGCGCTGAATGAAATCCACGGCATAGAATGCAGCCAGCCCGAAGGCGCGTTTTACGCTTTCCCGAACATCAAAGGCCTGATGCGAAACTGCGGCTTCGCCACTTCCAAAAAAGCAGCGGATGAACTGCTGCACAAATACGGCGTGGTCGGAACCGCCGGATCAGCTTTCGGAGCCGAAGGCTACATCCGTTTGTCTTATGCCAATTCGATGGAGGCTTTGCAGGAAGCCGTCGCGCGCATCAGGCAAATGGTGGCGGACAAATCGAAGTAACAGGTTTTTCTCTTCAACCTGCGAGACGCGAAAGCCGCCGATGAAGTTCTTGAAACTTTGCCGGCGGCTTCGTGTTGTGAAGATATTACTGACACCGTGAATATTGAGTTTCACGCCAAGTCGCCAAGTCGCAAAGCACTGAAGTGGTTCAAGGAAAAAGCTCTTTCAAAGAAGCTACGTTCAAATCTTTTCTTCCTGGCGTCTTTGCGGCTTCGCGTGAAAATCCTTTTCTCAAAAAGCTACGCCTAATCAACCCTCTCGTCCGGTTCCAGAAATCGCCACTTGCCTTCTGGCAAATTACCGAGCTTGATCCTGCCGATTCGCACGCGCTTCAATCCCAGAATTCGCAAACCCACGGCTTCGCACATTCGGCGAATCTGTCGCTTCTTGCCTTCGGTCAAAACGAAGCGCAATTGATCTTGATTTATCCATTCGATTTTGGCGGGTTTTAGCGGTTTGCCGTCCAGCGACAATCCGTGACGCAACAATCGCAACTTGTCGTCGGGAAGAAAGCCGGCCACACGAACAATGTACTCCTTCTCAACCTTGCCTTGATCGCCGATGATTTTTTTGGCTATGCGTCCGTCCTGAGTGAAAAGCAGCAACCCCTGCGAATCAATATCCAGCCGACCTGCGACAGCCAGGCCTTTCAAATGATCCGGTCGCAATTTCAGTTTCGATTCGCCGAATTGATTTTCGCGAGTCAGCAGGACGATGGCCGGTTCGTATCCGTCTTCGGCCTGAGCCGAAACATATCCAATCGGTTTGTTCAGAACGATGGTGACGAGTTTGTTTTGTTGCTGGCTGGCTTTGGCCGCGAGTTTGATTTCGGCTGTGGGCGAAACTTTTGTGCCGAGTTGATTGACGACCTGGCCGTCAACGATGACCAATCCCTGTTCGATGAAGGCATCGGCTTCGCGGCGGGAACACATGCCGCGTTGAGCCATCAGTTTTGATAATCGCATCAACTCTTCGCTCATGATTTTTCAGCCAGCAGTTTTTCTCAGGCAGGCGAAACGATTGTAGGCGCGACAAGCGAAGATTGCCAGATTAAGCACAAGTGGAACAATCTTTGGCAGATTGTTCCACTATTTTAATGTCATTGTTTTGACGCTTGGACTCCAGGCAAATTTTCAGTTGATCCAGATGCCGGAACTGTTGGCAGTCGAGATGCGGCGGATTGCTCGCTGGCGCATTTTCGGATCGGAGTCGTTTTGAGCGATCTTCAGCAGTTTGTCGGCGGCTTTGCGGTCCTTTGACCGCGACAACCCGGTGATGATTTCTTCTTTCAACGAATCGGCCTGCGCTTCGTCATAAAGTGAAATCAGCACGTCAACGCTTTCGCCGGTTTTGATTCGCGACAGGTAAGAAACCGCCGAACGTTGCAAATCAAGGTTTGAACTTTGCCTGGCAAAATCCTTCAGTATCGAAATAGCGCGCGGGTTGTCGTGGCAACTAATCGCGCGCATAACTCCGCGCGCCAGTTCCTTGCTTTCGTTGCCCGCCCGCATCAGATTCGTCAATTGAGTCAGGCTCTGATTGGCATCGGCATTGCCCAGCCAATAGACCATGCGATCTTCAAAGACGAAGTCTTCTTTCAAGCTGATGGTTTTGACGCGTTTGACGTTGGGCGACGATCCGCTGGCGTCGGTCAATAGAAACACGGCGGCTTGTGTCACGTCGTCCTTGCGTTCCAGCCGGATGCCGTCGTCGTAATACACCGTCCCGGCGAAGGGGCCGATGTACGAACCTTCGCGGGCGGGGAAGTGATATGCGATCCAGACCGAATCACCTTGTCCGGACGATTTGAACTGGCGAAAAGCGCGTTCGATTTTGTCCGTGAGGTTGCTGCCGTCCACATTGACGAATTCGGCTTTGGTGTAAGTGCGTTTCGGTTTGTCCTGCGCATACGTGGCGGCGAAGCTCAGCAGAAACGCCAGCACCGAGACAATCAATAAAACTTTGCGAGACATAGTTCCTCCTCTGGGAGCGCGGGCGTCTCGCCCGCTAATCTTGAGGCAAAAGAATGCGCTCAGAGGCGTAAGCACGGTTGTGGCCGCGCCTGCGCGTGAGCGCTAAAGCACTTTCAGATTGGATGAGCGAGTTAGTAAATCTACCGTATGACAGCAACCGATCCGGTTTGCGCCGGTTGAGCCTTAGGCGAAGGCGCAACTCTATAAGTCGGGCTGACAAGGGTTTTGGTCGGCGTTCGCAACGACCGAACCTGATTCAACTGTCTTTCCAACGCGCGTTGCAGAGTGCGAGTTTCGACCATGGTCGGATGCGTTGCCGTGTATTGCGAACTCATCCTTTCCAATTGAGCCTGGACTTTTACGAGATGCGAACGCAGTTCCTTTTCAACCGGAGAAAGCAAATTCAAATCCCGCTCGTTCCTGAGCCGGTCTTGCAGTTCTTTCAAACGCAATTCCAGTTTCGGAATTTCAATGCGCAGATCGTTCGGCAACATTTCCAGACGGAGTTTGTCCAGACCTTCCAGGCGGAAATTTTCCAAACCTTCCAGACGTAAATTCCCCATCTGTTCGCGCAAACGATCGAATACTTCGCCTTCAATCAAACCGATGCGCCCGCCGGACGGAACGGTTTCCAGGTAAAGGCGGCTGTCAACGCTGTAAAGGCTGCGGATCGCCGCTGAGCGAATCACCGGATCGGAATCGTTCTTGGCAATCTGTTTCAGTTTTTCAATCGCCTTTGGACTCTTGTTGTAAGCCAGCGAGCGAATGACGTATTGCTTCATCTTCTGATCCTGCAGGCCGTCGTAAATTGAAATCAGATTGTTTGCGCCCTCGTCGCCTTTGACCGCGCCCAGGTAACGGATCGCGCGATTGCGCAGGTCTTCGTTGCTTTCGGTTTTGGCAATCTGAGTCAGCTTGGCAATGGCTTTGGCGTTGTCGCCGTTGCGGCGAATCATATAAGCGATGATTTCGCCTTTGGTTTTGGCATCGGTGGTTGAATCATAAAGTTGCAACAGAGCGTCGTTGGCGGCATCGCTGCGCATGCGGTAAATGCCCTGCAAAGCTTCGGCGCGGACTTTCGGGTCGGCGTCGCGTTTGACAATGTCAATCAGCAAGCTCAGCAATTCGGCTTCGGGGATGACAGGAGTCCTGTTCTTGTTGTCCTGTCCGGCGAAGCTGTAATACTCAACCAGCGGCGCAGGCCACGGTTCGGGAGCGACGCCGATTCCCTGTCCCCAGGCAACCGGCGGAGCGGGCGGAGCGGGAGGAGTTTGCAACTGCAACAGGGCAAAAGCTTCAGCTTCTCCGGCCAAAGCGGCTTCCGGCGCATCCGGCGGAAAAGGGACTTCCATGAACTCTGCGATTTCAGGCAAATCAAAATCGAACGGGGCTTCCGGCGGCAACGGAGGCAATGGAACATTTTGTCCGGTTGCGGGCGCAGGCGTCGTCGCCTTTGTTTCTTTCTTCTGTTGTTTGGCTTTCTGTTGGCCAAGCGGCACGGCAACGACCGGCGACAGCATGCTGCACGCCGCGATGAGCAACGCAGCCAATCCAATCACATAAACCACCGCCGGTTTCGATACGGCGGTCGTCGCGTTGCGGTTTCGGTTGAGAATCATTTCTACCCTCCTTGAGATAACGTGTTTTCCGAATAGTATTCCGGCGGCGGCGGCCAACGGGCGGCTGTCGCCAAGCAATTCAACAAGCCGTGTCAGACAGCTTGCGTATCGGCGAGGTTCGCACATCTTCACAGCCCAATCGTCGCAGGCCAGTTCGCGCTCGATCATCAATTGACGACCGATCAACCAGACTGCCGGATGGAAGAAAAGAAATGCCTGAACCAGCCGTTGCAGGAGATTGGTCAGATAATCCCAGCGTTTGATGTGCGCCAGTTCGTGCGCCACCACGCTGTCAAATTCGGTGTTTGAAAGCGTCCGCGCCAAATCCGGCGGCAGAACTATCAACGGTTTGAACGAACCGACGGTCATCGGCATCGTCACGCGCTCGGATGTGAAAAGCACGACTCGACGGCGAATGCCGAACAGATCGGCCAAATAAACAGCACGTTCCTGTTGCTCAGCCGGCGCCGGATTAAGCGAGCGGCGCAACCGGTACAAAGATTGATAACTGCCTGCTATTCGGCTGAACATCAGCAAGGCGACAATCATCCAGGCCACAGCCAGAGCCAGCATCCAGCGGCTGTTCATCAACCAATCCGCCGCCCGCCGCCAGAAGCTTTTTTCAACCACAGGCATGGGCAGCGACACCACAACCGGAGCAACGCGCGCCGATTCGTCAAGCGTGACAAGCCGCGCAGACTGATCAATCTGCGCCGCGCGGTCGTAATTGCGCGGCAAATAAGTCGGAACTTGCCGTGTCAGACTTTTTTCAACAAAACCGATTTGTGTAGTTGCAACCGGCGGAAGCGAAGCAGGATTCATTGTCTCCGTCTGGCCGATGGGTTGAACGGAGTAAGCCTGATTCGCGACGGTTCTTTTCGTGGCAATGGCCACAAAGGGCAATGCTCCGATGACCAGCAAACTGACCAACCACACAGCGTGCCGAGTCGTCGCGCTCGCGCCTTTGAAAATTTTCAACGACATCCAGGCCAGAGCGGCAATCAACAATCCCTGCCACAAAGTTTTGAACAAGGCCTGAAGCAGCAGTTGCGCCAGCGGATCCAGATTTTCCAGCAGCAGATTCAACGCGCTCATTTCGTCCTCCTCGTGGTCTTACCTTATGTCTCTTCGATCATGCGTTTGAGTCGTTTGACTTCGGCGGGTCCGACGTCTTCGTGATCCAGCAAATTGACTACCAACAGTTCCGGCGAATTGTTGAAGAATCGTTTCAGCAAATAGCCGATGACGGTTTTCTGAGCCTGCTGACGATCAACCAGCGGGCGATAAATGAAGGCTCGTCCCTCCTTCTCGTGTTCGACGTAACCTTTCTGTTCCAATATTCGCATCATCGTCAGCACGGAACTGTATGCCAATCGCTCTTCCGGCAAGGCTTCGACAATTTCGGCCACTGTCGCCTGCCCTTTGTCCCAAAGCACGTCCATCAACTCCAACTCGACTTCCGTCAGCGTGGGCGATTTTCTGCGAGCCACGGCTTCACCTCTCTTTCTGATTTGTTTTCACGCCTGATTTGTTTTTGCGATTGAACTACTAAAGAATTCATCTGAAGGGTAGTCCCGCTTTCTGCGACTGTCAATTAAAAAATTAGTTGTTTGTCCTCCTCCGGCCAAAAAAAGTAATGCGAGGCAAATAATGAAGTCGTTATTTTTGGAAATAGGCCGTCTTTCTTGGACGAGTTTGGCCAAGCGGATACAATGCGCAACTGAAACTCTATGAAGTGCCGTCTTGTATTATCAGAGTGATCCCTGCTCAAGAGAATTAAGTTGGCTGGTGAATCAGGACACTTAGCTGTATGGTTCGCTGGCAACAATCAAAAAAATATTCGGAGACTGAAATGACAAAAAAGGGCATCAACCGTCGCGAGTTTCTGCTTTCGGCGTCGGCCACAATGATTGCGGCTGCTTCTGCGGACGTTACCGCCAAATCGTCTCGAAACTCATTCGGCATAGCCTGGACGTCCGTTCCGCTCAGAATCCGGCAGGCTGCGCAAAATAATCCCGCCAAAAAACCCGCTTTGCCCGCCGATGATTTCATAGAGCTATGTTATTCGTTTGGCGCCGGCGGAGTGCAGATGGGATTCGACCAGCTTGCCGAAGACGATTCCGATTACCTGAAAAGCGTCCGCGCATTGTTGGAAAGCCGCGAGATGTTTTTGGAACTGGGAATCAGCGCCAGAGCGTTGGAAAGCGAAGACGCTTTTGCCAATGTGGCATCGGTTGCCAATCAGCTTGGCGTCGAACGATTGCGAATGGCTTGTCTGAGCGGTCGCCGTTATGAAACCTTTTCCACGATGAAACAGTGGCAGGATTTTGCCGATCATTGGAAACGAGCGCTGACGAAGGCCGAGCCTATGCTGAAAAAATACAAGCTGCGAGTTGGCGTCGAAAATCACAAGGACTGGTTGGCCGACGAGCAGGTGGAAATTTTGAAATCCGTCAGCAGCCCTTATCTCGGCGCTTGCGTGGATTTCGGCAATAACGTCGCGCTGTTGGAAGATTCGCTGGAATTCGTGCGCAAACTGGCTCCATACGTTGTCACCACTCATTTGAAAGACATGGCGGTTAAAGCCTGCGAAGACGGTTTCGAGCTTTCCGAAGTCCCCCTTGGCGAAGGTTCGACGCCGTTAAAACAAATAGTCAAGGTTCTCAGAAAAGTTCGGCGCGACATTCCTTTATGTCTGGAAATGATTACGCGCGATCCGTTGAAAGTGCCTTACAAAACAGACAAGTATTGGGCGACTTACCCGCAACGCGATGACGCCCGGATACAAAAATTCGAGCGAGGCGTTCTGTCAAAAGCCTGGACGAAACCATTGCCGCGCATCAGCGGACTGAACAACGAACAGGCGCTGGCCGTTGAAAACGACAACATTCGCAAATGCGCTGAATACGCCAAGGCCCATCTGGGAATCTGAAACCTGCCTTATGAAACTTCACGATTACACGAATAAAAACGTCTTCGATCTTTTCAAACTTGATGGCCGCCGCGCTTTGGTGACCGGCGGAGCGAAGGGGCTTGGCCGTGTAATGGCCGAAGCTTTGGCCGAAGCCGGCGCTGATGTCGCCATCGCCAGCCGCACGCTCAGCGATTGCCTGAAAGCCGCCGAGGAAATTGCCGTCGCAACCGGACGCCGCACCGCAGCCTTCCAG
The DNA here is from genome assembly GCA_964426025.1 of uncultured Heliomicrobium sp. GTDB lineage: Bacteria > Acidobacteriota > Blastocatellia > RBC074 > RBC074 > RBC074. Next base: position 12,238 of record CAYRQB010000162.1, read on the forward strand.
GCTGATATGACCGTCACCGCCGACATCGAAAGATTGAAATCCGAGATCGAATCCGGCTTCGGTTCGATAGACATTCTGGTCAACAACGCCGGAATCAATATTCGCGGCGCTATTCAGGATTTAACCGAAGCCGATTGGGACGCAGTCATGGCCGCCAACGTCAAAGGGCCGTTTCTTTGCTCGAAAGCCTTCGGTCCCGCGATGGCCGAACGCGGATGGGGACGAGTGATCAACCTCGGTTCGATCATGTCTGTGATTTCACTGCCCGGACGTTCGCCATACGCTTCGTCAAAAGCCGCCATCATCGGATTGACCAAAACCCTGGCTTTGGAATGGGCGGCAAAAGGCGTCACAGTCAACGCCATCTGCCCCGGGCCGTTCGCGACGGAAATGAACCGGCAACTGCTGAACGATCCGGCCAAATACCAGGACTTCGTTTCGCGAATTCCTGCTGGACGTTGGGGCGAACTTCATGAAATTGCCGGAGCCGTCGTCTTCCTGGCTTCTGACGCGGCAGGATATGTCACCGGCAGCGCATTGTTCGTGGATGGCGGCTGGACGGCACAGTAAGCCCCGGTTATCTGATTGCCCGTCTTTTCGGTAATACCTATACTTTGAAGGCTGAGCAAGTCCGATGATCATCACCGAAATTATTTGGAAAGATCAGTTTGTTGAAAAACTGGCCAGGAAACATGGTGTATCAACAGTAGAAGCTGAAGAAACTCTTCAGGTCAGCCCACACATTCGCAAGGTGGGCAAAGGCAAAGTAAAAGGTGAAAACGTCTATGCTGCGTATGGGCAGACTGCGGCAGGACGATATTTGGTGGTGATTTACATTCGCAAACCGAAAGGCGTGATCTTGCCAATA
>CAYRQB010000163.1:0-13015 GCA_964426025.1 uncultured Heliomicrobium sp.
TGCAGTTGATGCAGCAGTAAGTCCAGAAATCCAGCAGGACGATTTTGCCGCGCAGATCGCGCAGCGACAGCGGGCGTTCTGTGTTCAGCCATTCCATTCCGGCGGGAAAGTCCGGAGCGTTGACTTCGCCCTCGAATATTCGGTCTCTCAATGACATATCTTTTTTCTCTGACTTTTCCTGCTTCTGTTCCTGCGCGAATTGCGGATTGAGGGTGACGAATGATGACAAGGCGGTGAAGACAATCGCAATCACGCAGCATCGTGCCAGACGGACAATCAGTGATGAATTCGATTTGAGCATTTTCTTCGACCTCAGATAATTGTTGGGCTTTCGTTCGGGATTGCCCGGATTATAAGTTTGAAGCACGGATTATAAAAACTGGCGATGAGTTTGAACGTGAGCGAGGCTACAGATGAACGGCAACGTATTTGGAGGACTATTTTTTCAACTCGGCTTTCATGCCCAGATTGCGGATCAGGCGGTGCAGATGGTTCGGATGCATTTCCAGCAACTTGGCCGCTTCGGTGTAATTGCCCTGTGCTTGTTCGTAGGCGTTGAGGATCAGTTGTTTCTTGGCTTCGTTGACGGCTTCGTAAAAATTGCGAGTGGCATCGCCGGATGCCGGTTGCGGCGAAGAGATGGTTTCGATCACGTCTTCCGGCAAATCTTCCAGTTGGATTGTGTCGGTTGTTCCCAACACGACGGCGCGTTCGATGGCGTTTTCAATTTCGCGGACGTTTCCCGGCCATTCGTAATTTTGCAGACAGGTTTGGGCCTGGGCTGAAATGCCTTTGATTTTACGATTGCATTGCTGGCCGTATTTCGCCGCGAAGAACATCGCCAGCGGCAAAATATCTTCGCGTCTTTCGCGCAACGGAGGCATGTTCAATCGCAGCACGTTCAGCCGGTAATACAAATCTTCGCGGAAACCGCCGTCCTTGATTGCCAGTTCCAGATTCCGGTTTGTCGCAGCGATCAATCTGATGTCGGCTTTGATGGTGCGGGTTCCGCCGACGCGTTCGAATTCGTGACCCTGCAAAACGCGCAGCAGCTTGGCCTGAAGCTGCATAGCCATTTCGCCGATTTCGTCCAGAAAAACCGTCCCGCCCTCGGCCACTTCCAGCTTGCCTTTCTTGGTGGCAACCGCTCCGGTGAAAGCTCCTTTTTCGTGACCGAACAATTCGCTTTCCAGCAGAGTTTCGGTCAACGCGGCGCAGTTGATGGCGACGAAAGGTTTGTTCGCTCGCAAACTGTTGAAGTGAATCGCGCGCGCGGCCAGTTCCTTGCCGGTTCCGCTTTCGCCGCGAATCAGCACGGTTGAATTGGTCGGAGCGGCTTTGCCGATGAACTGGTAAACCTCGATCATTCGCGGGCTGTTGCCGACCATGTCGTGCTGTATGGCGATTTCCGCTTGCAGACGGCGGTTTTCATTTTCCAGACGACTGACGCGTTCGATGTTCGTCAGCGCCACCGCCGACACGGCGGCAATCGCCTGCATCAATTGCAAATGGTCTTCGTCGAAGTTCACCGACGGGTCTGGAGTGTCCAGATAAATCGCTCCAAGAACTTTTCCCGAAACGGCCAGCGGAACGACCATCAACGCGTGAATCGGACCGGCGGCCAGACTTTTCGCGCCGCGAAAACTTACATCCTGGAAAACGTCGTTGCTGATGATGGTTTCGTTTTCGCGCAGGGCGCGTTCGGTGACAGTTCGGCTGACGTGGATCGGTTCGTTGCGATTGGCTGCGCGATGACGGCCAAAGACTGCGGCGAAATCGTCCGAGTTTTCATCGGCGATCAGAATCGCTCCGCGCGAAGCCGGGATGATTTCAAAAATCAGCGGCAACAATTGCCGACCGAACGATTCCAGACTGTGCAGCGAATTGACCGCCAGGCTGATTTTCAGCAAAGCGTTCAAATCGCGCGTCGAACGCGACGGCGCGACGACGGCTTGTTCGGCAGTTTCGAATTCAATCAGGTCGTCTTTCCTTAACTGAACCGTCTGGTTCGCGATCAAACGAGTTTCATCAATCTGCACCTGACTTGCTCCGGCGGCCTCTTCCAATTCTTCCAGCAAAAACAAAAACAAAGTGTCGCCGACGCGAATGCGGTCGCCGGATTTCAGCAAATGCTCTTTGACCGGCATTCCGTTGACGCAGGTCGCATTGCGGCTTTCCAGGTCGAAAAGCTCAAACTCATTGCCTTTTCGTTTGATTGAACAATGACGACGTGAAACCGACAGATCAGGCAGACAAATGCTGTTATCCAATTCGCGGCCAATCGTCACTTCGGCTTCGGCGACCGGGTAAGTCAGCCCTTCGGATGTGCCAGCGATGACGATAAGCTTGGGAATCATGTTTGTGTGCGATGTGGATTGAACCACGTTTCATTCAAAACGTTTACCGGCCTCAGTCGAGCCTGAAATCCAATTAAGTCTAGCGGAGTTGTTAGTCGGACTAACAGAACTGTTAGTGTTTTTCGGGTCCCACTCTTGTCTGCGGCCTAATCAAATCGTCCTCAAAAAACTCACTATCTTCAATTTTATCAACCGGTTCGACTGTTCGTTGCGGGCTTGATTCCGTCTGCCAAAACCATTGGCACAAGGGTTGAACTAAGCAAAAACGAATGCGAACCGAAAGCGAGCTGAGGTTGGTGTTCACGGCGGACGATACTCGAATAAAACTGCCGGTGTCAAAAGTTGAGACCGGCAAAAGCATGAAAACGGGTTGGCTGTTGAGCGGGATGCTCGCCTGCCCACAATTTCGAGGAGGACATGATGCAAACGATCAGAATCAAACGAAATTATTTACGCCAGATTTTAGCAACAGCATTGATCGCATTGATGATTTTTACTTCCGTTCCAAATTGGCCGGGCGCCGGACGAACGACGGCTTTTTCATCAGCCGAAGATGAAATTGCCAAATCATTCGACGATCTGCTGACTCGAATCGCGCGATTGCCGAAAACTTCTTTGTCCAATGCCGAGCGCGGCAGTTTGAGCGGCAAGGTCAAAGTGTCGGCTGAAAACTTCAAAGGCGGCAATCTTTGTCAGAGCGCATCGGCGATGAAAGAGTTCGCGGATGAATCCCAAAAGATGCGCGAAGGCGCTCGCGCAGTTGTGGCCGAAGACCTGGGCAATCGCGCCTGGTCGTTGCGTCACGACATTCTTTCGACAATGCCCGAAGGCAAACCGTGCCCGGACGCCACGCGTTTCAACAAAGCGCCTGAAGTCGGCATTGCCGAATCAGACAACAAACGCGTTCGCGGCGCTGTCAGTTTTGGCGAACCGAAAATGTGGACTGTCGTGGCCGAAGGCGAACAATACACCGAACTGGAAATCCCCGGCGTGCAACACGGCGTGGGCGAACCAGGTCTTCCGGGCGTTCCGGTTCTTCATCGGTTGGTCGCCGTTCCGCAAGGAGCCAAAGCCAGCGTCAACGTCAAAATCGGCAAGGCTCAAAGTTTGAAGGTGAATCTGCATCCGATTCAGCCAGAAGCTCAGGACGCCGCGCAGAAAGGCGACAAGCTGCAACCTCCGGCTGATCGTTTCCCCGAACCGCCGTTCACGAAGAACAAGGAAATCTATGCTTCGGACGCGCCGTTCCCGCAGGAAATCGCCAGCGTCACGCCGCTGGGCAAATCGCGCGACGTGCAGATGATTCAATTGTCCATCGCCGCAGGACAGTACAACCCGAAGTCGCATGATTTGACGTTGTTTGAATCGGTGGAATTTGAAGTGAGCTTTGAAGGCGGCAAAGGCGCATTCATCACCAAAGAGGCTTTGAATCCTTTTGAGAACACGAACATTTTCGTGAACTCCGTCATCAATCGCGAAGCCATTTCCGTTTACATCGGCGAAATCAGCCGCAAGATTCTGTGCGGCGGCGAAGAGTTTTTGATCCTGACGCATCCCGATTTTCGCGACGCTGCCAATCGGTTGGCCGAATGGAAACGCAGCAAGGGAATCACGACGACGGTCGTCAAAGTCAATGACGGTTCCGGTCTTGGCCCCGACACCAAAGAAGAGATTGACGAATTCATCGAAGGCCGTTTCAACTGGTGCGGCATCCGTCCCAGCTACATTTTGTTGATGGGCGACGCGGAATTCATCGAACCGTTTTACGTCAACACTTCGGGCAGCGCGACGACCGGAAGCGATTATCCGTATGCGCTTCTGTCCGCTCAGGCAGACGACGTTCCCGATTTCGCCCTGGGACGAATTCCGGTGGACACGTTGGAACAGGCCGACACTGTCGTTGACAAGATCATCAATTACGAATCGAATCCGCCGACCCAGAGTTCGTTTTACAAGAACGTCGGCATCGCTTCGCAATTCCAATGCTGCCGCAACGGCGGTCAGCAGGGCAGAGACCTGCGCAGCTTCATCGAAACTTCCGAGCTGGTGCGCGACGAACTGCTCAATAACAATTACAGCGTTGACCGCATCTACACCAAAACCGTCGAAGGCAACGGCGGGAGCACTCCGCGCCGCTTTTACAACGGCACGTTGTTGCCTGCGGCATTGGACGCCAACAGCGGTTTTGCGTGGGATGGCGACACCGACGACATCGTCAATGCCTGGAACGCCGGACGTTTCCTGTTCCTGCACCGCGATCACGGTTGGGAAGACGGTTGGGGCAATCCGTCGTTCACGACGACGAACGTCAACAACGATCTGAACAACGGCTCGTTGCTGCCGGTGGTGTTCAGCGTCAATTGCGCCAGCGGTTTGTTTGACAACGAAACGGCAAACGGCGATTACGGCACACAGGTCAACCGCGAATATTTCGCCGAACGTTTGCTGCGGCTGGAAAACGGCGGAGCGGTCGGAATGCTGGGCGACACGCGCAACAGCCCGACCTGGGCCAACAGCGCGCTGACTCGCGGATTTTTCGACGCGGTCTGGCCGAACACCGTCACCGATTTCGGCGACAACACTCGCCATCGCCGTCTGGGCGACATTATGAATCACGGCAAGCTGTATTTGATGACACAGGTTGGCGTAGCCGGAACGACCGAAGCTCCGACTCAGTGGAACGTGACCAGCGAACTTTATATGTGGCACGTGCTGGGCGATCCGACTTTGCAAATGTGGACGGCGCGTCCGTTCCGCAAACTTCCAATCGCTTTCAACGCCCAATGGCTGAACGGTCTGACGCTGAAAGTGAAATACGCCGCTGAGCGCGCTACGCTGACGGCTTTCCAGGAAACCAAAGACGGCATCGTTCACATTGGCCGTGCGAAGGTCAAAAACGGCGAAACGATCATGCAATTGGTTCAGCGACCTGTGAACGGAACGCCGATTCAATTGATCGCCAGCGACGATGATGTGGTCAGCGTCAACCTGACGGCGAAAACCGGCAAGTGACGAACGGCTGAAAACCTGATCGCTGATCTGCAATAAACAATAGGCGGAAGAAGCTGGAAAGAGTAAAACCTTTTCCGGCCTCTTCCGCCGATTTTCATGCGCTTGGCAATTTCAATGTCCTTCGCCTACCATCCGGTTCGTGCGAAACCTGATCACTTATTCCGCCATCATCGAAATCATCGCCATAGTCGTTTGGGTAGGAGGCATGGCGTCGCTGGCTTTCATCGCGGCTCCGGCCATCTTTCAATCCGAACCTTCGCGTGAAAAAGCCGGGAGAACTTTCGGCTTGATCCTGAAACGATTTCAGTTTGTCGCGTATGGATGCGCAGTGGTGATTCTGGCCGCCGCCGGAATGCGTTGGGCTGGCAGCTTTAATCACCAATTGTCGGCTTCGGAATTGACGCGTTACGTGATTGCCGTGCTGATGTTCGGCATCTCGCTTTATTTCGGGTTGGTCATTTCTCCGAAACTGGACGAAATCCGCGAAAAGATGCCGGGCGGAATTGACCGCGCGCAATTGAACGACCCGCGCCGCGTGGCATTCAACAACCTGCACAGACTTTCAACGACGCTGATGGCTTTCAATCTGCTGCTGGGGTTGGCGATGGCTGTGATGTTTGCGATTGAAGACTGACGGCCTGCCACATCGCCTCGACTGGCGCTTCCAAACCCGTCCACAATCTGAATTGCTCAATTGCCTGACCGACCAGCATCGCCAAACCGCCGAGCGTCTGACAACCTGCCTCGCGAGCATCGCGCAGCAAAGCGGTTTCTTCAGGCGTGTAAATCAAATCGTAAACCAGCTTCACGCCTTGCAAGCTTTCGGCTGGCAGCGGCGATTGGCCTTCGCTGTGATGAAGCATTCCAATGGGAGTGCAGTTGATGACGATGTCCACCCCGCCAGCAAAGCGGTCAAGCGCGTCAAGTTTTGTGTTTAACTCATCGGCCAACGGCTGAGCTTTGCGCGTGTCGCGGGCGAAGATCGTCACGTCGGCTCCACGTTGGCGCAATCCATGGCAAATTGCTCTGGCCGATCCGCCCGCGCCGATGACCGCAACGCGAGCATTGCAAATGTCCGCCAGTTCTTCCAGCGGTTTCATCGCGCCGATGACATCCGTGTTGTAACCGTGAAGCTCGTCGCCTTCGACGACGATGGTGTTGACCGCGCCGATGGTTTTCGCCGTCGCGTCAATTTGATCTAGGTGAGGCATGACTGCCAGTTTGTGCGGAATCGTCACGCTCAGTCCGCGCAATTGCCAATCCAGTTTTTTAGTCGCCGGGCGAACGAAGTCGCGAATGAATTCCGCCGCGTCGTCAACTTCAAAGGGCAGATATACTCCGTTGCGGTTTAAACTTTTGAGCGCCGAATTGTGCATCAGCGGCGAGCGCGAATGGCCGACTGGATTGCCGATGATGCCGAAAATTTCGCTGTCGCGCGTGAGTTGTTTGACTCCATACAAATCGCGAAGTTCTGTGACGGTCGTTTGTCCGGCGGCGCTTTCAGCTCCGCGTTTGAGCGAACCGAATGTCAGCATCGCTCCGCGCGAAAGCGACAGGATGCGAGTCGCCACGCCCGCCAGAGACATCGCCAGAGCGATGACTGGTTTTTTGTCGCGAGCGTGTTCGATCAATTCAAAAGTCCGCAGGCAATCGCCGATGCGGTTGGCCATCGTCGCAATTTTGACAACGGCGGCGGGAGTAGCAGCCATATGGTCGTAACGCGCAATCAGATCGTCCGGCGTTTCGTCGAAGTTGTGCCAGGAACCGATAACCTTTTCCCAAGGGATAGGCGAATCATTGCCGAAGCTTTCGACCAGATCGAATTCAAAATCGGCGAAGCGGATGGCACTGACAAGTTCGGGCGGCAGATTGCGCCAGAAAGTTTGCCGATCCTGCAAACTCAAATCCCGCCACCCACCTTGTTCGCGCGGGCGAAATGTCAGCAGCAGCTTAGTTTTTGACGCAAGCTCCGGCAGGCTGTCGAGCATGATGGCGAGGTCTTCATCGGGCAAATAATCCAATCGTAGTTCGACAACATCAGCCGATTGCGCGGCTTCGGCAATGGCGGCCAGAAAAGCTTCGGCTTTTGTTTCGGTGACGGGAACGCAGATCAATTGATTCAAGAAATTTTTCCTACTCTTTGAATATTGGGCGCTACCGTAATTTCTATGGGTCAGAAGAGGAATTAACCATTAACCACTAACCATTAACCATTATTGGTCAGAGGAGAAAAAGCCTTCCCCTGTCTGTTAATGGCTAATGGCTGATGGTTAATAGTTAATTGCGATTTTGTTGTTCCTTTTGATCAAGCTGTTTACCCATTGAATTACCCAAAGCGCCGAAAATTTTTGAAGCGCGACAGATTGAATCCGGCGGCATTATAGCCAAATGCTTGCAACGGCCAATTCTCATCGGCGAAGATGCGTCACGCATTTTGTCTTCGCAGCTTTTTTGAAACGTTGAAGCGTCGGCAATCGTCTTTGCCGGTGTTTGCGATTCCGCACTCTTTTCTGATTTCAAAATCGAATAGCAATGATCCGTCAGCGATTGATTGAAACGCGGACGAGATGATTTTCAAGGAGCTTCCAAATGATGGCCATAACCTTCTCGCACCCTACGTTCCGGTTGCTGAGCTTGCGCCGGATCGCGATTTTCTTTTGTCTGCTGGGATTGATGTTTCCGGCTATGACTTCGGCTCAACGCTCCGCCGCCAAGCCGCAAACAACGGCCAAACGCGCGCTGACTCATCAGGATTACGACGCCTGGCGTTCGATCCAGGGGCAGGCGCTTTCGCGCGACGGCAAATTCCTGGCCTACGCCGCAATGCCGCAGGACGGTGACGGCGAAATCATCGTTCGGAATCTGACGACCGGGGTTGAATACCGCCACGGTCGAGGATGGCGTCCGCCTGTTCCTCCGCCGGATGATCCTGAAGCCGGTCCCGGCGCGGGCTTTGCCGCCATTGCCGGAGCCGTCAGGCCGCGCATTACATCCGACAGTCGCTTCGCCATCTTCACCATCGAACCGAACAAGGAAGATGTGCTGAAAGCGCGAAAGGATAAGAAGACTCCAGACCAGATGCCGAAAAATGCTTTGGGCATAATGGATTTGTCCAACGGTCAGGTGACCCGCATCGAGCGGGTGAAAAATTTTCAAGTTCCGGAAGACGGCGCGGGTTGGTTGGCTTATCAACTGGAAGCAAAACCGGCGGAAAGAAAGCCCGATGAGAAGACGGCGGCTCCGGCTCAGACTTCAAACAATGACGATGAAGATTTTCAACAGCGGGGACGCGCTGCAGGCGCTGCGCCAGGGCGCGCGGGCGGCGCTCGCAAAGAGTATGGAACCGATCTGGTGTTGAGAAATCTGGCCAACGGCAGCGAGCGGACTTTCGCCGATGCTCTGGATTACAGTTTCAGCAAGGACGCCAGGACTTTGGTTTTCACGATTTCAGCGCGAAAGGAAGAAAGCAACGGTGTTTACGTTGCCACGCCGGGCAACGACGCCGCTCCGGTTGATCTGCTGACCGGCAAAGGCAAATACAGCCGTTTGACCTGGGACGACGATCAGACGCAGATGGCTTTCATCAGCGACCGCGACGACGCCGAAGCCAAACAGCCGAAATTCAAGCTTTACCATTGGGATCGCAAGTCGGCTAAAGCGGCGGAGATCGTTTCGACCGCCACGCCCGGCTTTCGTTCAGAAATGGTCATCAGCGAGCGCGGCGGTTTGAGCTTTTCGCTGGATGGCGGCGAATTGTTTTTGGGCGTTGCTCCTCCGCCCGAACCCGAAAAGGAAGCAGACGCCGAACCCGCCGAAGAAAAAGTCGTTGCAGACCTGTGGCACTGGAAAGACGATTACATCCAGCCGATGCAAAAAATCCGCGCCACTCAGGATCGCAATCGTTCCTACCGCGCTGTTTATCACATCAGGGATCAGAAGTTCGTACAGTTGGCGGATCAAACCATGGAAAACGCCAGCCCTTCGGCCAACGGTCAGTGGGCAATCGGAACAGACGACCGCGAATACAGAAAGTTTGTCGGATACGACACCAACTATTCCGATGTTTATCTGGTCAACACGTCGGACGGTTCGCGCAGGAATCTGTTGAAAAAGCAGCGCTCCAATCTGTCGTGGTCGCCGAACGGCAAATACGCTTTGTTTTACGACGGCAAGAACTGGAACACGGTTTCGATCCCGGACGGCAAGATCACCAACCTGACCGAAAAGCTCGGCGTCAATTTCTGGCGCGAAGACACGGACACGCCCAGCACGCCCGGGCCTTACGGCAGTGGCGGATGGGTCAAAGACGACAAATACGTTTTGCTTTATGACGAATTCGATGTCTGGCAAATCGCTGCGGACGGTTCATCGGCAAAGAATCTGACTGACGGCGTTGGCCGCAAAGAGAAAATCGAATTTCGCGCCCTTAGGCTGGAGCAGGAACGCGGCGAAGATCGCGGTTTCGATCCGGCCAAACCATTGCTGCTGGCGGCGGAAAACACCTGGACCCGCGACAGCGGTTTTTATCGCGACAGGATTGACGGAAATTCCGCGCCGGAGAAATTGTTGATGGCTGCGAAAAACTTCAGCGCGCCGGTCAAAGCCAAAGACGCCGACGTGTTGATGGTGACTGCTTCGCGTTACGACGAATTTCCGGATATTCACCTCACTGATTCCAGCTTCAAGAATCTGAAGAAGGTCAGCGATCTGGGCAAACAGATGGAATCTTTCACCTGGGGCAAGGCCGAACTGGTTCGTTACAAGAACATGGATGGCGTCGCGCTGAGCGGCATTCTGATCAAGCCGGAAAACTTCGATCCGAAAAAGAAGTATCCGATGATGGTTTACATTTACGAGAAGCTGTCTCAGGGCGTGCATCAATTCCAGGCTCCATCGCCGGGAACTTCGGTCAATCGCACGTATTACGCCAGCAACGGTTATCTGGTCTTTATGCCTGACATCGTTTACACAATCGGCTATCCGGGACAAAGCGCGCTGAAATGCGTGCTGCCTGCGATTCAGGCAGTCGTTGATCAGGGCTTCGTCAATGAAGACGCCATCGGCATACAGGGGCACAGTTGGGGCGGTTATCAGATAGCTTACATGGTGACGCAGACCAATCGCTTCAAAGCCGCCGCGCCCGGAGCATTGGTCGGCAACATGACCAGCGCTTACAGCGGCATTCGTTGGGGCAGCGGCTTGCCGCGTCAGTTCCAGTACGAACGCACGCAGAGCCGCATCGGCGGCAGTTTGTGGGAATATCCGATGCGCTTTTTTGAAAACTCGCCGGTCTTTCACGCACACCGAGTGCAAACTCCGATTCTGATGCTGCACAACGACGAAGACGACGCCGTCCCGTGGTATCAGGGAATCGAGTATTACCTGGCGCTCAGGCGATTGGACAAGGAAGTTTATATGTTCAATTACAACGGCGAAAGACACGGACTTCGCCGTCGCCAGAATCAGAAAGATTACACGCGGCGATTGCAGGAATTTTTCGATCACAAACTGAAAGGCGCTCCCGCGCCCGAATGGATGGAGAAGGGAATTCCTTTCCTGCAGCGCGAAAAAGAAAAAGAGAAGTACAAAGCCGAAGCGGACGTCAGCGAAAAGCGGCAGCAGTAATCTGAGAGTAGGGCAAGCTGCCGAGCTTGCCGGTAGTGTCCTAAAGTTGTGTTGCTGGCAATCTGAAAATTTTCTCCCACAAAGTCACACGAAGAGAACACGAAGTTTATCGCCTCTTCGTGTCTGCTTCGTGTGACTTCGTGGGCGGAAGTCCCTGTTTTCAGATAGCAACACAAAAATAGGACACCACTGCTTGCCCTGTTTTCTATTCAGAGGTCTTTCAAGACAACCAAGCAAGCTCGGCAGCTTGCCCTACTTTTTTTTGAGGAAACTTTATGCAGACCAAATTGGCCAAACGCGCGTTGGCTGTCTTCATTGCGTTGATGCTGGCGTTCAACACCGTTTCGTTTTACGCCTCCGCCCAATCCCAAAACACCGATTGGGAAGAAAAGCTTCGTTCGATCCCGAAAGCTGAAAACCTGAAAGAGTACATGAAAAAGCTTGCTGCCGAACCGCATCACATGAGTTCAGTCGCGGGCAAGCGCAACGCCGAATGGATGCGCGATCAAATGAAAGCGTGGGGATTGGACGCTCGCATTGAAGAGTTCGACGTGTTGTTCCCGACGCCGAAAGAACGCGTGCTGGAATTGGTCGCGCCGGAAAAGTTTCAAGCTAAGTTGAAGGAACCAGTGTTGGCCGAAGACCCTGATTCCGGCGACGAAAATCAACTGCCGACTTATAACGCTTATTCGGGCGACGGCGATGTGACCGCCGAATTGGTTTACGTCAATTACGGCATCCCGGCGGATTACGAGCAATTGGCGAAGATGGGCGTTGACGTCAAAGGCAAGATCGTCATCGCGCGTTACGGCGCAAGCTGGCGCGGCATCAAACCCAAAGTCGCTTACGAACACGGCGCAGTCGGTTGTTTGATTTACTCCGATCCGAAAGAAGACGGTTATTACGCGGGCGATGTTTATCCGAAAGGGCCTTATCGTCCAGAATTCGGCGTTCAGCGCGGCAGCGTCATGGATATGCCGATTCATCCGGGCGATCCGTTGACTCCCGGTTGGGGAGCGACGAAAAACGCCAGACGGTTGTCGCGCGACGAAGCCAAAACGCTGATGAAAATCCCTGTGCTGCCGATTTCTTATGCCGATGCTTTGCCATTGTTGAAATCGCTGGGCGGTCAGGTAGCGCCTGAAAACTGGCGCGGAGCTTTGCCCATCACTTATCACGTCGGAGCGGGACCGGCGAAGGTTCGATTGAAAGTGCTTTCGGACTGGGGCATTCACACCATTTACAACGTCGTAGCCAAAATCGAAGGCAGCACGTATCCAGACGAATGGGTCATTCGCGGCAATCACCACGACGCGTGGGTCAACGGCGCGGACGATCCGACCAGCGGAATGGTCGCCGTTCTGGAAGAAGCGCGCGCTTTCGGCGAATTGCTGAAACAAGGTTGGCGTCCGAAACGCACGATCATCTTTTGCGCTTGGGACGGCGAAGAACCCGGCTTGCTGGGTTCGACCGAATGGGTAGAACAGCACGCCGAAGAGTTGAAACAAAAAGCCGTCGCTTACATCAATTCAGACAGCACCAGCAAGGGCAGCTTCGGCGCGGGCGGTTCGCACACGCTGGAACGTTTCATCAATGACGTGGCGCGTTCGGTCAACGATCCGAAAGGCAAAGGCACATTGTGGGAAGGCATGCGCGGTCGCAGGCGCGGTCAAACCACCGAAGCCGACAGCAATCGCGCGGATTTGAGAATCGGCGCTTTGGGTTCGGGGTCGGATTACACCGCCTTCATTGATCATCTGGGAATCGCTTCGTTGAACATTGGCTTTGGCGGAGAAGCCGGCGGCGGCATTTACCATTCGATTTACGATTCCATCGCCTGGTACACGCGCTTTTCCGACGGGACTTTTGAATACGGCCGGACGCTGGTTCAAGCGGCGGGAACGGCGACGATGCGATTGGCCGACGCGCGGATTCTCCCATTCGAGTTCACCAACTTCGCCGAAACGGTCGGGACTTACGTTGACGATCTGTCGAAAATGCCGAAGCAGAATGTTGATCTT
>CAYRQB010000164.1:0-1144 GCA_964426025.1 uncultured Heliomicrobium sp.
CACGGCGACGAATCGCCGGAATATTGCTCCGCCGTCGGAGCCAAACGCGTGATCAAAGCGTTAAGAGTTGGCGATGATTTCGACGCGCGGCAGGTGTTGGATTATCCGGCGGCGGCAATACTGCTGGACGCTTTCGACCAAAAGCTTTACGGCGGAACCGGCAAGACCGCGAACTGGGAAATCGCTTGCGAAGCCGCGAAGCTGACCCGGCTGTTTCTGGCTGGCGGGCTGTCGCCGAAAAACATCGCCGAAGCGATTCGCGCTGTTGAACCTTTTGCCGTTGATGTAAACAGCGGCGTCGAAAGTTCGCCCGGTAAGAAAGACGCCGACAAATTGAAAAAAATGAAAGAGGAGTTGGAGACGATAAAATGAACTTTTCCGCTTTGCCGGATTCAAGCGGCCACTTCGGACCTTACGGCGGCAGCTTCGTCCCGGAAACTTTGATGTACGCGCTGGACGAATTGAAGAGCGCGTATGCTGTCGCAAAAGACGATCCGACGTTTCAGGAGGAATTTCATCGTCTGCTGCGCGAATTCGTCGGGCGGCCTTCGCCGATTACTTTTGCCGAACGTCTGACCGGACATCTGGGCGGCGCGCAGATTTACCTGAAGCGAGAAGACCTGAATCACACGGGCGCTCACAAAATCAACAACGCGCTCGGACAAATTCTGCTGGCCAGGCGAATGGGCAAACGCCGCATCATCGCTGAAACCGGAGCCGGTCAGCACGGAGTGGCGACAGCGACGGTTTGCGCCTGGGCGGGTTTGGAGTGCGTGGTTTACATGGGCACTGAAGACATGCGGCGGCAGGCGCTGAACGTTTTCCGCATGCGGTTGCTCGGCGCTGAAGTCGTCGGGGTCGAATCCGGCAGCAAGACTTTGAAAGACGCGATCAACGAAGCTCTGCGCGATTGGGTGACGAACGTAGGCGATACTCATTACCTGCTCGGTTCTGTGCTGGGGCCGCATCCTTACCCGATGATGGTTCGCGATTTTCAAAGCGTGATTGGCCGCGAAGCGCGCGCGCAAATGCTGGAACGATGCGGGCGATTGCCTGATTACCTGATTGCCTGCGTCGGCGGCGGCAGCAACGCGATGGGTTTGTTTTACGAATTCCTGAACGACGAATCAGTCAGGATGATCGG
>CAYRQB010000164.1:1244-12514 GCA_964426025.1 uncultured Heliomicrobium sp.
CTGGTCAATCTGTCCGGTCGCGGCGACAAAGACGTTCACACCGTCGCAGATGCTTTGAACGAGAAATTGTGATGGCCCAGCGCACTGTCAAAGCCGACGACCTGGTGGCAAAAGTCAAAGAGATGATGGGCGATCAGCTTATATCGTCAATTTATCGCGATCGCATTCGCGCGATTCGCACTCGCAGTTACAAACTCGATGCTCCAATCAGGACAGTTGAAGTCGAAGTTATGCACACGCTGCTCGGCGTGGAATTGAAAATCGGCAAACGCAGATTGCTTTGTCCCGATCTGGCGACCGCACGCTACCTTTTGGTTTTTGCGCGGCTGGGTTTGGATGAAGTTGCCGTTCCTTACGACATCACGCAGATTTCGCGGCTGGCGGACGATCTGGAATCTTCGTGGTATAGAATGAAGATTATGGTTGAGTATCTGACCGCCGGCCGCAGCGAACGTTTACGCAATCGCGTCAGAGTTGGTTTGATCGCCGATCAACGCAATGAAGTTGGCGCGCTTGGCGCTGGGCCGGCGATCCCGGAATTCAACCAGAACACCAAACAAAAAAGGCCGAAATTTTGAAAGTCATTTCAGTAATTTCAATGGGCAAAGAGGAGAATTAACCATTAACCACTAACAATTAGCCATTATCGGGCAGGGTAGTAAGGCTTTCCCCTGTCTGTTAATGGTTAATTGCTGATGGTTAATGGCTAATTTCATATTGTTCTCCTTCTTTCATCAGACTGCTGCCCATTGGATTACAGCAGGCCGTTTTGAAGAAGGAAGAAGGATGAAGAGAATCGTTAAGTTATCGCTACTTTTCTGTCTGATTGTCGCCGCCGGATTTCCTGCATCAGCTCAATTGCCGGTTGAACCTTCATTGGATCAGATCAAGGCTGAGAAATTCGCCATCAAGACTCTGACTGGCAAAAGCATCAATTTGAACAGCCTGCTTGGTAAAGGCAAGCCGGTAGTGTTGGACATTTGGGCGACGTGGTGTGGGCCGTGCAGACAGGAAATCCCGCATCTGGTGGAATTGGCAGAACGTTATCGCAAAGATGGTTTGATTGTCATCGGTTTGACGACGGAAGACCCGGTTACGGATCGTCAGAGAGTAAAGGATTTCGTCAAGGAATTTGGGATGACCTATCACGTCGGTTTCGCTTCGCGACAACTTTATGTGTCGTTCAACAATGGCTCGGAAGCGATGCGCATTCCGCAGACTTTCATTTTTGGCCCGGATGGAAGATTGATCAGGCGATTGATTGGCTACAATCAAAAGATCGGACACGAAATGTTGATCAAAGGCGTAGAAGAAGCTGTCGGCACACGAATGGAAACGGTTAAATGATTTCGGCGGCGCGCGAATGATTGCCGGTTGTCAAGGTGTGCTGTGAAGGCTATCATACCGCTTCGGTTTTCACTGGTTTTGCTGAAAGCAAAAATCCCAACCGCGAACCCTCGTTATCAATATCCAACAAAGGTAAAAAGAGAGAATGTTTCAACGCAGTACCTTACAACCTTCCAGGTTGATTCGGCCAATACGGTTGATCGGCTACCTTACTTTATTGTTGCTTACTTCAGTATCGCTGTCCTGTTCGGGGGACAGCGTAATTGAGAACAACGCCAAGACCAAGAGTTCTTATCGTCCGCCGTCGGCTCCTCGCGGAGTTTTGGACACCAGCGTCAATCAGATCAATCTGCCGATGCTTGGCGGTAGCGGAACCAGATTCGGCGATCTGGTCGGCAACAACAAAGTCGTGTTAGTCAATTTTTGGGCGACCTGGTGCGGACCTTGCCGTCGCGAAATCCCTGACTTGATTGCTCTGCATAATCAGTTCAAAGACAAAGGCGTTGAGATTGTCGGTTTGACGATTGAAGACCCGCAATTTGAAGGCGACCGTGTCAGGATGTTCGTTCAGCAATTTTCCATGAATTACCGCATAGGTTTTTCGACGCGTGAAATGTTCTTCCTGTTCAACAACGCGAACGGCGGCGACCCGCGCGCTCCTATTCCGCAGACGTTCATCTTTGGCAAAGACGGCAAGATCGTGGACAGCATTCCTGGTTTGCGCCCGAACTTCCGCGAATGGGCTGAAGGCGCAATCAATCACGCGCTCAGTTCGTCCTGAGTTTCCAGCTTTCATTGCCGACGCTGAAAATTTTTCATTAGCCCAACCATGCTCATCGGGCTACTGTCACAAACGCCCCAAAGTTCCTCAACTAAATCTAGCGATTTGTGATTCGGAGGTAGAAAACCAACATGCGACATCGTCATTTCAAAGTGTTTTTAATTCTGGCGCTCAGCGCATTATGCGCAATGTCAGGTATTTTCGGCGTTGCGGCGCAGCAAGCCCTGAATGACAAAAACTCCCAGACAAAAAGTTCTCTGGCCAGCGCCTATCCAGTCAATCAGGCCGATCAAAGCGAGCCTGTTGCCGTTACCGAAAGACCCAGACGAGAAATTCCTGGAGATTCAAAAGAAATCACTCCTGAAGATTTCGGCAATTTCCGTTTTCCCGTCATCAATAACAAAGGTGAAATAGCTTTCCTGGCGCTCTACAAAAACCCTGCCGCGCAAAACAACGCGAGCGTTGCGATCTTCGTCCGTCAGGCAGATGGAAGCTGGAAGATCACTCGCGAAGGTGAAAAGGCCAGCAATCTGCCGGAGGGAATTCATGGTTTTGCCGTTCCATCGTTCAATGACAATGGCGATCTGACTTTTTATTCCACTTTCGGCTCAGCGGCAGATGCAAACGCTACACCTGCTGCCGATCCGAACGATCCGATTGCTCATTCTGTGGCTCGCAACGGCGCGCTTTTCGTCAAGACGGCGCAGGGATTGAAGAGTCTGGTCAAGCTTGGCGACGAAGTCCCGAATATGCCGTCGCATTTCAGCGGCTTTGCCAATCCATCAACCAACAGCAAAGGCGTGACGGCTTTTATTGGCACGTACACCGATCCGGACGGACGCGGACTGTTTATGGTTGAAGGCGGCAAATTGCGATTGGTCATTCGCAGCGGTCAAAAAGTCGGCAGCAATATAGAAGGGACTTACTCCGAACATTATTATCCCGCGCCGATCAACGAGCGCGGGGAAGTCGCCTTTATGCAGCGCATCGGCGAAAAGAGCGGGATTTTTGTGGCTCGTCAAAACGGAGTCGAGCCAATCGCTTTTGTCGGAACTCCGTCGCCGATCAGCGGCGCAAATTATCTTGGATTCGGCAATCGCGCTCCTTCGATCAACGACAAGGGCGAAGTTGCATTCGCTGCCTTTTTCGACGGACCGAATGCCGGACGCGGACTTTTCTTCAAAGGCGAAGGCCCGACCAAAGTCATAGCCAAGAGCGGCGACAGCGCGGGAAATGCCGGGGGCAATTTCACGGACTTTCTGTCACCGGCGGTTAATTCGCGTGGAGACATTGCCTTCATTGGCAAGATGGGCGGACGCCAGCAGGCAATGTTCATCAAAACCGCCAAAGGTATTGAAGCCATCGCTGTTGTTGATCAGAAAATCCCGGGAGGCAAAGGCGAGTTCGAGGTCTTCAACAACTTCACTCAGCCTTCGGTCAATGATCGCGGCGAAGTCGTCTTTTACGCTCAGCTCAAAAACGCCGAAGTCGCCATTTTCCACCGCGACGAAAAAGGCGTTCTGCACACGCTGGTCAGACGCGGCGACAAAATGCCGAAATAGAAAACTCCTCTCGAATAAAGACAAAAGACAAAGACCTGCTCGAAAGCTTCAAAGCTTTCGAGCAGGTCTTTGTCTTTCAGAGCGCAACCATCACTGCATGCGTTTGTAGCTCGCCGGGTTTGCATTGAAGAAAATCTGATCGCCCGATCTGGTTATCTCGCCGGTGATCTGCACCGGTTCGGCAACGAAGTCCAACACCTGTTGATTGACCGGTTCGCCGGATTCCGAAACCAACCACAAATGAAGCGGATTGCCATCCAGGTCGCGAACGACGAACAGCGGCGGAATTCCGCCGCGAATGCAAAGCGAGGCGCATTCGCGATGCGGTTTTGTGTGACCGGGATTCATCACGCCCAGATAACATTTGCTGTCCACGATTTCTCCTGACAACGTGTAGGCGGACGATCTTTGGCCTGAACCGGCAATCGGAATGACAGGAGAGTCGGCGGTTGTTGAAATTGATCCGGCAACAAGTTCGATCATGGCCACGCCGTCGCGGTGAATCAATGTGCCTTTCAATTTGACGCTGCGACCATCAAAACCTTTCACGGCTTCCGTGGCCCCATGCTTTCCTGCCGCTACCAGAGCATAAACCGTGAACGGCAATGATTTGTCCCATTGTTTGTCGCCGACAATCATCAAGTGAGGGAAGGGCTTTTCCAACAACTGGCCTTCAAATTCGCGGATTGTTCCATACTCGAAGAAGCTAAAAGCAAAACGATTCTGGCCGAAGACCAGAATTACGGCGACAACTGCCGCAATCGCGAACAGGGCGATGACGGTTTTCCGAATTGCGCCAGCAATACCACTCGGCAGTTTTGGCAAATAGCCTATGTAAAACCCCGATGGTTTATCCGCGCTGTAAATTCCGAAGTTTGTTTCGCCGACAATTGCCGGTTCGACGCGAGCGCCCGCCGCATTCGGTTTCGGATCAACCAGCACGCGGCCATCAACCACCTTGACGTTGAAGGTCGGAACTTTTTCAGTGAATGGCGGCGGCGAAGCTCCTGTATCAGGCAGATATTGAAAACCGTGCCAGGGGCAGGTCACGCATCCGTCAATGATTCTGCCTTCGCCGAGCGGTCCGTTCTGATGCTGGCAAACGTTCGAGATGGCCGAGACTTTGCCGTCGTATTTGAAAACCGCCACTCGCTCGCCGGAGAGCGTCACAATCTTCGCGCGATTGTTTTCAATTTCGCCAACGCCGCAAACATCCACGAATTCGCCGGCTGAAATCTTTGAATCGCTTGCTTGATCCAGTTTGCGTTCGCGCCACCCGGCGATCAGATGCAAACCGAGCACGACGATCATTCCCGTTGCCAGCGTCGCCGCCAGAATCCAGTTCGTTTCAGCCTGCAAGACGCCAAGCGCAACGTGAGCGACGATCAATCCGTAAGCGATGTAAACCATCATGTGCAATCGCTTCCAGACCGGAGCCGTCAAATTCGCCAACCAGAAATCGTGACTGGTTGCCGCCATCAAAAACAAAATCAACAACGCAAACAGTCCCAGCGGTTGAAAAGGGAAGTTGGCCAGAGAGTCGTAGCGCGTATTGCTGACAAAGACGCTGACCAGCGGATTCAAATCTCCGAGCGCATGAAATTGAATGAGCGAGAAGGCTCCGTGAGCCAACGCCATCAGAAACATCGCCACGCCGAAATGCCGCCGGTTGTAAAGCAACGGCAGCAGTCGAGGAAACAGACGACAGAGCGGCCCGATGCTCAATATTATGTGAAGCATCAGCAGCGCGCAGGTTCCGAAAGCGCGAATCAGCAGAGTTTCAATCGTCGCATTCGGATGAATCGCCGAACCGACGCCGATGAACAAGGTGATGTATGCGACGATGCCGGACGCCATAATTCCATCGTAGATTCTCTTTTGGCGATTCCAGCCGATCGCTCTGTAACCGTGGCTCATCGCTGACCTCCGGTAGAATCGGTTGTTGCCGGGAAGTGGGAAGGTTCAATTTTGTTTTGCGCAGGCCAGCGCGGACGAGCGAGCATTCCGGCGATGAAGACGAGTGCCAACACAAAGGCCAAGACGATCATCGTCGCCAGATGTTTTCGGCGAAGCGAACGGATCATGACTTCACCTCTTTTGTTTGATCGCGGTGTGGATTGTTTTCGATTGGCGGATGTGAAGCGCCGCTCAGCCATCGTTTCAGCAGCAGCGGCCACAGCGCGGCAGCGCCAGGAATGATAAGCAAACTAAAAAACACTGGCGAACCTTCAGCGGACGGATCAATTCGTCGTGCGCCACGAAAGGCAAAAACGAGCGCGAATAAAAAACCAATCGCCGCATAAATCATCGCCAGGTTGACGATCCATTGCGCAACATTCATAAACAATTTTCTCCGTTGAGAGAAATGCGCGAAGTATGAGGATTTATTCCGTCCGCTGAGGAAAAGCGGAATCAGAAAGCGCTGTCAATTATTGCTGGAATGAAAGGTCTGATCGCCCGCCTTTCTTGTCGCCTATAATTCTTTCGGCCATCGCCAGACTGATCATCAATCTAACTTCGGGAATCTGCCAACGCTTTAACGCAGATTTTGTGCGTTCGAAATCTTTCAGCGCGAAGGCAGCGATCTGTTCATCCAGATTGTCTATCATCCCTGAAGCGAAATCGGCTCCGGCCATTCGCATCTCTCCGTCCTTGAATCTGCCTCCCTGATCGAAACTGTCAATCAGAATGATGGCCGACATCACTGAGTTAAGTTTTTCAGTCGCCGATTCCAGAATTTCGAAGCTGCGGTCTGGATTGATCGAGAGATAAGTCGTGGCCAGCAACAATTGATCCGTTACTTGCTGGCGGGTTTCAATTTGCTGACCAAGCAGGCCGTATGCTTCGTCGAGCAGTTCGCGTTGAAGTTTTGAATCGCCTTTGACTTCGGCCTGTTTGGCCATTGCGATTATCGCGCGAGCTTTTTCGTCGTTTTCTTTCAAACCGGCCAGACTTTGCCTGGCTTCATCGAATTTGCCCTGCTCGGCGGCGCGTTTGATTTTCTGCTCTTCCATTTGTTGCAGAACCGGTTCGAGTGAAATGCTTTCGCCGAACTGATCTTTGGCAATTTGTTTGGCGCGTTCGGCGTCGCCATCGGCAATGGCTTTGTTCAGAGCGGCACGGTAAAGGAAATCACGCATCTCCGGTTTTGATCTGGCGGCGAGATCAACCAATTCGTCAACCGACTTTGTTTGTATCGCCTCGTAATTTTCCTGCGAGACAGCCGGTTGATAAAAAGCATTATTGAACTGAGCCAGTTTGGCGCGGACAGCCGTGACTCTGGAAGGCAAATTCTTTTCTATTTCGGGCAGCAGGGAATGAGCTCGTTCCAGCAGACCACGAGCCAAAGTCTGTTCCTGAACATTCAACAGATTTGTCGTCGTCAGTTTCAACACCGCTCCGACCAGAACTTCCAGCAGTTCGCGATAAGTTTGCTGCATCTCAGCCAGCGATTGAACCGCAGCAGGCGACGACGCTTTCTCGTCTTTTTGCGCTTCTCTCATTCGAGATCGCAAATCGGAAATCATGGTGAAAGCGATGTTGGAATCGCCGTATCCTTTCAGTAAATCGGCGCTCTTCAACTTGGCAATGATTTGAGCGGAAAGACGGCTGGCAATACGGGGATCTTTTTTCTGAAGCGACGACCAGATTTCCAACACCTGTTGATTCAAACCCTTGCTCAATGTTTCTTCAGCGATTTGCAGCGCAAGCTGAGGATCGTTCTCGGCCATTCGGACAGCCAATTGCATTTCAAGCTGTTCATCGTAATCGGCGATTGGACCGTTGATGCGTGAGTTTCCTTTTGGAATCTGATGACGAGTGGCGCGCAGAAATTCCAGAGCCAGTTTGGGATCACGGGCGGCCAGCAGTTGCAGCAGGTAGGTGCGAATGCTGATGTAGTTATCGAAAAATCCGCTTTTGTCCTGCCAGTCCGGCTGTCCCATTGAATAGTACTGATTCATCGCTTCGCGCAACAATTCGCGCGCGCGCGCTTCATCGCGTTTCCACAGCAGGTTGGCGGCGGAGGTCAGAACGAAGATTCGATTCTCGATCAGCTTGAGCGACATCGCATCGCCGATCATTTCGTCCAGAAAGGCGACTGTTTTGCCCTCCAACTCTTTCTGTTCTTTTTGTAGCTGAGGCGTGGATTGGCCGGATGCCTGAGCCTGAGTGGGCGAAGTTTGAGCGGTGATCGCCGAATTCAGCAGAATAGAGTTCAGCAAGACAGCCGTCGCCAGTTTTACAACGAGTCGCTTCAACATCATTTTGCAACCCCTTAATGCTTGTCAGGATGGAATCGAACGGTCGTTCAGCGCGTCACGAAACTATACGTATTCTTCATCAACTTCGTACATATATCGAATCCCGTCCTTGCGCAGAAACATTTTGGGACTGCCGTCGTCGGGCCCAATGCTGATCATGTCCTTGTCGTAGTAACGAACGTAACCGCGCACTTCTTCACCATTGGTCAGCTTCAAGGCGACCAATTGCTCGGCCTCTATCAATTCCTTGAAGTAATAACCTTCCATGCCGGTGTTTTCGATATTCGGGAAGTTGTCTTTCTTGATCTGTTTCTTCTTTATAGGCTTTCGCTTCTTGGCCGCCTTCTTTTTGCCAAAAGGTTTACCGAACTTGCCGCCGGGTTTACCGCCGGGCTTGCCGCCGGGTTTGCCGCCGGGTCTGCCGCCTCTGCCGCCCTGACCAGGCTTTCCGCCCGGCCTGCCTGAGCCGGAATGTCTTTTCTTGGAAGGACCACGATTTTTGAAAAATGGCATAAAAAGCTCCTCGAAAAATTTACAGCGGATTGTCTGATCCGCCGACAACAAGGCTATAGCACTTAAGAAAAAAGAATTCCAAGTGAAGCCGCAAAGACGCCCGGCGGAAAAGAGAGAGAAATTGGAAAGTCATTTCTTACAGCAACTCTTTACTTCGACCGCTTTAGTCTTTGACGACCTGGCGTGAAAGTCAATTTTCCTGATGCCCGTTGACGATTGATTGGTTCAAAATTACCGCTTCTTTTTCCAGTTCAACGTCGCGGGCGCTGAGATGTTGCGTTCTCTTTGCTGTTCGCGAACAGTGGCGATGCGTTGTTGAATGTAATTCGGCGCCGACGGATCAGGTTCGGTTTCCTGCAAGGTCTGTATAGCCAGATCGTATTGGAAAGTGCGTTCGTAACAATCGGTCAAACGCAACCGCGCCACACGGCGTAACATCAGGTCTTGAGTGTGTTGTGCGACAGTTTGATAAGCCGGAATCGCTTCATCGAATTCGTCGCGTAGCAGGTGAAGGCCGCCGATTTGCATATAAGCTCTTTCGCAAAGCTCGTCGTAGGCCGCATCTTTGACCACCTTCTGATATTCGGCCATCGCCTGTCCCAGGTCTTTCAGTTTGTCGTAAAGCTCGGCGATTTCCAATCTGACGCGCCGTTTCTCTTTGTTGTCAGCGACACCCGGCAGCGCGCTTTCATATTCGCTGATTGCTTCACGCAGTTTCTGTGTGGCGACGTAACATTCAGCCAAACTCAATCGCGCGTTATGAACTTCCGGCGATTTCGGAAAATCTTCGATGAAATGCAGGTAATGCTGAATCGCGCGGTCGTATTGTTTCAGATCGCGACGACAAATCTTCGCCGCTTGCAATCTGGCAATAGCCGCTTTATCGCCGGTCTGGTTTCGCTTCAGATATTCTTCGTAATGATCTGCTGCTGCGGCGTAATCGCCTGCGTCCCAGGCGCTCTGCGCTTTGTCCAACAGAGCCTGGCGCGAACAGGCCACTGAAAAAAACAATAGGCAAAAGGCAAAAACCAAAGGGTAAAAAGAAAAACTACCCGGGCTGAAATTTTTGCGACCGGAATTGAAAACTTTCAGATTGAACATCCCGCAAGTTACCACTTTTGCTTTTAGGTTTCCCTTTGGCTTTTGATTTTTACTTCTCATCGTCGCCGATGTCGCCGTTTTGTTGTTCGACCAGCGAAGCGCTGGCGACGGTATCACTGCCCGCCGCGTCAATCAATTTGACTCCCTGAGCGCTGCGCCCTGTGGAGCGAATCGTTTCAGCTTCGATGCGGATGAGTTTGCCGTTGCTGGTGATGATCAGCACTTCGCTGTCGTTGGCGACTGGCATAACGGCGACGACCTTGCCGTTCCTTTCGGTCGTTTTGATATTGATGACGCCTTTTCCGCCGCGCGACTGAACACGATATGCATTCAGCAAAGTCTGTTTGCCGAAACCGTTGCTGGTGACTGAAAGCATTTGCTCGTCTCCGGTCACGGCCACGACGCTGACGACGTAATCATCGTCCTTCAACGTGATGCCGCGAACGCCGCGAGCCTGACGCCCCATATCTCGCACTTCGTCTTCTTCAAAGCAGATGGCCATGCCTTCGTGCGTTGCGATGAAGATTTTCTTCTTGCCGTCGGTCAATTCGACAGAGATCAGTTCGTCGGATTCGTCCACGCCCATGGCAATGATGCCGTTGGCTCGGATATTGGCGAAGGCGGACAGTTCGGTTTTCTTGATCACGCCTTTGCGAGTGACCATCACCGCGTATTGACCCTCTTCGAAAGAGCGCACGGGAATGACGCCGGCAATTTTTTCACTGCTCGGCAGATTGATCAGATTGACCATGGCTTTGCCGCGTCCTGCGGCCTGCGAATCCGGGATTTCGTGGACTTTCAGTTTGTAAACCTGACCCTGTGAGGTGAAGACCATCAGGTAGCTGTGCGTCGAGGCGATGAACAAGTGCGAAACCACGTCTTCGGCTTTGGTGCTCATGCCTTTGCGGCCAGTGCCTCCGCGTCGCTGCGATTTGTAAGTCGTCAGCGGAGTGCGTTTGACATAACCGGAATGCGACAGCGTGATGACGACGTCTTCATCGGCAATCAAATCCTCAAGCGTCAGTTCGACTCCGCTATCAATGATCTGAGTGCGGCGCGGATCGGAATAATCTTTCTGGACGGCGCGCAACTCCTTGATGATGACGTTTCGCAGCGTTCGTTCGTTGGCCAGAATCTCTTCCAACTCGGCAATCAGTTTGATCAGTTCTTCGTATTCATCAACGATCTTTTGCCGTTCCAGTGCCGCCAGGCGACGCAACTGCATGTCCAGAATCGCCTGAGCCTGAATGTCGCTGAACTTGAATTTGTTGATCAGGCCGGATTTGGCTTCTTCGGCTGATTTCGATCCGCGAATGTGTTTGATGATTTCGTCAATGATGTCAATCGCCTTCATCAAACCTTCCAAGATGTGCGCGCGCAACTTGGCTTTTTTGAGTTCGTACATCGTGCGGTTGCGCACGACTTCGCGGCGGAAGGAGATGAATTCACTCAGCGTTTCGACCAGCGTCAGGACTTTAGGCTGGCCGTTGGCGATTGCCAGATTGATGATGCCGAATGAAATTTGCATCTGAGTCAGCTTGTACAGCTTGTTCAGAATGATTTGCGGAACTGCGTCACGCTTGAGTTCGATGACGATGCGGACTTTCTTTTGCGCCGAAGATTCGCGGTCGGTTTCATCGCGAATTTCGCTGACGCCTTCAACGCGTTTTTCGTTGACCAGATCGGCTATCTGTTCGATCAGTT
>CAYRQB010000164.1:12524-12877 GCA_964426025.1 uncultured Heliomicrobium sp.
GCGTCGCGTTCCTGAGCGCCGCGTCCGATGCGGTCAATCGCCGCGCGCGCGCGAAGCTGCAAAACGCCGCGTCCCGTTTCATATGCCTGTTTGATTCCATCGCGGCCATAAATGAATCCGCCGGTCGGGAAATCAGGTCCGGGGACAAACTCCATCAAATCCTTGTTTGTCGCCTTTGGGTGCTGGATCAAATGAACGGTCGCTTCGATGATTTCGTTCAGGTTATGCGGCGGAATCTTGGTTGCCATACCGACGGCGATTCCATCAGAACCATTGATCAGCAGATTGGGAATCCGCGTCGGCAAAACGGTCGGTTCCTGCCGCGATTCGTCGTAATTAGGGACGAACTTGAC
>CAYRQB010000165.1:0-10186 GCA_964426025.1 uncultured Heliomicrobium sp.
CCACATTTACCTGACTCACTACCCTCATGCAAAATAATTCTGTGTACTGGCTTTAGCCACTAACTTTAGCTGCATGGACGTTCCCGTCCGCCAACCAGTCTGCGGACGGGAACGTCCGCGTTCCGGCTTCTTATGAACAAACTTCGATGGGGATTGATTGGCTGCGGCGACATCTCGCGAAAACGAGTCGCCCCGGCTTTGCGCGATCTGGAAAACTGCGAACTGATTGCCGTCAACCGAGCGCGAACGGATTTGGCTGAAAGTTTCGCTCGCGAATTCGGCGCGCGGCGATGGTACGCCGATTGGCAGGAGTTGATTTCAGACGATGAAGTTGACGCCGTTTACATCGCCACGCCGGTTTACCTGCACGCAGAACAAACCATTGCCGCCGCCGAAGCGGGCAAGCACGTTTTGTGCGAAAAGCCCATGGCGATGAACCCAGCCGAATGCGATCAAATGATGGCGGTTTGTCAGGCAAACGGCGTCAAGCTTGGCATCGCCTACTACAGACATTTTTATCCTGTCGTGCGGCGAGCAAAAGAGTTGATCGAATCCGGCGAAATCGGCAAACCGGTCGTGGCTCAGGTCAACGCCTTCGAGCGCTTCAATCCGCAACCGGGCGAAGACCGTTACTGGTTGCTGGAAAAATCGAAAGCAGGCGGCGGACCTATGATGGATTTCGGCTGTCATCGCATAGAAGTTCTGATGAACCTGCTGGGGGCGATTGTCAGAACCAAAAGTTTGATGGGGCGAACGCTGTTTGATCGTGAAGTCGAAGACACCTGCATCGCCGGTTTTGAATTTGAAAGCGCCGCTCAGGCTGTGCTGACGGTGACTCACGCGGCGATTGAATCGCAGGACACGCTGGAAATTTTCGGCAGCGAAGGTTCGATTCACATTCCGGTTTTGAATCGCGGCGAGCTTCGCGTTAAAACCGCGAATGGCGAACGGACGGAAAACCATCCGCCGCACGCCAACATTCATCTGCCGCTGATCGAAGATTTCGCGCTCGCCGTGTTTGAAAACAGAGACCCAATGGTTGACGGAGCGATTGGCCGCGAGGTCGCTTGCATCGAAGAGGCAATTTATTCTGACGGTCAATGAACGAGTTGAAGGAGAAGATAGTTGTGGAAGTTTTGAATGAATACGAATTGCGAGTGGTTGGCGCGCTGGTGGAAAAGAGCATTGCCACGCCGGATTATTACCCGATGACGCTGAACGCGCTGGTCAACGCCTGCAACCAGAAAAATCATCGCGATCCGGTGGTCGGTTACGACGAAGCGACGGTCGTGCGGGCACTGGATTCTTTGCGCGAAAAGAAACTGGCTTACACTTTTCACGGCTCGGATTCGCGCGTTCCGAAATACGGTCATCTGTTCGCCAAGGCTTATGAATTGAACGAAGCGGAGAATGCGGTAATGACCGTGCTGGTTTTGCGCGGGCCTCAAACGCCGGGCGAACTTCGTTCGCGAACCGCGCATTTGCATAACTTCGATAATTTGCCGGAAGTCGAAACAACGCTCAACGATCTGTCGTTACGTTCCGAGCCGCTGGTTGTGAAGCTACCGCGTCAGCCCAATTCGCGCGAATCGCGATTTGCGCATCTGCTGGGCGGCGACATCAATATTGAAGAACTGGCTGCGGCGGCGGAAAAATCCGAATCATCCGCTTCTTCGTCGCGCGGCGGCAACGAACGCATAGCGAAGTTGGAGGAAGAAGTTTCAACGCTCAGACAAAAGCTGGCGGATTTGGAACAGCAGTTCGCGGAGTTCAGAAAGCAGTTTGAATAACGCGTTCAGAGTTCACGCCTTCAGCGTGTCATTCTGAAAGCAAAGGATTGGAGATGAAGATCATTTCACCCGCCGGATTTCATCGCCATTTTAATCTTAGGGCCAATCATTTAGAGCAACCTCAAAGGTGAGATTGGCCACTAACAGCCAGCCCAATCTCCCAAGTTATCAAGGCTAATCAAAAACAATCGAATCAACAGCGCCTGAAAGCGTTGATTCCGATATTTCAAACTACGCAACCCAGTTTTAGGAAGGAAGCTGTGTATGAAATCCTCAAGTTTAGTTCGTTTGCTGCTTCTGCTTGTTGCAGTTTCTTTGATTTGGCCAGCCGCAGGTTTTTCGGCTCGGACAATTCAACAAAGCGACAAGTCTGCGACTGCGCCTCCGGTGGGAGGAGACCAGAAACCAGGCTCGATTTTGATCTTCAACTATTACATCTCGGATCGCTCCCAAAAAAATACAGACACCGAAATCATCATCACCAATTCAGACGAAAAACAGAATGTCACCGCTCACCTGTTCTTTGTCAGCCAGACCAGTTGCGGCGTAAAGGATACTTACATTTGTGTCGCTCCCGGACAAACCGTTACATTGCGCGCTTCGGATTACGACCCGCAGGGCAGCGGTTATGTCGTTGCGGTGGCAGTTGATAAAGCAACGGGATTGCCTGCCGGTCGCAACTTCCTGAGCGGTTCGGCCAACGTCAGATCGGCAAAATTCACCAGTAATATGAGCGCGGTTGCCGTCAGCGCGCTTTTTGACGGGGTGTTGCCGGATGTCGGCGGTGACAGAGATGTGGCGACGCTCAATTTTGACGGACGCGCATACGCCAAATTGCCGCAGGCGATGAGCCTGGATCGTGTGGCCAGCCCAGCCGATGGCAACGACACGACCTTGATCGTCAATCGCATCGGCGGAAATCTGGTCGGCAAACCGGCTGAGGTCGGAGCGTTGGCCGGAGTGATTACCAACAACGCGGGCAGACAATTCAGCTTTTCAACGAAAGCCGAATCCTGCCAACTGCAAGCTCCGCTTTCCAGAATTCTGTCCGGAGCTGAAACCTCGATTCCCGCCGGGCAAACCGCGAAGGTCGAGTTTTCAAATCTGAATCGAGACGGCGGAGGATTGCTCGGCGCGGCATTGAACGCCAACAATCGCAACGAAGCGTTGAGTTCGGCTCGCAACTTTGAATCGTCGGCGCTGGCGGAAAAAGTCAGCCTTGTCATTCCGATCGGAGACGTTCCCGCAGCTTGCCGCACGCTGGAAGCTGCCGGAGCCGATCTGCGAATGCAAAAAACCGCCAACCCGTCGCTTTCGGTCGTTCGCGGAACGAACATCGTTTACACGCTGACTTCGACCAATCACGGATTCGATTCGGCGTTCAACGTCGTCATTCGCGACAGTTTGCCCGCAAACACCACTTTTGTTTCGGCTACGCCCAGCAGCGGCGGAAGCTGCACCGTTCCTGCGGTTGGCAGTCCCGGAACAGTCACCTGCACTTATCCGGGCACGACCGGATTGCTGGTTCAAAGGTCTGTGGTGATTGTCGTCCTGGTCAACGAAGA
The DNA here is from genome assembly GCA_964426025.1 of uncultured Heliomicrobium sp. Classification (GTDB taxonomy): domain Bacteria; phylum Acidobacteriota; class Blastocatellia; order RBC074; family RBC074; genus RBC074. The sequence goes on from CAYRQB010000165.1 coordinate 3,356, forward strand.
TACTGAGGTCGGATCGGAAGTCGTCAACATCGGTGAGACATACTCTTCGACCAGCGACCCGAATCCGTCGAACAATACGCGAACCGTACGAACGGTCGTCACTGCGGTAGAGGATGAGTTGGTCATTGCCACCAACGCTTTGCCGGTCGGCAAAATCGGTCAGCCGTATTCGGCGACGCTGATCGCCGTCAACGGCATTGACCCGTTGATCTGGAGCATCACCGGAGGCGCGCTGCCAAATGGAATGCTTCTGCATCCGGACGGAACGATTGACGGAACGCCGACGCAAACAGGGCTTTTCCCGATCACTTTCCGCGTGATTGATTCAACGTTCCGCATCGCGCAAAAACAATTCCTGCTGCGAATCGTCACTCAATTCGTTTTGGTCAAGGGCGATTTTGACGGCGACGCCAGAACCGATCTGGCTGTCTGGCGCGGGTCGAACGGCAATTGGTTGGTTTTGCAAAGTTCCGACGGAAACGTGGATACGACCAATTGGGGAGCGGGCTTTGCTCCTTATCACGACATTCCGGTGGCGGGCGATTACGACGGCGACGGCAAAGCCGACAAAGCCGTCTGGCGTCCGTTGGATGGCAACTGGTACATCATTCACAGTTCGGACAATTCCATTCGTGTCGAACCGTTGGGAATGGCCGGAGACATTCCGGTGGCTGGCGATTATGACGGCGACGGCAAAACCGACCTGGCCGTCTGGCGCGGTTCAACAGGGTTTTGGCACATCAGGCAAAGCTCGAATGGTCAGGAAAGACAGGTTGAATGGGGCGCGGGTTATGCGCCGTATTTCGACGTGCCGGTTCAGGCCGATTATGACGGCGACGGCAAAACCGATCCGGCTGTCTGGCGCGGTAACACGGGAATCTGGTACATCCTGCGCAGTTCCGACGGAACGTTTCAACAAATCAATTGGGGAAGCTCCAATGCGCCGTTCAACGATCTTCCGGTTCAGGGCGATTACGACGGAGATGGCAAAACAGATGTGGCCGTCTGGCGTGGCAACATTGGCAGATGGTTCATTCTGCCGACTTCGACCGGCGTTTGGTACGAAGTGCATTGGGGAGCTTCGTTCCCGCCGTTCTTCGACATTCCCGTGCCGGGCGATTACGACGGCGACGGCAAAACCGACGTAGCCGTCTGGCGTTCGTCAGTCGGCGTCTGGTACGTCATCCGCAGTTCTGACAACCTGTTCATCATTCAGGGACACGGTCAAACCGGCGACACGCCGATTCCGCGTTAGAAACAGTGGTGTCCTATTTTTGTGTTGCTATCTGAAAACAGGGACTTCCGCCCACGAAGTCACACGAAGCAGACACGAAGAGGCGATAAACTTCGTGTTCTCTTCGTGTGGCTTTGTGGGAGAAAATTTTCAGATTGCCAGCAACACAACTTTAGGACACTACCTTAGAAACCGATTGATTGACGCATTCTTCCTCGTCGTTCCCGGTCGGACAAAAAATTGTTTGACCGGGAAACGACGGGGATTTTTATTTCCGCTTTGCCTGTTTGAGTTGAGGCGCGTTGGCCAAAGCGATTTCGCACAGCGGTTCGGCGAATTGCAGCGCAACCGGCGTATCGTTCGGGTTGTTGCGGTTGTTGTCTGAATTGTCCAGATAGGCTGTCACTTCGATGCGAGTGCCGCGCGGAAGCTGGACGGGCTTTTTGAAGTAGTAGGCTGGTTGCCAGTTGTAACGATAGCCTTTGGCGACGATCAACACTTCGATTGATCCGTCCGGACGAAAGGCAGTCGCTTCGACCGATTTGGCGAAGGGAAAAAGAAGCGGACGAATTGCCACGGCTTCAGTCGTTTCGTTCAAAGTCAGCGAAGCTTTGACGCGGTGATTTTCGGCGTTTGCCGGTAAGGTTGTGGTCGCCGGACTGATCGTCGCATTGCGTATGGATTTGCCGGTTTTGTCTTTGGCAAAGTAAAGCGCCAACCGGCTTCGGTCGGTCGCGGCTTCGCCGTTCGTTCGGTAATGAATCTGCATAACGACCCGCGAACCGGCGGGCAATTGTTGACCTAAACCTTCAGGCAATCGAGCCGCCGATTGACCTGGAACCCAATCGCCGATTTTTTCCGCATTGGCCAGACAGTTTTTGTTGGCGATGGTTTTAGTTGAAGTTCTTTCGATGGCGAAAGTCGCGCCGTAAACAACCGAGCCGTTACCCGGCTGAAAATCAACTGCGTTCAACCAACGGTCTTCTTTCAGATTGGTCGGCAAGGCGATGCATCTGGTTTCAACATTGCCTTCCGCTTCCAGTTTAATTTCAGTTTTTGGTTGCAAAACCAGGTCAGGTTGACCGAGCGGCCACACGTCGCCTTTCAGCAGATGGTCAATTTCGTGTTGCGGATAATCTTTGGCATCTCCGCGCGGAGCGCCGCCTTCGATCCAGGAAATCAGCAACTCGACATCGCGCTGAGTCAAAATGTAATCGTGCTGAAATCGCCCGTAACCTTTGACGGCCTGAAAAGGCATCATTCGTTTTTCCAGAATTTCTTCCTTGATGGCTTTGGCCCAGGGACGGGCTTGTTCGTAGGTCGTCAGCGGAATGTCTTCTCTGATTTTGCCCGGCGCGTGACAGGCCAGACAATTACGCTCAAGGATGCGAATGATTTCCTTGTTGAACATCACTTTGGTGGTGATCGGTTCGTGAGTGCTTCCGACGCGCGTTGAAAGAAAGAAGGCGGAAGCGAAAAGCAGAATGACGATTACCGAATGACGACGATTGAACATGATCCTTTCCTCAAAAAATTTCAGAAGAGGCCAAACATTGAAGTGAATACAGGCAATATCAAACCCAGCACCACCAGCACGACCAGCGCCCAGACGACGATTTGAATGAACTTGCTGTTTCTCATTTTTCCCCTCCGACAAAAAGAATAGGCCACATATCTGAACAAATCGTGTCTGCGCTTATCAGGCTTAAATTGGTGGAAGGCGTTTTTCGATGTTTAGAATTTCGAGCCGTATTTGAAGCAGCAATTTTTCGCGCTCGTCTTTCTCCTGTTGTTTATTCATGACGATTTGATCAGAAAGTCTTTGCAGCGCCAGTGTCAAATCCAGAACATTGCGCTTTAACTCCTTGACATCTTCGCGAGTGCGCTCCAAGTCCTTTGCGATGGTCATGATCGTTTGAACAAATTGAAAAAATCCTTCCACATACACCAACTCCTTGCTATTTCCAGACACGCGGGATTAGCCGAATGATAATTTTCAGGCGGCTTTGAGCCTGGTCATTGCCTCTTCGATATGAACACTTAATTGATCAATTTCTTTCTGCGCATGCTCCATGCGAAGGTGTATTTCTTTAACCTCTGAATTACAAAGTTGCAGAACTTCGCGGAAAGAAGATTCATCATTAACCGAAGGAGACAAAGAACCAATTGTTGATCCGGGACTGCCACCAGAGTTCTTCTTGTTCATTGTTTTACCTCGCAAAATTTATTTTTCAGTGCTGCTTGCCGATGCTGCGGGCTTGGCCGTTTCCGGTTTGTCCAGGTAATAGCTCAGCCAGCCGATCATCATTTCTTCCCAGGTTTGGTCGCCCCAACGAACATCCTTGGTCGGGTCGGGATTGAATTTGTTACCAGCCGAATTGTCGAAATGCGCAGTGCATTCGATTTTGGTTCCCTGCGGAATGGCAGTCGGCGTTTTCGGCACGTAATAAGTCTGCCAGTTGAAATCGTACTTCGGCACGCTCAGCAATATCTTCGACGATCCGTCGGGGAAGATCGCTTTGATCTCGAAATCTTTGCCGCGCAGATGCATGTGCGGCATGTAGCTGGTGATGTGAGCGTCTTCCTTGAACGTGTAAAAGGATTTGACCTCGTGATTTGATGCGCCAGCCGGAATCTTGAAGCCTGTGTTCAGCACGGGACGAGTCAACACCTGATGTTTAGGTTCTCCCTTCGCATACTTCAAACCGATGGTCGTCACGTCTTTGGCCGCTGTGCCGTTCGGCGTGTAATGCATTTGGAACATCAGCGTGGCTCCGGCGGGAACTCGTTTGGCGTAGCCTTCGGGGAACTTCGTCGGTTGTTCGCCCGGAGCGAAACCGGCCAGCAGGTTTCCATCGGTGCGCGTCGGATTCTTCGGGTCTTGAATGAAGACGATGACGTGATGAACGGCAGAACGTCCGGTCGAGCGGATTTCGGCGGCGCTGATCCAGCGATCTTCTTTGAAGTTGGTCGGAACTTTGAAATATTGATAAGCGACCACGCCTTCGGCTGGAACATTCTGTTCAGGAATGGAGAAGGTTTCGTCCGGCAAACCGATGCTCCAACCGCCCTCGAATTTCGGGACTGGCGGCAAATCCTTCGGATTGCCTTCCTTCGCTCCATCTTCAACCCAGGCGATGATCTTGTTGATGTCGGTTTGCGACAAACGGCGGTCGTTCATCCATTCGCCGTGATTCGGATCGGCATGCCAGGGAGGCATTTCTTTGCTGACGACCTGCTCCTTAATGGACTTGGCCCAGGGTCGAACATCCTTGTAACTCATCACCGAAAACGGAGCGATTTCGCCCGCGCGGTGGCATTCGGCGCAGCTTTTGAAAAGGATCGGCGCGATGTCTTTGCTGAAAGTGACTGATTCGGCGGATGACCCGGATTTGCCTTCATTGGCGCTGCTGCTTGGAAGCGCCAGCAGGCTGACGGTCAAAATCGCCGCGATTATGGATGTGAATAATATTTTGCGCTTCACGGTAAATTTCCTCTCTGCTGTTTTGGTGAATCTGGTTTTACGAATAACGAACGGGGCAGAGAATAACCCCTGCCCCTTAGAATTTCTACTTGTTCATTGCCGTCGTCTTGCCCGGCAGATCAATGCTGAATTCCAGCCAACCGATCATCATGTCTTCGTATGTCGGATCGCCCCAACGCACGTCAATATTCGGATTCGGATTGAATTTGTTTTTCGCCGAATTGTCGAAGATTGCCGTGACAATGAACTTCGTGCCTTTGGGCAATGGAATCGGTTTCTTGAAGTAATAAACCGTCTGCCAGCCGAAATCGTAATTCGGGACGTTCAGCGCCACTTCGCTTCGACCGTTGGGATAAACGACTTTGAACTCCATTGATTTGCCGCGCAGATGCATGTGCGGCATGGCGTTGATCAGCGTGATGTCTTTGTCGGTCGTCCAACAGGCTGTGACTCGATGGTTTTCGGCTCCGGCTGGAATCTTGAAGTAATTGTTCGACACCGGATGAGTGACGGCCATTCGCGAACCGGGTTTGGCAACGAACTTCAACCCGATCATCGAACGGTCTTTCTGAGCTTCGCCCGCTGCCTTTGAATAATGCATCTGGAAGACGATCTTCGATCCGGCGGGGATTTTCTTGACCACGCCTTCGCCCCACGAAGCCGGAGGCATGCCGGGCGCGAAACCGACCAGCAATGACATCTGATTCTGATCTTCGCCCGTTCCGTCGCGGCGGAATCCAGAACCTCCGCTTGGCAGCGCGCAACCGTCGTCGTAAACCGGCGCGTCCATCTTCACCTTGGTCAGCGTCCCGTCCTGGTAAAAGACCGATTCGTCTTCGTAACGTTTGCGCATTTGCTTCATTTGTTCCGGCGTCAAATGGTCGTAGGATTTGTCTTTCATCGCGGGCGGTTTGATGAAGGCGATCAAGTGATGAACGATTGTGCGATTGCCCGGACGCGCTTCGGCGGCGATGACGTACTTGTCTTCCTTGAAGCCCGGATCAACTTCGAAGTATTGAATCTCGTCCGGCCCTTTGGCTTCCAGCGAGAAATCTTCCGGCATGGCAATGATCTGATCAGGCTGTCCGATGTTCCAGCCTTCGGCAAATTTCGGAGCGGGCGGCAGGTCTTTCGGATTGCCTTCGACTGCTCCGCCGTCCACCCAGGCGACTATCTTGTCAATTTCCGACTGGGACAAACGACGGTCATTGCTGAATTCCTGAATATGTGGATCGGCGTGCCAGGGAGGCATTTCTCTGCTGACAACCTTTTCGCGGATGGATTTCGCCCACGGACGAGCTTCCTTGTAAGTCATAATCGAAAACGGAGCGCCTTCGCCTGCTCGATGACAACCGGCGCAGTTTTCAAAGAAGATCGGCGCGATGTCTTTGGCAAAAGTGACTTCTTTCGATTTTGTGTTCGCGTTGGTTGAGGAAAGCGCGAAAAGAACGCTTCCGGCCAGGCAAATTGTAAAGATAGCTGCGATGCGTGATTTGTTCATAAGCGTTCTTGCTCCTTTCAGGTTTCAAAAGCGTCTGCCTTACAAAGCAGAAAGCGGATTGGAAATCACCTGATGATTTCTCAATCCGCAATCCATTATCGCGACTTGTTTTACTGACCGCTGCCGCTGGAAGCGACTTCTTTCAGCTTCCTGGCGCGCATCGAACCGATGACGGCTTCGATTACTTCGCCCTTGCCGTCTTTGACAATGGTCAGATCGGTGTCTCCGCCTTTCAGCACGAATTCTGTTTCCGAAGTCGGGACAAATTCCAGCTTGGAGCGCATTGGAATCTGCACAACCAGGCTGTTGCCTTCGCGGACGACGTTGGCGAAAACGCCCTTCATGACTTCGTATTTGCCAGTGTACGAATCCAGAATTTTCGGATCGAGTTTGGCAATCGGCGGCATCTCCGTGACGAAGTCCATAAAACCGAGCATCATCTCGTCGTAGGTCGGTTCGCCGTAGCGAACGTCTTTGGTCGGATCGGGATTGAATTTGTTCTTGGCCGAATTGTCGAAATAGCCCGTGACCATGATTCTGCTTCCGGCTGGCAACCGTTTCGGAGTTTTCAGAATGTAATCGGTCTGCCATGAGAAATCGTAATTCGGTACG
>CAYRQB010000165.1:10196-12821 GCA_964426025.1 uncultured Heliomicrobium sp.
GGATTTTCCATCCGGATAAAAGACTTTGTATTCCATCGCTTTGCCGCGCAGATGCATATGTGGCATCAAACCATAAATGGTCGTGTCGCGCTTCAAAGTGCGGCAGGCCGTGACGCGATGATTTTCAGCGCCAGCCGGAATCTTGAACATCATGTTGCCGATGGAATTTGTTGTGATCAGTTTGGTTTCTGGCGTGATCTCTTTGGCGAAAACCAAACCGACCATCGAACGATCCTTTTCAACTGCATCGCCCGCCAAAGTCTGATTCGAGTAATGCAACTGGAAGCGAATAACCGATCCGGCGGGAATGCGTCGAACAACCCCCGGAGGGAAGTAATCAGCCTGTCTGCCCGGAGCGTAACCGACCAGCATGCTGTCACCGCCGCTGCGCGATTTGGGATCGGCGCAGGCGTCGTCAACCACCGGCTGATCCGGTTTGATGCGCATCAGAAAACCATCGCGGTAAAAAGGCGAATTTTTCAATTGAGCTTCCATCGCCTTGTAACGCTGCTCTGTGGACATCTTGGCCATATTGGCCGATCCGGGCGGAACGATGAAGGCGATGATGTGATGAACGATTTTGCGATTGCCGGGACGAGCTTCAGCCATCATCACATACTTGTCTTCAGTGAAATTGGTTGGCACGTCGAAGTACTGATATTCATCAACGCCGGGTTTGTAAGTGTATTCTTCGGGAAGCTGAATGATCGCGTCAGGCTTGCTGATGTTCCAGCCTTCAGTGAATTTCGGCGCGGGTGGCAGGTCATTCGAGTTGCCTTCGACAGCCCCACCATCAACCCAGGCGACTATGGTGTCAATTTCCGCTTGCGTCAGAGAGCGATTGTTCGAGAATTCCCCGAAATGCGGATCGGCATGCCAGGGCGGCATGGTTCGATTGACGACTTTTTCCTTGATGGATTTCGCCCAGGGACGAACGTCCTTGTAACTCATTGTCGAAAACGGAGCGCCTTCGCCCGCTCGATGACACTCGGAACAGTTTTTGAAAAATATCGGCGCAACGTCTTTGCTGAAAGTGACGTTGGCCGACTTGGTTTTTGAATTGTTATCGGCGCTGGTCGTGGCGATGAAGGCAAGTCCGGCGACCAGACAAATGCTCAAGGCAATGACGAACGAAAATCTTCTGTTGATCCGCATTGTGGAAAGCTCCCTCTCTGCTATGTTGAAATTTTTGACTTTTGGGCGTTACCCGCAACCGCACTCCAAATTTAAGTTTAAAAGACGAATGAGTCAAGCCATTTTGTCCAAGCTTTTCAACGACTTCCAGTGTTTTTAACATCTCATTGCCCGCAATTAGTTGACCGGTCGGACAATAATCGTTTTGCCGCTGAATGAACGCTCAATCATTTTTTGACTGCCAAACCAGACAATGATGAGATTTTCGGATTTCAGTCGCGCCGATGATTACGAACCCGGAAGGGTAAAAGGGTTACGATACTGTTCTGGCTATAAGCCAATAATCCTGTCCCAGCTTGTGGTTTGATGACCTGTAATCCCTCAGTTACGGGCGAAGAAGCCCAAGCTTTAGGGCCGATTGCGATGAGGGGCTACTACTGATTGTAGTCTGTAACCTGTAACTGACCCATTACGATGACCTCGTTTTGGGCTTGACAGGACGTTCTCGATACGAGAACCTTTGCTCGAAGCAGTACTCTACGTAAGAACCTGCTCAATGCGATTTTTTTATCACATTTATTCATGCATGGAGGACCGGTTATGAGATTCCCAAATTATCAACCTAAGGGATTTAAGGATGAGAATTATATCTTATCGAAAGCTCCGGGACTTCATCGAAGGACATCCCGAGAGCCAACCACCTCTCGATGCTTGGTACACCGCTACGGAAGCTGCGGATTGGGCTAATTTTTCTGAGTTACGCGAAACTTTTCGCAGTGCGGATGTCTACAAGGACTGCACTATTTTTGACATTGGCGGAAACAAGTTCCGCCTGATCGCGCTCGTACACTACAAAGCGCACATCGTTTACGTGCGAAGTGTTTTGACTCACGCAGATTATGACAAAGGCAAATGGAAAAATGATTGCAGCAAGGATGGACCCTAAGCGGTACGCGAAACTTCTGTCCGCGACTCTGCCTGCGATCATCGAAACAGAAGAGCAGAACGAGCATTACCTGGCGATTGTTGAAGAGTTGATGTTGAAAGGTGAAGACCTGGAACCGGAAGAAGAAATGCTGCTCAATCTTCTGTCTCTGTTGATTACGGAATTTGAACGTCGTTATTACAAGGTAGAGAACGCGTCGCCGCTGGAAGTTTTGAAAGAATTGATGGCCGCCAACCAATTGAAGCAGGCCGATCTGGTGCCAATTTTTGGATCGAAGGGAATTACATCTGAAGTTTTGAACGGTAAGCGCGGCATCAGTAAGGACAAGGCCAAGGCGTTGGCCGATTATTTTCATATCTCAGCAGAAGCGTTTATTTGAAACTCTGGAAACATTGGGGTTAAAAGAAAAATTCAGAGCGAGTGCGTGTTATACCAAACCTACTTCACGTTTCGTTCAATTACAAACCAATTACGATTTCTTTAGACATCGTTGGTTCGAGGTCTTGACATTTTCCTTCTCAGCGGAGAATATTCGGCCTCATTCA
>CAYRQB010000166.1:0-12767 GCA_964426025.1 uncultured Heliomicrobium sp.
GCGTTGACTTCAACTGTTTCAATCGCGGATGTGGCAAGAGCGATCTGGCCGCCGCTGTCGCCGCCTGGAACTCAACCTACGCTGGCAAACGCGACGCTCGCAACCAGCCGATTCCAACGCTGACTTTGCCTGCCAGTTATGAGTTCGGCGATTGGTTCAGTTCTCAGGACGTGCGTGTGACCAAGAAGTTCACGCTGCGCGATCGTTACACCTTCTCTGTCTTTGCTGAAGTGTTCAATGTTTTCAACATTGCCAACCTCGGCGGTTACAGCTTCAATCTGGCCAATACGGCAACTTTCGGACAACCGAACAGTCGCACCGGTCAGGTTTTTGGTTCAGGAGGCCCACGCGCCATGCAGCTTGGCGGACGCATTAGCTTCTAGCCTGGCGATCTGCGATAGTTGTTCATTCCGGCCCGGTCATCATTATTCTGATGACCGGGCTTTTTCATTGCCAGACTGCTAATACCAGAATCAAAACAATTCCAACAGCCTGCACAAATTGTTTGCTCAATCGGCGCTGAGGACTATAATGCGCTCGTTCTTTTCCTTTGTTGGCATCATTTCTATCTGAACAACGCAAGAGTCTTATCTGAACAAACGCAAAAAAATTTGAATGAACAAGTAGCAGGAGAAGGTTTCTTTTCATCGGTTAGCTGAGAGTTCACACAAGTTCGGAGGTTGACGAAGAGCAGAGGTTGAACCTGAAATTTCTATCAGGGAGTTCTCTACATCTACGAATTCGCTTCATCCGAATCAGCCTCAACTACAATTCAACGAAGGAGAAACCTATGCGACGTTCCGCCAGCAAACTACTTTCCCTACCATTCCTTTTCCTTATTCTGACAATTGCATCGCTTGCGCAGGTTCCGACCGGGACGGTGCGCGGTCAGATCAAGGATCAGAATGACGCCCTTGTTCCCGGAGCTACAATCACTATCAGCAGCAAAGACACGGGCACTGTTCGCAGCTTTACGACAAAAGCTGATGGCGAATATCAGATCACCAATCTGCCGCCGGGAGAATACGAGATCAAAGTTTCCTCTGCCGGTTTCAAGACGGTTCTTTCACCGGTGGTGGTTCAGGTCGGCGAAAATGTGACCGTCGAATTCAAACTGGAAGTCGGCGCGGCCAGCGAAACAGTCGTCATCACCAGCGAAACCCCGGCCATCAACGCCACGGATTTCAAAATTGACGGAGTGGTCAATCGCAAACAGATAGACAATCTGCCGCTCAATGGCCGCAACTTCCTGCAACTGGCAATGCTGGAACCTGGCGTTGCCGTCGAAGCGGTTGATAATCCGGGAACCAGTCCCAACAACTTCTTCCGCGTTTCAATCGCCGGAGCCAGTCAGGCTCTGACGCGAATTGCCGTGGACGGAGCGACAATCAATGACCGAGTCACCGGAGGCACTTCTCAAAACTTCTCGCAGGAATCAGTGCAGGAGTTTCAAATATCAACCTTCAATTTCGACATCACCACCAGCGTCACCGGAGTCGGTTCTGTCAACGTCGTTTCGCGAAGTGGCACGAATGATTTTCATGGCAGCGGATTCATTTATTATCGCGACAACAACATGGCCGCCGACCCGCGATTGAGAAGAATCGGCGCGGCGCCGTCCTTCCAGCGCAGACAAATGGGCGGAAGCATTGGCGGCCCGATCAAAAAAGACCGTTTGTTTTTCTTCTTCAATTACGAGTACCAGAATCAGGACGGCATCAACCCGATCACCAACAACAACCCTATCTTCTCGCAGTTCGATACCGCTCCGGGCAATCCGCTGAACTTCAAACAGGCGAACATCAAATTCGATTACCGGTTGACGGATAAACACAGCGCGTTTTTCCGATTCAGCACCGACAATAACAACAACTTCAATTCGTCGAACGGAAACTTCCTGCCTTCGAATTGGGTGGCCACGAAAAACGTTTCGACACAGGGATTGTTCGGAGTGACTTCGGTTTTGACCAACAAACTGACGAATGATTTCCGCGTCTCGTATGGTTTTTACAGTGGGCGTTTGAACATCCCGACCACCAATGAATGCCGCGACGCAATTGGTTGCTTAGGCTTGGGAGGCCCGCGCATTGACACCACAGCCAGCAGCTTTGCAATCGGCAACAATCTGAACACTCCGCAAAACCGCGTGCTTCGCACGTATCAATTCACCGACACGGTCAACTGGCAAAAAGGATCGCACCGAGTGCGGTTCGGCGGCGAGTGGGAGCATTTTTACGGCGTCGGTCATTGGGCTTATCTGGAACCGGCCTTCATAACGGTTTATGACCCGGTAACCATATTTCAGTTGATGGCGGTGTCAGGCGGAGCAAATTCTCCATTTGCGCCAATCTACAATTCATTGCCGAACAGCCTGAAACTCAACGCCACCGGAACCGGCCCGCTCAATCCCGGCGTGCTTCCCACTTACAACGAAATCCTTCAATTGCCTTTGGCCGGTTTCGCCACCGGAGTCGGCGATCCGGGACAGCCGCAGGCATTCAATCTGGACAAGGCTTCGCACAACAATCGCTATCGCCTCTTCCTCGGCGATCAGTGGCGAATCGTGCCTCGCTTCACGCTGACTTATGGCTTGTCTTACATTTACGAAGACAAGCTGATGAATCACGATTTCGACCGTCCGCAAATTCTTTCCAGGTTGTTGGGCGGAGATTTGGGCTTCCCCAGAAAAGACAAAAACAATTTCGATCCCTCGCTGGGATTTGCCTGGGACGTGACCGGCAACCAGAAAACGGTCATTCGCGGCGGCGGCGGAGTTTTTCATGATTCCAACCTCTTCTGGACGCGTCTGGTCGAGCGCGCTTACACAGGCCCGTCCGGCAATGGCCGATACATTATTCCGGGACAATTCTTCAATGTTCCCGGAGTCGGCCCGTTGCTCTTTGACCGAGGCCCGACGAACTTCCGCGCAGCCAACCTGGTTCAGTTGTTGCCGACGCTTCGCAGCGGCATTCAACAAGTGATTGGCAACGGCAAGGATTTGTCCGTGCGCGGCATTGAAGTGTTCAAGACCTCCGGCGATCGCGGCTTCGGCGGCATCTATTCGCCGGACACAACGACTCCGTACTCCATCAACGCCACGCTTGGACTCCAGCGCGAAGTGGCTCAGAACCTGGTCTTTCAGGCGGACTTCGTATTGCGCCGTTCGCTGAAATTCGGCGGCCTGCATGATGTGTTCATTTACGACCGTAACCGCTACAACAGCGTGCAGGGGCCGGTTTTGCCCAGATGCTCTGCTGCTGACGCATTCAACCCCAGAGCCATTTGCTCCAATGGTCCGATCAACATTTCGCACAGCGGAGCGCGTTACCGTTACACAGGAATTCACATGAAACTGGACAAACGATTTTCCAATCGTTACCTGTTCGTGGCGTCTTACGCTTTGTCGAAATACGTCGGTCACAACGGCATCATCAACCTTGACAATCTGTACGAGGCGGACGATTTTCAGGGAGCCGACCGCACGCATCGTTTTACTTTCAGCGGCGTGATGGAAACTCCCGCCTACAACGGCGACAACCGATTCGCAAAAGCGATTCTCAACACGTGGACGGTTTCGCTGATTTCGCAGATCGTCAGCAAACCGCCGTTGACGACCAGCATTGGCGGAGTTGATCTGGACGGCGACGGCATTAACACCCTGATCCTGCCCGGCACGACATTCAGAACATATGGCCGTGAACTGGAGAAGGGCGAATTGCTGAGCCTGGTTAATCAGTTCAACTCGACATTGGCCGGAACGAGAACTGTTCGAGGTCAGACTATTCCTCGCGTCACTTTACCGTCTTCGTTCGATCACGGTGACATGTTTATATCTCAGGATTTGCGTCTGACCAGGACTTTCAGGATTGCTGAACAGGTCAACCTGCAATTCATCGGCGAGGTTTTCAATCTGTTCAATATCTCGAATCTGGTCGGATACGGCGGAACGCTGACCAGCCCCAACTTCGGTCAACCGTCCAATCGCGCAGGCGGCGTGTTTGGAACCGGCGGACCGCGCGCGTTCCAGGTTGCCGCCAGACTGACTTTCTAAACTGGCGCTATCGTGGCTTCTGTGGAATTAGCCATTAACCACTGCCCATTAATCATTATCGCTCAGGGGAAAATACTTCCCCCTGTCTGTTGATGGTTAACGGCTGATGGTTAATGGCTAATTTCGATTTTGATCTTCTTTCATCAAACTGTTGATCATTGAATACACCTGGATTGCTCTTGAACTGCGGCTTCGCAGCGCTTTTTTTCACGCCATCAGACTTGCGAAGAGAACGGCCATCTCTGACAATCCCTCATCCGAAAATCAGGGCTTCAAATCTTCAGAGGAATTCACAATGACAGAAACAGCAGACGTAGTGATTATCGGCGGCGGCATCGTTGGTTCCAGCGTTGCTTATCATCTGGCCGTGCAGGGATGCTCCAACGTCGTTATCATCGAACGCGAAGAGAAACAGGGATTGGGTTCGACCAGCAAAAGCATGGGCGGAGTCCGCGCTCAATTCGCCACACCAATCAACATTCAAATGTCCATCTATTCGATTGATGTCTTTTCGCGCTTCGAGGAATTGACCGGGCAAACGGCAGATTACCGCGCGCACGGTTATCTGTTTTGCGCAACAACCGAAGCGCACCTGAATTACCTGCGCGAAAATCAGGCGAAGCAGCGAACTTTCGGCTTGGATAACGCCGTCATGGTTTCGACTGAAGAAATCGCCGACATGGTTCCGCAGATGATCGTTGACGACATCATCGGCGGTTCGTATTGCCCGACAGACGGGTTCGTTGACCCGAACGGAGTCATGACCGGTTTCGCCAAAAAAGCCAAAGAGCTTGGCGCGCGCATCTGGTTAAACACAGAAGTCACTGGCATCAAGGTTGAAAACGGACAGATCGCCGGAGTGCAGACGACGAACGGTGAGATTGCGACTCGTGTAGTCGTCAACGCCGCAGGCCCGTGGGCGCAGGCTACGGCGGCGATGGCCGGAGTTGATCTGCCGGTCACGCCATTGCGCCGACAAATAGTCAAATCGCAGCGCTGCGATTTTCTGCCGGCCAAATTTCCGATGGTCATTGATATGTCGAACGGTTTTCACTTCCGCCGCGAAGGCGATTCGATCCTGATGGCCTGGCCGGACGATGAAGAGGAATATGGCTTCAAAACCGCCTTCACCATGGATTTTCTGGAAAAGATTCTGCTGCGCGCCGTCAAACGTGTTCCGCAATTCGACGAACTACCGATCAATCCTCGCCAATGCTGGGCGGGAATGTACGAAGTCAGCCCCGACCATCACTGCATCATTGGCGAAGCTCCGAACGCCAAGGGATTCTTTCTGGCCAACGGATTCAGCGGTCACGGCGTTATGCATTCTCCGGCCACTGGCCGCATCACTTCGGATTTGATTTTGCACGGAAAGACTTTTCTGGACGCTTCGCCGTTGGGCGTCGAGCGATTTGCCGAAGGCAGATTGCTGGAAGAAACCGCCGTGCTGTGAAAACTGACAGCGCCTCCCATTCAAAAGAAAAAGGCCGGTCGGAAAATTTTCTTCCGGCCAACCTTTTATTTTACCGATTGCTCGGTTGGGTGGATTGATTCGTGCTCAGATGATCGCTAAGGAAGCTCACTGCTGGCGCCTGCCATCACAACCGTCAGCACTTGAAGAACAATGCTGGCAATAAAGCATAGCGTCCAAATCTGCATAATCTTTCGGATGTTTTGCTGATCGGCGTTCATCCATCCCCAGATAAAGGTATAGATACCACAAATAATACCCAGGATTCCTTTTAATGCGCCTTCTGCGGGAAACAGTTTGGTCAGCACGATGATCAAACAGACCAAATTTCCCACGCTTACAGCTATCAAGAGCAACGAAAACAAAATAGTCATTGGTTTTCCTCCAGAAATTAGCAAGTGACTGAGTTTGGTTTCGGCTACCTTTGAACCACCAAGGCAAGCGAAGCCGGGATAAAAAGACGAACCAGCCAGTAGATGACCAGACCCAACATCAGAATCACCGTCAAGCCTGTTCGCTTCTCAAACTTTTCTACGGAGCAAATAAACTGTTGGCGCTGTTGCTGAGGCAAGAAACTGGCTATGCCGATCAGCGCCAAAGCCGCGAGCAAGATAGGCGCGAACGCGTGTAGCGTCAAGGCTAATTTCCAGTCTCCTGCAAATAAGGCAACGACCGCCCGCGACAGTCCACAACCGGGACAGGGGTATCCGGTCGTTTGCAACAGCGGACATTGCCAACCGCGAATCCCGCTGGCGACGAGCGCCAAATGAAGACTTGCAATCGCCACTATGAAGACAACCACCGCACGTTCTCGCATCAGGTCGGCAAGCAAACTGAGTTTGAAAAATTTTTGCATCTGATGTGTCATTTATTCTGAACCTCAATAAGACGGGTTGATTGACTGATATATCCTGCGCTCATACAATTCGCGCCGCCTGCGTGATTTCACTCTCGAAAATTTATCGTTAACCGTAAGGAGCTTTTCGATGCCTCTTCTTTTTTCCCTTTGCCGTCGCATATCGGCTGTTTGCCTGCTGACTTTTTTATTTGTCGGTCTTAGCTTCGCCCAGAACCGCACTCAACCGCAAGATGAAGATTTTGCCAAATCGGTCAAAGAGTGGACGACCAAACCTGAATTCACCAGTCCGCTGGTTGATCATCTGCCCAAAGTTGCAGGCGTTCCTTCGCCAAAAGACGTGCTCGGTTATCACATCGGCCAACCGAAGAAGCTGACTCACACGACGGACATTTACCGTTACTACCGCCGACTGGCCGCCGCTTCGCCGCGCGTCAAAGTGATCAACATCGGACAAACCGACGAAGGCCGCGAATGCCTGGTGGTTTTCGTCGCCAACGAAGAGACGATCAAAAACCTTGAAAGCTATCGCGGTTACCTTGCTCAACTGGCCGATCCGCGAAGGATCAATGAAACCGAAGCGCAGGAAATCATCGGCAGGGCGAAACCGATTTATCATTTGTCGGCAGGACTTCACAGCGGCGAAACCGGCCCGCCGGAAATGCTGATGGAACTGGCTTACCGTTTGGCCGTCGAAGATTCGCCGATCATCAACGCCATTCGCGACAACGTCATCGTCTCGCTGACTCCCGCAGCCGAACCCGACGGACGCGACCGTTACGTTGACTGGTATTACCGCCACAAACTGGACGAAACCGGCGAACAGGATTCGATGGGCGGCCCGCCGTACTGGGGCAAATACATCTTCCACGACAACAACCGCGACATTAACTATTCGCAAGTGACGATGCGAAACCTGTTGCTGTGGTATCTGCAATGGCATCCGCCGATCATGCACGACCTGCACGAATCGGTTCCTTTCCTGTACACCTTCAGCGGACAGGCTCCGCAGCAACCGACTCTCGACCCGATTCTTTACGGCGAACTTCCCTGGTTTTCCAACTTCGAGATGGCTCAAATGATCAAGTACGGGATGCCTGGCGTCTGGACTCATGCCTTCGTGGATATGTGGTCGCCGGGTTATCTGGCGTTTATGTCGTCGAATCACAACGGAATGATTCGCATGTACGAAACCTTCGGCAACGGAGGAGCCAACACAATGAAACGCCGCGTCGCTCCGCCGGAAAGCGCTGGCGGCGGAGCAGGACAGACTTCGCGCGAATGGTATCGCCCAATGCCGCCGTACAAGGAAGTCGAATGGTCAATGCGCAACAACACGAATTACATGCAAACCGGCGTGCTGTCGGCGCTGCAATTGACTTCGCAATTTCCGAAAATCGTGCTGGAAAACTTTTACAAGAAATCGCGCAACTCCGTCGAAGACGGCAAAAACAACGCGCCACACGGTTTCATCATTCCTGAGCAGGAAAACATGACCGGCGTTGAATTCATCGTGAACACTTTGCGGTTGCAAGGCATAGAGGTCGGACGATTGACCGCCGAGGTGAAATTGAAAGAAGGAACGTTTGCGGCAGGTTCTTTCGTCGTCAAACGCGACCAGCCTTACGGACGACTGGCCAAAATCCTGCTGGAAAAACAAAACTTCCCCGACCCCAGTTTACGCACTTACGACGACACAGGCTGGACAATGGGATTGATGACTCAGACTCCTGTCATTGAAATCGCCGACAAGGAAGTGCTGAACGCCAAAACCGAAAACGTTGACAGGCTGGCGGTCAAAGGCGAAATCAAAGGCAACGGCTCAGCGTCATTCGCAGTGCTGAATTACGGATCGAATAATTTGATCGCTTTGCGTTACCGACTGAAAGATTCAAAGGTTCAAGCCAACGAACAATCTTTCAAGATCGGCGACAAGGAAGTTCCGGCAGGCTCGCTGATCGTTCCCGTCAATGAAGCCAGCAAGTCCGCCATTGAACAGTTGGGATTGAAGGCCGTTGCTCTTTCATCATCGCCCAACGTGACAATGCACGAAGTTGATCTGCCGCGACTGGCTGTTTACACAACCTGGGGAAACACGCAGGAAGTCGGATGGGTTCGTCACGCGCTGGATCAATTCGGAGTCAAATACGATCTGATTTACAAAGAGCGAGTGAAGCAAGGCAATCTGCGCGAAGCTTACGACATGATTCTGGTCCCGAATCAGGGGCGCAGCGGCAAGGGTTTGGTTTTCGACCGCGAGCCGCAACGCAAACCGCTGGCTTACACGAAAAGCGATCAATTCAAATCGCACGGCGTTTACGGCGAATCCGAAGACATCACGGGCGGAATGGGATTGGCGGGCGTCGCAGAGTTTGAAAAATTCGTCAACGCCGGAGGTTTGGTTGTCACCCTGGGACAGGCCAGCTTCTTCCCTGCCGAATTCGGTTTGACGCGAACAATTGACGCCGGACGAACCTCCGCACAGTTTTATGCGCCGGGGCCGATTGTCGAAGCGGAGATTCTGCAACCGGCAAGTCCGATCTTTTACGGCTACACCAAGAAAACAATCCCTGTTCGTTATGCCAACGGACCTCTGCTGTCAGTTCCCGAACGCGATCGCGACCGACAAATCCTGATGCGTTTTCCGGGCGGCGAAAAATCAGTGCTGAGCGGTTTGATGCGCAATCCGAACGAGATTCGCAATCGCCCGGCAATCGTTGATGTTCCGACAGGACGTGGCCGCGTGATTCTGTTCGCGACCAATCCCTGTTACCGTTGGCAAAATCACGGCGAATTCGCGATGCTCTTCAACACGATTCTTCATCACAACGACATAAAAACGATCGAGAAGAAACCGGAGCAAAAAGCCGAAGTGAAGTGACGAGCCGCATGAGCACTTGTAGAGCAAGGACAAACGAGTCGGCATAGTTGTAAAGATAATTGTGCAACGGATACAATTGAACCTGTCAATTCGACGACAAGTTCTGCGGACAAACCATTCTCTAGCCGAAAGACTTGTCGCCTGTTCAACCCTGTCGTTTCTGGGTAACCCAACGAGTATACCGGCACACGCGGAGGCTTCAATGAGAAGTTTCGAGCAAGTTGTAGCGTCTTACCAGAAAGCGATAGAGTGCCTTTCGCAAAAACCGTCTTCTCCGGATAGGGAACAGCTGCTGATCGTTCTCAATGCTCGCGAAGAAGTTCACCGAGCATTGGGTGAACACTTGGAATTAGACTCTCAAACGCTGGAGAGAATAGTTCAGCTAGATCAACTTTTGAAGCAGCAGGCACCGAAAATCAATGCCGAACTGGATACTCAGTTAAAAGAGTGGCGCGAGTCGGTTCTACCGCAGAATGCCGGTTGGTGGTGGACGTTATCAGAAGTCCCGAAGCCCAACCCAATCTGGGGGCTGATCTCGCTGATCCTGATCACCCTGGCGATCGGCTTAACAGCAGAGGTAATCCGCCGTTCGGTCGGAGGTGGTGTAGATTTGCTCAACATCGCTTCGCAGTCCCTACTTGTCCTTCTGGCGGGAAGTGCTTTCACACAATCAGGCCAGGAGCTTGTCGAAAAAGCCCTGACACGGTTTGGCATCAACCGACGCTACCACCCGCAGTGGAAAACCATAGCTGCCGCTGTGGCGCTGGCAATCGCAACCGCTCAATATCTTGCTCTTCCCGCTCTTGCAAAGATTTATACTAACAATCTCGGCGTCCGTTATCAGCAAACAGGCAATATAGACAAGGCTGTCGAGAGCTATGAACGCGCAATTAGCCTTGATCCGGATTACGCACAGGCTCATTACAATCTTGGAACCACATACGAAAAATCACTGGAGTTTGATAAAGCAATCGCCGAATACCAGATTGCCCTTCGCAACGATCCCAGGTTTTACTATGCCTTTAACAATCTCGCCCGCCTGTATTTATTGCGCGGTAGTGAAAGCTCAAGCGCCAATGCGCTGACGACGCTCAACCTCGCCCTTGATCAGCATCCTCATGAACAATTTGTCCTGTATACCATTTACAAAAATCGCGCCTGGGCACATCTCAACCTTAAACTTTATGCTCTCGCGCACGATGACCTCAAAGAGGCTTTCAAACTTAAACCCGATGGCGCGGCGGCATACTGTCTTCGCGCGCAGCTTCTCGAAGCGCAAAAGAAGTCTAATGCCATAGATGATTGGGGAGCTTGCGTAGCAAATAAAACTGGCCAGGAAGATCAACTTGAAGCGGTTTGGCTCAGCGCCGCGCAAGAGAGATTACAGAGAGGTGATACACAATGAAGTTCGCTTATTGGCTCTCTATTGTTCTGCTGTTCTCATTCTTCCCCTGTGGATGGCCTTTGATCACCGGACAACAACCTTCATCTGAACTCAAACAAGATCAGGTTACTGGATGTATCGCATCGGTAAAAGGAAAAGTCACAATCAAATTCAAAGGCGCCAATCGTTATGCGCCTGCGCAACCCGGCACTCCTTTCCGACAAGGCGACCTGCTGCAAGTTGCCGAAGCTTCGCAAGCCGTGATTTTCTGCCCGGACAAATCAAAACACGAAATGTCACGAGGCTTTCACCCTCTGCCCTGCCGCCCGAGCAGCAACGGAATTGCGTTGAGTTATCAAGGTAGCGACGTCATGCCTACCCGCGGTGAAATGAAAGATACAGGTATTCCCCGGATCGTGTCTCCGCGAAACGCTAAGCTTCTCAATGCTCGCCCAACTATCCGCTGGATGCCTCTGGCCGACGCCAACAGATATGTAGTGATAGTGCGCAGCTTGAATGAACTTTGGCGCAAGGAGGTGCGGATCAACCCAGACAAGCAAGTTTCGAGCGCAAACAAAAAACCCGCTCTTAAACCACTTTCGCTGGCCTACCCCAACGACGCGCCGTCGCTGACTTTCGGTGAGGACTATTTCCTGTCGGTAATTGCCAATGGTCGTAGCTCCGATGAGGAACAGCAACCCAACCTAGGATTCTCTCTGCTCCCGCCAGAACAGGCCAAACAAGTCCGCAAGGAAGAAAAAAATATTCGCGCGCTGGGACTGCCTGGCCAATCAACTCAGTTCATCATCGCACAACTTTACGCGACATACGGGCTGAACGCTGAGGCGATTGAGGTCTTGGATGTCCTGACCCGATCAACAAATATTTCAGTCGTCTGGGGCGTGCTGGGTGATCGTTATCGCGAGATCGGACTGAACCGAATGGCTGAGAATTGTTACGACGCCGCTGTCAGACTCGCACAACAATCGAAAGAGCCGGAAGGAGAGGCTCTGGCCAGGTATGCGCTCGGCCGCCTTTATGCGGAGGCATTCGACAACAAGGAAGATTCTCTTCAGCAACTCAAAATAGCTAAATCCCTTTATCAGCAACTCGGAGATGCGCAGTTGGTCAAGCAGATCGAATCCTTAGTAAGTGATCTGCAAAAATAATATTAAGACAGCCAACACAGACAAAAGGAGCAAACTTATGGTACGCCGTTCGATGACATCAGTGGCGCTGACAATTCTGGTTACAGCCATCGCATTCTCAATACTTCTAGAGCCGGGAAATCTTGCTGGTAGCGCAGCTTTTGCGCAAAGGCGATCGCAACCAGCGCAATCGTCCTTGAAAAAGGAGGCGGAGCAACTCTTCCACGAAGCTTCCGAGTTGGCCGAAAGAGGCGAGGCTCAAGACGCCATCGCCAAATTCCGACAAGCCATCACACTTTTCCGCCGCGCAGGAGATCGCGTAGGTGAGACAGCGTCTCTAAACGGCGTCGGCTTGGTCTATCGCGATCTCAAGCAGTTCGACCAAGCGCTGAGCAACTTCCAGCAGGCGCTCAATATTTCCAAAGCAATCCGTAACCCAGTTGAAGAATCAGCTTCCCTGATCAATCTGGGAGACATCTATTTTGAGTCGAATCAACCCAACAAAGCGCTTGAATTTCACCAGCAAGCCCTGTTGCTGGCGCAACAAATAAACGACCCTCCTCGGGAACAATATATCCTCACCCAGATAGGAGAGTCGTATTTCGTCCTCCGCAACTACCCGCAGGCCATCAGTCATTACGATCGCGCTATTTCTATTACGCAAAGGCAACAAGACTCCGAGGAAGAAGCAAAACTGCTGAACTATATCGGCGACGCCTACCGTGAGTTGGATTCTTACGACAAAGCCATAGAGTCCCATCAACGAGCATTGGCAATCAGCCGCGAAATCAGGAACCTCTCCAGCGAAGCTTTGTCGCTTAATAACCTCGGCATCGCGCACCGCCGAGCACGCCAATACGACAAAGCTCTTGATATCTACCGACAGGCTTTGGAAATTTGCCGCAAGACGAAAAACCTCACTTGTGAGGGAAGAACTTGGTTAAATTTTGGAGGCGTTTACCTTGACCAGAAGCAG
>CAYRQB010000167.1:0-12732 GCA_964426025.1 uncultured Heliomicrobium sp.
TTCTCGCAAAAAGCGCAGAAGGCTCAGGCCTTCATCAACGACGGCGCAACCAAACCTGTGCGCGATTTCATCGCCAAACTGCAACAGACGTTGCCGTTGGACAAATTGTTCGGACAGCTTGAAAAACTGAACAGCCCCGACGACCTGAAAAACCTTGAGGACGTTCGTTTGCAGGATTTGGCCGGACGATTGATCGGAACCGAATTCAACAAGTTGAAACAATCAGAGTTGAACAAGGCGCTGGGCGTTTTGCAGACCAATCTGAAACGCATAGAGGATTTCAAAAACAACTGGTACAAGAAAATGACCGAAGCCGTGAACCAGAAATTCACCTTCGATCTGCATTACGAATATTCGCGAGCTTCGCGTCACGACGCGTTGCTGGACGTGGAATTCGATTTGAACACAACCGAAGGCCGGGCGATGGCGCGCGCCGCAGCCGTAGGCAATTTCGCCGACGCGCTGGAAAACTTTTCGGCCAGGTACGTCAAGGTCAATCAGGGCGTCTTCACTCATGCTTTGACCAGTAGCGCGCAGCTTCGCGTCAACGTCATGGGTTGGAGTTACGACAGTTTGAAACAACTGGCCGTCAACGCCGAACACACCATCGAACAAACCGCCGGAGGCTTGCTGCACGTTTTCGCCACCGAAGCTTCGATCACCGAACGGGTCAAAAAAGGCGGCAAGTTCAAGGAAACGATTGAGAGCAATTTTCTGTTGCGCGCGCTGGGCGAAACCTTCCAACCGGAAGGACAGCCCGGTTCAGCCGTTGATCCGAAAACGCGCGATTACCTGATTCAAACCTTGCGTAGCGTGGCGGTTCAATACGATCTGCTGGAAGCCGACGAACAAACTACGCCGGACGAATTGACGCGCTATCTGGATATGGGCGAATTCCTGGGCTTGCTGAACAAACAAAGCCGCGCCGCATTGGTTGCCGATCTGACCAAACAGTTTCCGCCGCCGAAAGGTCTGGGAAATGTCGTCGTTCGATATTTCGTGCGTTACGACGAACAGATGCTGAAGGAAGCTTTCACGGCAATCACTCAAAAAGACCTGGCCGATCTGGCCAGACAAACAATGCGGCAGGTGATTTCCGCTAAATACACCGGGATGAAACAAACCAACTGGCTGGCTCGCGTGGGCTTCGCTTATCTGTCGCCGTCGCTGCACGACATTTATGACAAGGAAGGTTTCACAGGATTGCAGAAACTGAAAGCTGTCACTTTGCCCGGTTGGTTCACAGGCGGATCGCCGATGCAGGCAAGTCTTTCGGCGCAGGACATTCAATTGCTGACGACGCTCTGCAACATCGAAAGCAGTTACGCCAAACGCATCGTCAACCTGGACAAGACGCTGAACAAAAAACCGATTCCTCAAAAAGACCTGCAGGACGCGGCGAAGAAATTCGTCGAAATGTCGGACGACGTCAACGAATGGACGCCCAACGCTTTCTTCGCCATCTTCGACCGGATTGTTCAGGAAGCTTTGCGCCGCGCCAACGACAACCGCGATTGGCGACAATCGTCAATGGTCATGGACATCACTCCGCCGGGGGCGCAAAAAAGCGTCAGGAAGATTCTGATGCAACAACGTTGATGTTTGCGCGCTGGCTGAGTTTCGCTGACAATGAAAATTCGGTCGGAGTTGGCAGGCAAGATGCCTGCGACACCAAGCGAGCAGGATGCTCGCGCTCCAATTTTTCCGCAGGAGGATTCCAATCTTGTTCAGCAAAGTGTCAACAGCATTGCTGCTTTCATTCGCCCTGTTCGCCGCCGGATGTACGACGCGCGATTTGAGCGCCGAAGCCGGCAACAAAACCAAAGTCGGCATAGTTTTCGACATCGGCGGCAAAGACGACCGTTCGTTCAATGCGGCGGCTTACGTCGGAGCGTTGCAGGCGAAGAAGGAATTCCCGATTGTTTTGCGCGATGTCGAACCCGGCGATCCGACGGCGATAGAACCCGCGCAACGCGCTTTCGCTCAATACGGTTACAACCTGATCACCGGCGTCGGCTTCGCTCAGGGGCCGATTCTGTCCGAAGTCGCCAAAGATTATCCGCAACTGCATTTCGTGCTGATTGATTCCGTAGCCGAATCGCCCAACGTCGCCAGTTTGATTTTCAAGGAACACGAAGGTTCGTTCCTGGTCGGGATGATCGCGGCTTACACCAACAAGACGGGCAAGATCGGCTTCGTCGGCGGAATGGATATTCCGCTGATTCACCGTTTCCAGACCGGTTACGAAGAAGGCGCGAAATACGTCAAACCAGACATCGCAGTGCTGGTCAATTACGTTGGCATCACAGACACCGCCTGGAACAATCCGGGCAAAGGACGCGAACTGGCCAATTCTCAATACGAACGCGGCGCGGATGTCATCTTTCAGGCGGCTGGCAATTCCGGACTGGGAGTTTTCGACGCGGCTGAAAGCTACAAGAAATTCGCCATCGGCGTTGATTCGAATCAGAACTGGGTCAAACCCGGATTCATTCTGACCAGCATGATGAAACGGATTGACACCGCCGTTTACAGCGTCATCAAAGACGAAGTCGAAGGCAAATTCAAAGGCGGCGTTCACGTTTACGGGCTGGAAAATCAGGGCGTGGATTACGCGCTGGACGAATACAACAAACCGCTGATTCCGCAGGAAGTGATTGATAAAGTCGAGCAAGCCAAGAAAGACATCATCGCCGGCAAAATCAAAGTGACGGATGCAATGGCGAAGTAAATCAAGGGAGTGATCAAAATGGCAAATTCCAGAACCACAGTGAAACGCACAAAATCCGCCAATGTTGAAATTGACGAAGCGAAACTCAAGCGCGCGCAGAAACTTCTTGGAGCTGAAACCGAGGCAGAGACAGTCGAACTTGCGCTCGACGAAGTCATTGCTGAACGAGAACGCAACCGGCGGGCGTGGAAAGCAACAGAACGATTGCTTAGAAGTGGCATTCAAGTCGAAGACGTATTCGGACGGTTGAAGGAATGAATTGTGGCTGGAATTTTGTTTGACACTTCCGTTTACATATCGGCACTACGGAAAGGCGACGAATCTGTTCTGAGCTTGCGCCGGGCTGCTCGTCTTGGCAGGCAGCAAACACAGCCGCTTTGGTTGAGCGTGGTTGCGCTCGAAGAACTGCTTGTGGGCGCGGTTGATCCCAAAGCGCGAAAGGAATTCCTGTTGATGGAACGCGAGTTTAGGAACCTTGGCCGGTTGCTGGTTCCCGACAGGCGGGATTGGATCCTAGCCGGTCAAATCCTTTCAAAGATCGGCAGCAAGTATGGGTTCGACGTGGTGGGACGAGCGCGAATGATCAATGACGCTTTAATCGCGACTTCAGCGGCAAGACTTGGATTGACGGTGCTGACAAAAAATTCGGACGATTACCAACGCATCGCTGAATTTCGGCACTTCAATTGGGAAGAGGTCTAAAACCGGAACTCATCAATGAACACAACAAACATCATCGAAATGCGCGGCATCACCAAACGCTTCGGCACGGTGACTGCGAACAAAGGAATCAACCTTTCGATTCCCGCCAAAACCATCCACGCCATTGTCGGAGAAAACGGCGCGGGCAAATCCACGATCATGAAAATCCTGTACGGCTTTTACCACGCCGACGAAGGAGAGATTTTCATTGACGGCCAACGGCGAGAAATTCGCAATCCGCACGACGCCATCGCGCTGGGTTTGGGAATGGTGCATCAACACTTCATGCTGATTCCGCCGATGACCGTGCTGGAAAACATAGTGCTCGGCGCTGAGCCGGGCAATGCCGTAAAGGTTGATTTCAAAACCGCCGAAGACCGGATCAACAAGTTGTCGAAAGATTTCGGCTTCGACATTGATCCGCACAAACGCATCGAACAGCTTTCGGTCGGCCAGCAACAACGTGTCGAAGTGTTGAAGGCGCTGTATCGCGGCGCGCGGATTTTGATTCTGGACGAACCGACGGCGGTTTTGACTCCGCAAGAAGTCGAAGAGTTTTTCAAAATCCTGCGCTCAATGAGGCAACAAGGCAAAACGATCATCATCATCACGCACAAGCTGAACGAAGTGCTGGCGTTGTCGGACAACGTGACGGTGATGCGCGACGGTCAAGTGGTTGGCGAAACCGGAACGGCGGAAACCAGCGCCTCCGAACTGGCGCGGATAATGGTCGGACGCGATGTGCTGTTGCGCATTGAAAAGCCGGAGGCAAAACCGAAAGACGTTGTCTTGAGCGTGAAGAATCTTTCCGCCGGTTCAAAATTGAAAGACGTTTCCTTTGAAGTCCGCGCCGGAGAAATCGTCGGCGTTGCCGGAGTCGAAGGTAACGGCCAAACCGAACTGATAGAAATTCTGTCGGGATTGGATCGCGCTTCGGGCGGCAGTTGCATGCTCAACGGCAGCGATGTTGCCAAACTATCCGCTCGTCAGATCAAGGAACTTGGCATTGCGCACATTCCCGAAGACCGCCACCGGCGTGGATTGCTGCTGGGATTCGATCTGGCCGACAACACGATCCTCGGAACTCAATACCGAAAACCGCCAGTCACCAATCTTGGCTTGCTGGATGAAAAAGCTGTGACGGACAAAGCCAACCGCCTGATTCGCGATTTCGATGTTCGTCCGCCGAATGCGGAACTTCCGGCGCGCGCGTTGTCCGGCGGCAATCAGCAGAAATTGATCATCGGTCGCGAATTCGATTTGAAACCGAAGTTGCTGCTGGTTTCCCAACCGACGCGCGGCGTTGACATCGGCGCCATCGAATTCATCCATCGCAAACTGGTCGAATTGCGCGATTCGGGCGCGGCCATTCTGCTGGTATCGGCTGAACTGGAAGAAGTGCTGTCGCTGTCAGACCGAGTGCTGGTGATGTACCAGGGTCGCATCGTCGGCGAAGTTGATCCGCTGAAAGTTGATCAGGAAGAGATTGGATTGATGATGACCGGCGGAAAAAGCAAATAACCTGAAATCGGACTATTGAAACCAAGCGCTACCGGACTTTCTGTGGACAGGAAAAGAATTAGCCATTCACCATCAGCCATTATCAGACAGGGGAGAATCTTTCTTCCCTGGCCAATAATGGTTTGTGGTTAATGGCTAATCACGAAATCGCTTGATCCATTCACCGCAAAGCTATAACCGTGTCGGTCAATCGTTCGATCACTGTGACCAATGACTTGCCCGCTTCATCGTAACGCCCGGCAGCCGCCAACTGCTCGGCTTCGCCGGCAGCGTCAACTGCAAAAGTCAGTTTGAGATATTGAACCTGCAAACGCGAATTGCTTTGAAAACTTTTGGCCAGATTTTGTGCTCCCAATTTCAACCCGCGAATGTTTTCCACCAATGCGTCTTTGCTCTGGCGGTTTTTTTCGGCGGCGGTGGGCGACATCTGGCCGCGTCTGGCTTGCTCGTCGGCGATTTCCAGTCCGTTGACGACTTTGCCGTAAATGTAAATGAACTTCGAGAAGTTTTTGATTTGCTCGGCTACCTGCGCGGCTTCTGCCTTGAGGTCAGGCGTCGGCGTGGGCTTTGCCGCAGGCTGACGCTTTTTTGCGCCGGTCTTTTTCTGCGCAATGGACGCCAATGGAAAACTGCAAACTACGGCAAACAGAATTAGCAAGGCTACGGTTGAATAAGGTCTCAAGCTGTACCTCCGTGGTAATTGAACGATCGCTTTCGGTCGGGGCATGACTTAATTTTGCATCGCCAAAGGTCTGGCCGCAAGCGACTGAACAACACGGCTTGACCGACAAGCAAATGCCGTGATATTTCCCAACGCGATTCGATGAAAATTGCTGCTCTGGATAGAACCTCACTGGTGTCAGGCGAAATGGCTCCGGCGCGCTTTCCGCGTTTTACAAATCATCGCCAAAAAATTATCCAGCTCGATTAACCCCACGCCAAAGCTTAATTACTGTTGGCCATCAAGGAGATTTCAAATGCGACGAAAGGCATTTTTACTGGCGGTATTGTTGACCATCGGCGTCGGTTGTTTACTGGCAGCCGGATTGTCCACCGAAGCCGGGGGCAATCGCGAAATGACGAGCAAAGCGCGAAGCCTGCCCGCGAATTTTCAGGGACCATTGACGGTTTCAATCACTCCGGTCGGTCCTGCTCAGGCGCAAATTGATTCCGCCGTGCAAACCGTCAGAGCTTATTCGACAGTGCGCAAATATTTGGACGGCACGCAAAATCGCCAGCTTTCGTTCGAGATGTTGGATAAGCCCGCATATTCGCAACAGCAACGATTCCGCGTGACCTTTTATGATTACACGAACAATCGCCCGATCATTGTCGAAAGCTCTTTTGACGACATTCGGCAAACCACAGTCACGATAGGAAACGTTCAGCCATTGCCGAGTCCTGAAGAGTTCGAAGCCGCAGCCGATATCCTGAAAGCAGACGAAAAATACGGTTCGCTGTTCAAATCGGGGAAAGCCCAAATTTATCGCCCCATGCCGCCGCTGGCTTCTGACAGCGTTGCCAGCGAACGTTCGCTGACGGTCGGAATATTTATCGGAGAAAATGAGCCTCCCAATCAGATTGTGGCCGTGAACATGATTCGCGGCACGATCACGGCATTCGAAAATAACGCGCCGCCGACTTCGATGGCGGTTCCTGAACAATGCGGCATTCCCGGCGCGGGACAATCAACGACTTCGCGAAACACCGCAGGCCAATACAATCTGACCATCACTTCGGGCAGCACGACCATCTGGCAAATGCTGGTGATCAGGCCTTCGGCTTCCTCCGGCACGCGCGCTTCAGGCGTTGAATTGCGCGACGTTTATTATCTGGGCAAGCTGTTATTCAAACGCGCTCACGTGCCGATCTTAAACGTGCAATACGACAACAACGCCTGCGGACCTTACCGCGATTGGCAATGGCAGGAAGGAATGTTTGAAGCCACCGGCGCTGACGTTGCGCCTGGCATTCGCATCGCCAACGCAGCGCCCAAAACCATCATTGAAAGCCGAACCGACACAGGAAATTTCCGCGGCGTCGCCATTTATCAAAACCCGACAACCAACGAAGTCACGCTTGTCAGCGAATTGGAAGCGGGATGGTATCGTTACATCAGCCGTTGGGAATTCACTCCTTCGGGAACCGTTCGCGCCCGTTTCGGATTCGACGGCGTCAACAACTCATGCATTTGCAACACTCACAATCATCATGTTTTTTGGCGATTCGATTTCGACCTGGCCACGGCGGGCAGAAATCGTTTTGTCGAATACGACACCAGGTCGTTCAGCTCGCCGATTCTGAAGGAAGTCAAACGCTATCGCGATTACGTGCGTGGCCGATACTGGTCAATCGAAAACATCTTGTCCGGCGAATTTCTGCAGATTCAACCTGGAACTGAGGACGGCGTGGCTGATTTTTACGCCCGCGGAGACGCCTGGTTTTTGCGTTATCGCAGCACGGAACTTGATGACGGCGTCAACACCACCGGCCCCAATAACACCGAAGCCAAGCTGGACAATTTCGTCAATGGCGAATCGCTTGACGGGCAGGACGTGGTGATGTGGTATGGAGCGCATTTCATTCACACGGCTGAAACCACTTCAAGCACGCCGCAACATCACGCAGGTTATTATGGCCCCGATCTGATCATCTTCAGGTGGTAGGCCGTTTTGATCGTTTTGAAATGGCGAAGGCGTGGAAGACGCGAACAGCTTTTGTTCGCGTCTTCCACGCCTCTTTTGTTTCAAGCGAGCGGGATCATTTGATTGATGCGCCGCAACGCTTCAGCAAATCATAAAATTCCGGCAAAGAAACCGAGGCCGCATCGGCTCCGGTAATTTCAGTCGAACCCGCGGCAATCAATCCGGCGACGGCAAACGACATGGCTATGCGATGATCGCCGTACGAATCCACTCTGGCCCCGCGCAATTGCTGTTTTCCGCTGATGCGCAATCCGTCATCGAACTCTTCGACTTCGATTCCCATCAGCCGCAGGTTGTCAACTATCGCGCGAATGCGGTCGCTTTCCTTGACGCGAAGTTCGCGAGCGTCGCGAATCGTCAGCGCCCCGTCAAGCTGAGTCGCGGCGACGGCAAGTATCGGAATTTCGTCAATCAGATTGGCAATGATTGCGCCGGATAATTCCAGGTTGCCGATCAATTCCGACGACCCCGCGACAATGTCGGCGACGGGTTCGCCATGAGCCAGTCGCTGATCCACTACCTCTATCCGCCCGCCTAACTGCTTCAACACTTCGATCAGCGCAATGCGCGACGGATTGATGCCAATGTGTCGAAGCCGAATTTCAGCGTCCGGTGAAATCAACGCCGCGACAACAAAGAAAGCTGCGGAAGACAAATCACCTGCCACGGTGTAATCGCCGAGCGCCCGCAAAGGTTTTCGACCAGCGACGGAAATCTTTTCGCCGTCCGACAACTGTTCGATTTCAATCGCCGCGCCGGTTTCGCGCATCATCGCTTCGGTGTGATTGCGCGTCGGAGTCTTTTCAATCACAGAAGTTTTGCCTTCGGCGAACAGCCCGGCCAACAAAACACAGGATTTGACCTGAGCGCTGGCCATCGGAGGCGTGTATTCAATCGCACGCAAATTGCCGCCGGTGATTCGCATCGGAGCGAAGCTTCCGTCTCGCGCTTCGATGCCGGCGCCCATCAAAACCAGCGGATCAATTATTCGCTTCATCGGTCGGCGTTGAATGCTTTCGTCGCCGGTGATTTCAGTGGTGAAGTTTTGTCCGGCCAGAATGCCCGACAACATGCGAATCGTTGAGCCGGAATTGCCCGCGTCCAGCACACGCGAAGGTTCCCGCAAACCGTTCAGGCCAACTCCATCAATCGTGATCAGTTCTTTTTCGCGCGTCACCCCGACGCCCATCGCTTCCAGACAATCAAGCGTGCTTTGGCAATCGCGGGCTGACGAATAGTTTCGTATTCGCGATTGCCCATTACCGATTGCGGCAAACATTGCGCTGCGATGAGAGATGGATTTGTCTCCAGGCAGTTGGAAATCACCACGCAGTCTTGTAGCCGCACTAATATTTACTGTCTCAGTTTCTAGTTTTTTGATTTCAGACATTCGTTTTTTAATTGCTGTGGAACTTTACCGGTAAACCCGCCGTAGTTCGGGGCAGTCCGCAAAGTCATTATCTTGACATCACTTTTTTCGCTGTGTTACACAATGTTCGGTTTCGTTGGTTCGCCTGACCGTATATCGCCGCAGCGAAAGCTTGTGGGCATCTTAACAGATCAAAATTCGCCAGAAAAAAGGAAACCCCGGCTTATGATGCTAGCCGAAAATGTGGTCGAACTGACCATCGCCAGTCAACTCGAGTTCATTGATCTGGTCACCACGCTTACTGACAACATCACGCATATGATCGGATTCGATGAAGAGTCAGCCTATTGGGTGAACATGGCCGTGCGTGAATCTGTCGCCAACGCCGTCGAACACGGAAACAAATACGATCCTCAGAAATCCGTGGATATTCGGTTCACCATCGGCGTGGATGCGCTACGCGTCACGATACGCGATTACGGAGAAGGCTTCGATCCGGCAACTCTTCCTGATCCTCTTGATCCGAACAATCTTTTAAACCCGGCAGGACGCGGCATTCTGTATATGCGAACTTTCATGGACGGCGTCGAATACGAACGTCACCCGGAAGGCGGGATGATCGTGTCAATGTCCAAACGCCGCGCGCCGAAACCTGAACCACAAGAAAACGGCGAAGGAGACCATAAACAAGATGCAGTTAGAAATTAGAGAGCGTATCGTTGGTGACGTCACCGTTCTGGATTTAACCGGCAAAATCACCATCGGCGAAGGCAGCGTCCAGTTGCGCGACGCTGTCAGCCAATTGCTCGAAGCCGGACGCAATCGAATCATATTGAATCTGGGCGGAGTGACTTACGTTGACAGTTCCGGCATTGGCGAACTGGTTTCGCGTTACACCACCACAAAAAACACCGGCGGAAAACTGAAACTTCTCAATCTGCCGAAAAAGATCAAAGACCTTTTGATGATTACCAAGCTGTTGACTGTCTTTGAAATTTACGAAGACGAACAGACCGCGCTTGAAAGTTTTCAGTAAACCAACTCTACAAACAGACAAACGAAAACCGGAGTCGAAGCGAGTTCTTCTTCTCCGGTTTTTGTTTGTCTGAAATTCGGTTCGCCGAACAAATCTCACGATTACGTTTTAGGACGAAGCAACGACAGAAGCTTCAACACGATTCCCAACCCGATTGCAGCCAGACACAAAGTCACTCCCCACCATTTGCCTGTGGAAAATACCGGAGCGATCCTGGTCATAACCGATGTTGTTCGCCCGTCAAAATTCCAGGCCAGATAAGCCGTAGTGAGATTTTCCAGCAGATCGAACGACACAGTGATCAACGGCAACAGAACAATGCAACGCGTCCGAGTCCACTGAAATAGAATCACCATCAGAGTCGCGAACAGCAATCCGTAAACCGCCGGATAAGCCACGTCCAAAGTGATCTGAGTCAACGCGTACAATCGTCTGCCGTCTTCGCCGATGCCTTCAAAGAAAGCATTGAGCTGTTCCGGCGTGTAATGACGCATTGAATCCGGCGTTTCAAAATTGTTCAGTTGACGTTGCCGCCAATTGAACAAACCAATGCAAACAAAATTTGAGAGGATCAAAAAAACGATCATCCGCCATTGGGCGAATGGGCGAACACGTTCGTAGAGCGAATTGCACATGGCATCTCCGAATTCGGCTACGTCAATTTCAATCAGTTGCAGGCTTCGAACAATCCTGCCATTCCCTGCCCGCCGCCGATGCACATCGTCACGACGCCGTATTTGGCTTTGCGGCGAAGCATTTCGTTGGCGATGGTTCCGACCAGACGCGAACCTGTCATGCCGAAAGGATGGCCGATGGAAATCGAACCGCCGTTGACGTTCAGCTTCGCCGGATCAATGCCCAGATAATCGCGGCAGTATACGACCTGAACAGCGAAAGCTTCGTTCAATTCCCAAACGTCAATGTCTTTGACCGTCAGGCCGTGACGTTTCAGCAGCTTCGGCACGGCGTAAATCGGGCCGATGCCCATTTCGTCCGGCTCGCAACCGGCGACGGCGAATCCGCGAAATATCATCATCGGTTTGACGCCCAAAGCTTCGGCGCGTTCGCGCGACATCAGCAAATTGATCGCCGCGCCATCCGACAATTGCGATGAGTTTCCGGCGGTGACGGTTCCCTGCCCGCTGTCTTTGTCAAAGTGCGGTTTCAAAGCCAGCAAAGCTTCCAGCGTCGTGTCCGGACGATTGCATTCGTCGCGATCACAAAGCCGTTCTTCCTGGCCGACAATCTGTCCGGTTTGTTTGTCCAGAATTCCGGCGGTGACTTTCATCGGCGCGATTTCGCCCGTGAAAAAACCTTCGGTTTGCGCGCGCGCGGTTCGCTGCTGACTGCTGAGCGCGTATTCGTCCTGAACCTGGCGGCTGATCTTGTAACGTTTGGCGACGATTTCCGCCGTGTCGCCCATGACCATATAAATTCCCGGC
Source organism: uncultured Heliomicrobium sp. (assembly GCA_964426025.1). Classification (GTDB taxonomy): domain Bacteria; phylum Acidobacteriota; class Blastocatellia; order RBC074; family RBC074; genus RBC074. The sequence goes on from CAYRQB010000167.1 coordinate 11,507, forward strand.
TTCATTTCCTTGACCACAGGATGCGGATTGCTGTCGCGTCCCATCATCGTGATGCTTTCGACTCCTCCGCCGATGGCGGCGTCAACGCCTTCGACCATGATGTGATGAGCCGCCATCGCCACCGATTGCAAACCTGACGAACAGAAACGATTGACCGTCGTCGCGGCAACCGATACGGGCAAGCCAGACAAAACGCCGGCCACGCGCGCGACGTTCTGCCCCTGCACTCCGCACGGATAACCCGCGCCGATGATCACGTCTTCGATTTCCGCCGGATCAAGTTGCGGAGTCTTTTTCAATACGTCCTTAATGCAATGCGCGATCAAATCTTCGGGACGCGTCATATTGAATGAACCGCGAAACGATTTGGCCAGGGCGGTTCGCGAACTGGCGACGACAACTGCTTCTCTCATCTTCGATTCCTCTCAAAAGTAAATGAATTTTCCCACTAAGCCACACGAAGAAGGCACGAAGAAGGGTAGACAGGATTTACAGGATTGCACAGGATTAGTTTCAGATCGGACAGTCCAACTCGCTTCCAATCTTCATCCTGCTGAATCCTGTAAATCCTGTCTAAATGTTTTTCTTGTTCCCTTCGTGTGATTTTGCGGGAGGTCAATTATTTCAACAGACCGCCCAGCGCGATCTTGCAAATTTCTTCGGACACCTGGTCGCGCGACAATTCTCCGTCAGGGCGAAACCATCGCGCCAACCACATAATCATTCCCAATAAACTGAAAGCTGCGGCTGTTACATTTACATCTTCCAGTTTGCCTTCGTTCTTCAACTCGGCAAGCGTCTCGCGTATCAATTCCAGGTAAATGCGTTTGCGCTGCTTTATCTTGCGACGATGCGCTGGAGACAGCCCTTGCTCTTCTTCAACCAAAATCGTCACCGGATCGTGCCCATCGTCGTTGCTGGCGCGGGCAATCAGCATTGAATGATTGATGATGATTGAGCGCAGTCGCTGTTCGGCATCAACCATCTGGCGAGCCGGATTGATGACCACAACTTCCAGCGTGTCCATCCCGTAATTCATGATCGCAAAGAGCAGTTCTTTTTTGCTGGGGATGAAATGGTAAACGCCCGCTTTGGTAATGCCGACCGCATCGGCAATATCACTCATCGAAGTTGCATCGAAACCACGTTCGCAAATGACTTGAGCGGCGACTCTGTAAATCTGGTCAACGCGTTCTGTGCCGCTTAACCTGGATTGTCTCTTTCCG
>CAYRQB010000168.1:0-7872 GCA_964426025.1 uncultured Heliomicrobium sp.
AACAGACTTACCGTACAACTCAAAGGAAACCGTGGCAACTTTTTAAGCGATCTCTTTCAGAGCTAAATCGGAAGGAAGCCAGTTGTAATTACTTCCAAAACACGCTCTTTAAGATTCACCACTTGTACTGAGTCAGCGAAGTTTGTTGGGCTAACCGTCGGGCAATTTCCTTTGCTTCGTCAATAGGCAGATTGCCTATCTGCGGGCCGCCTTCGGTGTAAGCCTGTCCCGCCGTGTCAATAATCAAAGTCGCCAGACCGAGCCGACGGTCAAAAGGATTTTGACGAACTTCAGTCGCCTGAATTTTGTTGATCGGCACGATGCAGGTCGAACGTCCCAACCATCCCACTCGCGTGCAAAAATAGTTCTCTACGATGGAATACCCAAGAGTCCGGTAATTGGCGACGCTGACCAGATAAATCAACGGCACGATTGCCAGAACCGGTATCGCCAGCCATTCCCGCTCCATCCATATCGAAACCGCAGCCAGCGCAACACAGACCAAGGCTCCCTTGATCGTGCTTCGGCGTATGGACAATTTGGAAACCCTCTGCCAGTCGGCGACCTGAGCGGCGAAATCCGGCAACACGTTTGTCAGCAAGCGATCAACGTCCGCGCGCGGAACAATTGGCAACAGAACATCGCGCCCTTTGTTATCGTCGTCATTTTCGCGCCTGCTCCCCGCCGTGTCCGCGCGCAAGGTCGCCAAACCGAACAAACGGCGAATGGCTTTCTCTTCGATTTTCAGAACCTGAATGCGGCGACGCGGCAAACTGGATGAACGCCGCGTCAGCAAACCGTATCGCCGCTGCAAATCTTCGCCGCGCAGCGAAAAGGTGAAACCGTAAAACAGTACGACCGAACCCATCACCGAAAAGATAATTCCTATCAGCAAAACCGCCGCGACGAACAACATGGTCAAGAAAATCGTCGCAATCAATCCGTGAGTCAGCAATTGTCGGCTGGATTGAACAATGACTTCGGCTGATCGCTGATAAAAATTCCTGGGCAAAACATCGTCCGCGAAATTCCAGATTGCTCCGGCCAGCACCAGCGCCGACAGAAGATGATTCGTCGTCAATCCTGCAAACACCAACTCCTTGACGCTCAAATGGCGCAAAACGACCTCAGCGGGTTTGGCAATTTTCTGTGCGACGATTTCCACGCCTTCGGCTGTCGCTTGTTTTTGCGCTCTGATTGCTGCGGCGCGCTCAAAGACTGTTAGCCGCAAACGTTCGGCTTCGGCGCGCGAAAGGACTGATAAACTTGCCTCGGCTCCGCCACCGCTGCCGGTTTCAACCTGAGCGTCAACCACATCCAGCAAACGATGCAGCACGCCTTGTTCAATGCGAATTTCCTGTATGCGTTCCAGCGGGATGTTCCGCTGTTTGCGTCCGATGATGCCTTCTTCGGTGATTAACTCGTGGCCTTCGATGCGATAGCCGAATGAAAAATACCGCGCCAGGACGGTCGCCATCGTCCCAACAAAAGTCATCGCCAAAGCCACGCCGCCAAACCAACGATTGCCGAACAGAATCAACGGAATGATTGGCAGTATGGCTCGCGAGCCTTTCCACAATCCCAGCACGATTGTCAGCGGATGCAAATGACCTTGAAAAACAGGCTGGGAAAAAACGGTTGCGGATGAAATCGAAAGCGGATGCGTTGCGCCAATCTGATTGTCCGGCTCGTGCGTTTGTTCTGCCGACTCTTCGGTCGAAGAATGCAGCGTCGTTTCATCACCCGGAATTTCAGACGGCATCATCGCCTCCAATCTCGACCAGATGATCTCTCAGCCTGACCGCTTCGTCGGCATTCAAACCCGGAATGGTGATGTTGGCGGAATGCGTTCCGGCTGTGTGCAAAATCAACGAAGCGAGTCCGAACCGGCGTTCCAACGGCCCGCGTTCCAGGTCAACATGCTGCAAACGAGAAAGCGGCAACAGCCTTGTTCGTTGAAACAGCAATCCGCTGCGAATTTCCAGAACCTTCGCATCAATCCGCCATCCCCACGAACGAAACAAACGAGGCGGACGCCAGAAACTGAACCAGACGCAAATCGCCGCCAACCCAAACCAACCGCCGCCCAGCCATAAACGAACTTGCGGATATTTCATGGCAAACGGAATCAGGCTGATCAACAACACCGACAACAACACAACGAAACCAATCATATCAGTCAGTCGCCAAAGCTTGATTACGCGCGAATCAAGAGCTTGGAACGCCTCACTCGTGATTTCGCCTTGCTCAAACACGCTCGATTTTTGATCCATGCCTTCAATCATCATTCTTCGCTCGTGAACTCAGCCAGATGCTGAGCCTTGGGCAGTCGTTTGATTGCCTGTCTTCCAAAACTGATTGTTTGATTTTATCTCAACCGGCTGGCGCGAATTATAACACTGCATCGGCTTGCCGACTGACACTGTTGAAGTCCTTCGCGATTGCTTCACCTGAACCACTTCAAATATTCCGGCAGCGAATGCAGTTGGTCAACGTGATCTGGCGCTGTGTTGCCAGCATAACCAACAAGCAGAAACTTTCCCGCTCGGGTTTCGCTGATTTGCTGGGTTTTCATCGGCCCCCACTTCAAAACCGGCTGTCGTTTCAAACCAAGTTGGGCGATCAGCCAGTCCGCCGCTTCAGTCGTGCTGGCAAACGTGCCGGGGAAAATTTCCGAATGCGTGATGATCATCTGTTTGCGACTTGCGACGGCATCGCGCGCGAATCGCAAAAAGATTTCCAGGTTGTCGGTTTCCAGTTCCGACTCTTGTCCTTTTCCCGTGCCTGGTTTTCCGCCTACGTATCCCGCGTGCAATCCGTCAATCAGCAAGACGCGATCAACTCGCTCGTAATTTCCCGAGACTTTCAAAATTTCGCGGATTGCTCCGTAACCTGCGCTCCAGGCGGTCAAACTGATCGGAGCGAACTTCACTCCCGCTTTCGATTCGGCTTCGGCAATCAAGCGAGCAAACATTCCGGAATCGCTGAAAGCGCGAGCATACACGCCCGAACCCGATCCGATTTGAATGGAAATGACCGCCGTTTTGCCGACGCGCGACGCGGCAACTTCCGGCAACCAGGTTCCGCCGTGAAAATGAACGAAGAGCGGAGTCGGCGATTTGAGTTTGAGTTTCGCCGGAATGAACAGCGCGCCGAGTTCCAGCTTTTCGCGGCGACCGGGCGGAGCTTCCTGCTTCAAGCGCGGATGCTCGCGCGCGTGTTCGACCATCGGCGAAGGATTTTGCGATTGCTGGGCAAACGCCGGAATCATCAACAAAAGAGTGAAAATAATTTGGCGCATAATTTTTGAATTGGCTTTGCCGTCGGTAAACTGCCGCGCTAGCATAGCAGCCGAGGAGGATACTCACCATTGGAACCTATTTCGCATTTCTTCTACTCACACCGCTTGAAACTGCAATTTTGGGATTGGGGCAGCGAAGGCAAGCCGACCATGATTCTGGTTCACGGCGGATTGGATCACGCTCGCAACTGGGATTGGGTGGCGCGGGCGCTGCGCGATGATTTTCACGTCTACGCTCTTGACCTGCGCGGTCACGGCAACAGCCAGCAAGCTCCGGGCGCGCTTTACACCGTCGCCGAACACGTTTTGGATTTGGCTGCGCTGGCCGATGTCATCAACCTGAAGAATAATCTGGATGCCCCCATCTACATCATCGGCCACAGCCTGGGCGGAGTGGTTTCGATGGTTTACACGGGCGTCTTTCCCGAAAAGGTCAAGAAAGTCGTTTCCATAGAAGGTTTGGGGCCGCCGCCGACTCATCGCGTTTTCGATCCGGCGTCAAAGCGCATGCGACGCTGGATAGAAGAGATTCGCAAAACCGAACAACGCGATCCGCGCAGTTACCCGAATCTGGAAGCCGCCGTCAACCGCATGAAAGAAGCCAATCCGCATTTGAAAGACGACGTGGCCAGGCATCTGACCTTGCACGGAACGAACTGGAATTCAGACGGTTCGCTGACCTGGAAATTCGACAACTTCGCGCGACCGTTTCCTCCGCACGGCCATCACCAGGAAGATATGCGCGACATTTTCAGCCAGATCACTTGTCCGGTGCTGCTGTTCTGGGGAATGGAAAGCTGGGCGCCAGACCCTGAAAAAGACGGTCGAGCAGCGCCGATCAAAAACCACAGACTGATCAAAGTCCCCAAAGCCGGTCATTGGGTTCACCACGATCAATTGGAAATCTTTTTGACGGAAACGAAAAAGTTTCTGGCTGAATGACGCGGTACGGAGAGCGTGAGCGACCTGAACTTCGGCATTCTGCACATTTTATGGAGGCTCAGGTCGCTCACGCTCCCCGTACTGTTTTTCTCAGGGTTTCAATTCAACGCTGCCGCGAGTCGTCAGTTCGTAGTAGTTGCTGAAATCGCCCGCGTCGTAGCCTTTGATCAGGGCTTCGATCGGCTGCATCAGTTGAACGCTGAAATGGTTGTCAATCGTTTGCGGATGGACGTTGGTGTAATAGGCGTAGTTGAAATAGCTGCGAATGATGACGCTGCGGCTGTCAATCGGCAGAGCTTTCAAATTATCCACGAACCTTCCCATCGAATCCTGGCGGAACAGATAAAACTCCACGTTTGAAACGTAAAAGGCAGAGACTTTTTCGTTGATCTCTTTCAGGTAATCGCCGATGGCTTTCAGAGCTTTGATTCCGGCCAGATCGCCCGTGGCCATGACGATCTGATTGCGGTCGTGCATGCCCTTGATCACCTGGAATGTGGCTTCGGCGGCCAGATAGTTTCGATGCCTGCCCTGCAAATCTTTTTCCAGCAGAATGTCGCGATAGGCCGGAAAGAATCGCCCGGTCGGACGGTCGCGAATGGTGTAACGGACTTCCAGGCAATCGGTGTAAAACGCCTGATAGATTTCTTCGATCGTGTCCCAATCGCGCTGGTTGAGCGTAAGGCCGAAGCTTTCGATCTTCTTATGCATGTCTGCTTTGATCTTGTCGGCCAGTTTCTGGTTCAGCGGAGTGCGGTCGAAATAATCCACCAGATCGCGAATCGGGCGATCGTTCCATTTCTTGTGATCCTTCGGCAGCGGACGCGCGAACAGCAGCGACAGGTATTCGACGCGATTGCGCGACATCATAAACAGCGATTTGAACATCAGGTGCTGCAACAGCGCGTCGCGGCGAATATCAATCATGATCGCCAGCTTCGGTTTGATCTGAGCCATGTAAGTGAAGTTCTGATCCGGCCCGACGCCCAGATAAACTCCGCCCCTCACATCCATATCTTCCAGCTTGCTCAACACGTGCTGGTAAGTCAGTTCGTTGGAAATCAGATTGTCCGAACCGAAATATCCCGCCCGTTCCGAAAGCCTGGAAACCAGTTGCGCAAAATCGGTGCGCTTTTCATTCGCCGCTGATTTCTGTTGCGCAGTCGCCGTAGGCGATTGCATCAACAGCCAGGCGACCAGCAGCATAAAAACTATTCTTGTCGGAAAAAGGCGGAAGTACTTCATTTGTGATCCTCTGAAAAAATGGGAGTGCGGGCATCTCTGCCCGCCGACTGGAACGCGAGCATCTCTGCTCGCCCGAACTATTTCAAATTCTCTATCTTCAATTCATAAATGCCGAGCTTGATCGTCTGTCCGGCGTTCACTTCGGCGCTTTCGCCGGGTTGAATTTCGCGGCCATCAACTTCGATGGCGTTGCGGCCAACGCATTCCAGCTTGAAGCCGTTTTCCAGCTTGCTCAGGATCGCATGCTTGCGGCTGATTTCCTGATCGCCGTCCAGTTTGACATCAACCGGAAAATCCTTCGAGCCGCGACCGATCTCGATTTTTGACTTGCCGGATTTGAATGTCTCGGTTTCGGCGCCTTGCCGGGTGAAGCTGATGACGAACTGCGGAGCGCGCGGACGAACCAGAGTCTTTTCGCCATCGTCGCCTTCCAGCGGTTCTGTGTTGCCCGGCGCTGTCTGCAATGTCGTCGGAGGTTTCTTTTTGCGGGCGGTGACTTCAGTTCTGGGCGAATCGTCGTCCCAAACCGCCTGAACGCGAACCTGTCCTTTGTTCAGCGAGCCGTCAATGCTCAAACTGAGCGCGATCTTGTCCGTCTTGAGCGATTTTCCGCCGACCAGTTCTTTGGCGCGTTGCGACAAACTGACGGCCAGCCCTTCTTCCAAACCTTCGCGCTTGCGTCCCTGCCACATCGAATCATCATCCTTGCTCAGAAAGATGATGTATTCGCCGGGCAAGTAGGTCTGTCCGCCTGGAGGCGTAAACATCTCGCGTTTCATGACCACTTCGACTTCGCGCGCGATCTTGACGAAGAACTCATCCCATTCGCTCAATTGCTGCTGCTGTTCCGGCGTCATGGAAATGGCGTCTTCGCCGTCCAACCATTTTTTGACTTCACTCCAAAGCTTCATCGCACATCCCTCTTGACCTTAATTTTCCCATCACCACCAACGGCGTGAGATTACACGAACGAATTCAGGATTTCCATAAACCCAGCCCTGCCTGGAATCCAACGGAACGCCCGGATTCAACTGCATCCATTGGCTGATTTCGATCTGATACCAGCCCTGATCGTTTCGCGAAATCACTTTATGACGCGTGCCGCTGGCAATCACTCCAATGGCGTTGAATCCCATGCCTGGACCTTCGCGAACATTCAGTTGGTAAGTCATGATTTCAACTTCTCTGGGCGCGCCGAACTCACCGCCTCGGAAAAAGTTGTAAACGCTGACCACCAACCCGATGAATGCTGCGCCCAAAAACGCTATGAAAACACGGCGGCGAATCTTTTCGGAAAATTTCCCGGCCAGTTTGGACGAACGAGTCGCCGTTTTTGCCGCAGCTTTGTTTGCGGCTTGCCCGACAACCTGTCTTTGCGGTTGCGGCGTGATTATCTGCTCGACCGGAGTGGCCTTTTGCGGTTGCAGGTCAATGAAGATTTTCGACTGGCGATCCAAACGACGCGCAGGCACATCAACCAATGGAGATTTATCCGCCGGCAAAGGCGGTTGGTTGTTTTCGTTTTTGATGCGAACGTTGATTTCAGGCTCGGTCGGTTTGGAATCGGCAATCGGTTCGGTTTCAACGGGCGTCACAGTTGCGACGGTCGCTCGCAATTGCGATGTCGCAGGGGTCGGATCGAAATCCGGTTGAACCGGTGTTTTCGGCAAAGCCCCCGTGCGAATGCCCAATCGCGGTTTGACTATGGTTTCTTCATCCGGCAGTTCTTCGATCTTTTCCGACGGAACCAGCACGGCTACCTGAGCCAGTTCGTGCCAGAATTCGGCGACTGTGGCGTAACGCGCTTTCGGATCGTCATCGGTAGCGCGACACAAAACCTTCAGCAAAGATTTTGCCCAGGGCTGGCCGACCACCGATTCAGGCAGCGCGGTGATCGGATCGCAGCGGAACTGATTGGGCGCGCGTCCGCAGACGACTGTGTAAAAACTTTTGGCCAGCGAATAAACATCCGCCGCAGTCGTCAATTGTTGCAGGTCTCCGGTGCGCTCGTTCGGATTGTGTTCCGGCGGAGCGTAAACATCCGCGCCGACACGAGTGATCTCAGAACTTTCCCCGGTTGTAATTTTGGCCACGCCGAAATCGGCGATCTTCAATTTGCGTTTATCTGCGCTGAGCAAAAGATTGTTTGGTTTCAGATCGCGGTGAATGATGCCTTTGCTGTGGGCGTAAGAGAGCGCTTCGCAGGCCTGATGAAAATAGAGCAGAGCTTCCGACAGCGGCAAAGATTTTGTCGGACGATGACGGCACAGTTCCAACAGGTCGCCGCCCGGCATGTATTCCAGAACCAGGTAATGAAACGGCACTCCGCGCAGATCGGCGGCTGTTCCGTGACCCAGACGCAGAATCACGTGCGGATGGCGAAC
>CAYRQB010000168.1:7882-12709 GCA_964426025.1 uncultured Heliomicrobium sp.
CGTACCGTGTCGAGCGCGATGGCTTCGTTCTGAAAATTTTCGACCAGAGTTCGCTCAAGGTCGGGATCGGGCGTGCCTTGCAAACTGGTGTTCAGAGCTTTGATGACGACGGGCGAACGATTGGTCGCGCGGTCATACGCCACGAATATTTCGGCGTAACTGCCACGACTCAACCGCTCGTAAACCTCGTAACGGCCATCAACCAAGCTGTGCTCCAGTTTCAGTTCAGGCATATCCCCACGAATTGCTTTCTCCCGCAGCCCTTTCTCAACAATGCAACGACCGAATTAACCAACAGGTTTCGCCGATGGCGTCGGTTCTGCTTTCACCGCGGGGGCTGATGAAGACGACGTCACAGGCGTAATCAATTTCTGCAAACTGTCGGAAGCGTTTCGCGCCTGACCGATTTGCAAATAAGCGGCAGCGATGAAAACCCATCCTTCGTCCAGTTCCTGATTGAGTTGCACCGCCTGACGGAAGTGATTAATCGCTTCGTCATATTTCTTCTCGTTGAAATCCAGACGGCCAAGACAGTAATGGGCTTCGGCGTTGCTCTGGTCGCGAAGCAAAATTTCGTTCAACTGGGCGCGCGATTCTTCGCTGCGCCCTTCGTTCATCAGCGCGTAAGCCGCCGCCACGCTGGCATCGCGCGGGCTGTAACGCATAACGCGAGGCTGTTCGGCCATCATCAGCGGGCCGCCCGCACGATTGACTACTCTGGACAGCGGTCCGCCGAAAAGGCCTCCGAGAACGAAACCTGCCAACAAAGTTACGATCAATACGCTCAATCTCATAAATTTCGACATCTCCACTTTCTGCTCGGCGTTTTGAACCGGCGCGACATTGAAATTCGTTTGTGCCGGAACCGGCTGATGTACGACGGGCTGTTCAGCCATCAAATGGTTTTCCGATTGATTATCAGGCTGTGAATCATCTTCAACATGGAAGCTTGCAGCCGAAAGCGTCTGCTGTTCAAAGACAGCCGGATCGTTTTCGGCGACAGACACGGCATCGGCAGAGGGTTCGGTCAAACTGATTTCAAATTTTTTTCTTTGCCTTTCGGGGTTTACGGATGCGCCAGCCTGCATCGAACGCATAGGTCTTGTCAGTTCGTCAATGTAGCTGCGCTCTCCGAAATCAATGATGATGGCGGTCAGATTGTCTTCAGCGCCTTCGTTGTAACAGAGCTGCTTCATCGTGTCGCAGACTGTTTGCGGATGGTTGCCGCTGCGCAGCAATCGTTCAAGCTGTTCGTCTCGGATGTGTCGCGTGATGCCGTCGCTGCACAAAAACAAAGTCGTGGTTTCGTCAACTTCGATTTCAATGATTTCCGGTTCGACTTCGGAATCGGCGCCGACGGCTCGGCTGATGACGTTGCGGCGCGGATGAGATTCGGCCTGTTCCGGCGTCATCCATCCTTGTCTGACTGCTTCATTGACTTCGCTGTGATCTTCGGTCAGGCGAATCAAACCGCGAGCGTCGCAACGGTAAACACGACTGTCGCCGACGTGAGCGACAATCGCGCGATTTCCCCTGACTGCGGCCATCGCAACGGTCGTCGCCATTCCGCTCAATTCGGGATTCATCTCGGCTTCGGTGTAAATTTTCTGATTGCATAGATCAATCGTGTTGGCCACCAATTGCCGCAAATCTTCGATCGGCAAATCTGAATTCGTCGAAGGCAATGGCTGGCTGAAAACTTTCTCGAAAACTTCAGCGACAGTGCGACTGGCCGTCTGTCCGCCTTTTCGCCCGCCTACGCCGTCGGCAACGATGAACACGCCGCGACTGGACATCGCCAGCAAATTGTCTTCGTTGGCCTGTCGCTTCAAACCTTTATCAGTGATTTGTCCGACTGTGATTTTCATCAAGCTCAGGTAGTAAGTGACAGGTGACAGGTGACAGAAGCCATAGCTGTCACGAAAAAGATTTTCACGCGAAGCCGCCAAGCGGTTAAGAGAGAAAGACTGATACGTCGTTTGCCATAGTTCTTTGCGACCTGGCGACTATGCATGAATCTCAACTTTCTCGATGTCCGTTATTCGTCACAAAATCTGTCCCCATCATTTGACTTCATTATTCCTGTGCGAAATCGCCATCAGCATTCCCAGCATAAAGAAACTGGTGATCAATGACCAACCGCCGTGACTGACAAACGGCAGAGTGATGCCGGTCATTGGCAACATCCTCAACACTCCGCCGATATTGATGACAGCCTGAAAACCCAGAAATGCCGTCACGCCCGCCGCAATCAGTTTTGTGAACATATCTCGCGCTTCAATGGCCGTTCGCATACCGGCGATGACCACGATGATGAACGCGATGATAATGACAGCGCCACCGAGTATTCCCATTTCTTCGGCGACGACCGCGTAAATGAAATCCGAATCGGCGATGGGAACGGTTTCAGGATGACCGCGGCCCAACCCTGTTCCCAGCATTCGCCCGTCGCTGACGCCAAACAAAGCCTGCGACGGTTGATAAGCGTATTTGTTATACCATTTTTCTTCCGGCGTATTGCCGCTGATGCCCGGCGATTCTTTCGCCCACCAGTCATGCACTTTCTCATCCGGCGGATTGCCTCCGTATTGCCAAAGGTAAAACCGCTGTTTGATTCGATCAGGCACGCCTTCGCTGACAATTCCCTTGACGCGTTCAATCGCCGGAACGTCTCCTCCATCGGTGAAGACGTTGACCAAAGTGTTGTAAATGCCAGCCGCGAAAATCGAAACGGCCAACAGCGCCGCCATCAATCCGATGGCAATCGTCACCTGCGGCAGCCTGCGAACCGCGACGACGTACAGCGTTATGTATCCGCCCAGAAAGACCAGCATCTGTCCGAAATCCTGCAAGGCGAAAAACGGAATGATCGGCAAAAATGCAATCAACAAAAACGGCAGCACGAATCGCCACGGCGGAATGCCCCAATAAGTCCGCGACAGATTGCGATAATGATCGGCCAGAATTCCGGCGTACGAGAGCAGGAAGGTGATCTTGACCGGCTCCCACGGCGTGGTGTTCCCAAGCGCTTTGCCCCGCTCGGACAAAAAGATGGCGATCAGCGCAAACGGCAAAGTTGTAATCAGCCCGAGTAAAAAGCTGTGCCGTTGCAGCAGCAGCAAAATGTCGTCTCGACGCATGAAGGCAAAGGCCACGGCAAAACCCAGAAAAGCCATCAGCGGAATCAGCGACGAGATGGAAGTGAAGATACGGCCAAGAGTCCAATACTGCGGCTCGGCGGTTTCAGTTTGCGTGTTCGTCTGAAGCTGGAAATTTGGATCGCCGAACAAGGCCTTCTTTTTTTCGGCGTCGTAAAACTCATTGATGCTTTTGTATTGCTGAGTCCGCGCTTTGGCCAATCGCGCTGCCTGACGGACGGCGGCGCGACCGCTGGCACTGTATTCAGGATCGGTGAACAAACGATATTGAACGAACTGCCCTATGCTGAACAGCAAAATGGCGACGGTAAACAAAGTCAGATCGCCCGCGTATTTGTGCCGCCTGACAAACCAGATGAAGATGAAAAAGACAGGAAGGAATAAAGCCAGATCGCGAATGGCGAGCAAGACCGATGGCGAAAACCCGCGCGCTACGCCAGCCTGGTAAATGGCAACATAGGCCAGCGCGTCCAGTCCCACCAACAATAGCAATAATAGAAGATGCGAAGAGGGGCGATTTTTCATGCCAGCTAAAGACGTTTGCCTGATTCCTTTTGTTCTCTATTTGTTTCCGCCTGAACCGAAACGACGCGCGTAATCATAAGTGAAGCGTCTGAATCTCGAAACTCCTGCGGCGAATTTCAATCACGCGATTGAGCAGTTTGCGTCTCCCGAACTGTATCTTCCGACGGAATAAATTCCACCATCGAATAAACATCGCTGAGAGGAAGAGTAATGCCAACCGAGCTTAATTCAACATCGCTTTCCAACCCAATGATGTCGTAACGAAGCCATCCGTCATCCGGTTGGCGAACATATCTTGTGACGTGAGGGCGATCCTGAGACACAAGCAAATATTCCATGAAACTTTCGATAGCCTGATATGCGACGAACTTTTCGTTGTGGTCGTAAGCGGCAGTCGAAGGAGAAAGAACTTCGATCAGCAGCACGGGATTGAGCAGCATATCTATCCCCTGCATATTCTCGATAATGCGCTCGCCGCAAACCACGCTGACATCCGGGTATCGAAACGGCCAGGCTTTAGCAGTCTTCACCGCCAGGTCGGGGCCATTCACTCGGCAACCGCGTCCTTTTAATTTGTCTCTCAGGCTGTAAATCACATTGGAAGCAATATCGCTATGCTCTGCCTTCCCGCCAGACATTGAAACGACTTCGCCATCGAAGTATTCGAAGCGCTCATCGGAGTTTTTCAGCAGCTCGATATATTCTTCCACCGTATAAAACTTTTTTGGAATCGCAGTCATTCGCATTACTCCTTTCGCCGAATCGCAGCGGAATTTTAACTCATCATCCGGTTATCTGCTTTGACAGCGCGGACAAAAGTAAGTCGAACGTCCGCCCTGAGCCAATCGGCGAATCGGCGCGCCGCAAGTCAGACACGGCAGGCCTTCGCGTTCGTAAACCCGCCAACTGTCTTCGTAAGCGCCGTCGCCGTAACGTCCGTAAACTTCGCGCGGATCGGTTTCCAGCGTGCTTCCGGCTTCTATGGCTTCGCCAAGCACTGCGACAATTTCTTGATGCAGCAATCGTGTTCGCGGCTTTGACAGATTGCTGGCCGGAAGTTGCGGATTGATCTTCGCTCGATGCAGCGCTTCGGCGGCGTAAATGTTGCCGAGTCCGACCACGCGCGTTTGATCCAGCAAAAACA
>CAYRQB010000169.1:0-12572 GCA_964426025.1 uncultured Heliomicrobium sp.
TCAAACTCATGATAGTTCAACGTCGGAGAAACCGTCTTTATGGCATCAAAGTCGCAAAGTGAAAAAGAATTATGAACGTTGATTCTGCAAAAGTTTAGGTTTCGTTTTATTGTCTTTGCGTCATTGCGCCTTTGCGTGAATTCTCTCTTGCTAAAAATGGCTGTTCCGAAAGTTGATAAGGCAGTGAACGACAGGTTGTGCGATGGCGCAGTGATTCCTGCGCATCCGCTGGCGTTGACCGAAACGCGCAAGCTTGACGAACGACGACAGCAAGCATTGACGCGGTATTACTGCGAAGCGGGCGCGGGCGGAATCGCCGTCGGAGTTCACACAACTCAATTCGCCATTCGCGATGCAAAGGTCGGATTGTTCAAACCCGTTCTGCAACTGGCGATGGAAACCGTACGCGATTACGAAGGGAAGACCGGCAATCGAATAATCAAAATTGCCGGAATCTGCGGCGCAACCGAACAGGCAATCGGCGAAGCTGAGTTTGCGCGCGAAACCGGTTACGACATCGGCTTGCTCAGCTTGTCTGCTTTGCGCGACGCGACGATTGACGAGTTGATCGCTCATTGCCGCCGGGTCGCCGAAGCGATTCCGCTTTTCGGTTTTTATCTGCAACCGGCGGTCGGAGGGCGATTGCTGGATTACGATTTCTGGCGAAAGTTTTTTGAAATCGAAAACGTCGCTGCGGTGAAAATTGCGCCGTTCAATCGTTACCAAACGCTGGATGTGATTCGCGCGCTGGCCGACGGCGGACGGCAAAATGAAATCGCGCTTTACACCGGCAACGACGACAACATCGTCGCTGATCTGCTGACTGAGTTTCGATTGTCAGATGGCGCGAAGCTTCATTTTGCCGGAGGGCTGTTGGGGCATTGGGCTGTCTGGACTCGGCGCGCGGTCGAATTGCTGGAAGCAGTCAAACGTTGCAAGCGCAGCGATGGCGAAGGAGCGTTTGATTTGCTGGCGCGTTCTGCTGAAATCACCGATTCAAACGCCGTGCTGTTCGACGCGAAGAATCAATTTGCGGGCTGCATTGCCGGACTGCACGAAATTTTGCGACGACAAGATTTGATGCAAGGTCGCTGGTGCATTGATCCGCACGAAGATTTGTCGCCCGGCCAATTGGAAGAGATTGACCGCATCTGCAACGACTATCCGCATCTGAGCGATGACGATTTCGTCGCCGAAAACATTGATCGTTGGTTGAATTGAAAAGAAGTCCTTTGGCAAACACTCCATAGCCTGTTCCACTTTTCAGAGGAGTTAATGATGCGAAGAATTGTAATTGCTTTTTTGTTTGCGTTCACATTTGGTTTTATCTGCGTATTGGCCGATGGCGTCAACTCAACGTCGGACGGTTGGCAACCGATGGCTCAGCGCGATGAAGTTCGCCCGCTATTCGATCATTCAACGAAAGGCGGCAAAGATGGCAAAGGCAGTTTGATCATCATCACAGACGACCGCGAAGGGCTGGACGGTTACTGGCAGAAAACTTTCGCGATCAATGGCGGCAAGCATTACCGCTTTTTCGCGCTTCGCAAAACGGCAAACATCGCCGAGCCTCGTCGCAGCGTTGTTGTTCGCATTCTCTGGCGAGATGACAACGGCAAGGAAGTTTTGAGCGACAAACCTGTCGTCAGCGGTTACCTGAAAGGCGCATTGCCGATTGCCGAGCCGGAATATCCAACCGACAAAGCGACTGACGCCGATGGCTGGACGGAAGTTTCCGACGTTTACCTGGCGCCGTCGAAGGCCACGCGCGCGGTTGTCGAATTGCATTTGCGTTGGACGGTTCGCGGCAAAGTGGAATGGAGCAACATCGCTCTGACCGAAAGCGCGCCGTTGCCCGAACGCAAAGTCCGATTGGCAGCAGTCCATTACCGCCCGCAAGGCGGCAAAACCGCGATGGACAATTGCAAACAGTTTGAACCGCTGATTGCCGAAGCCGCTCGGCAGCGCGCAGATCTGGTCGTGCTGCCTGAAACGCTGACCTTTGTCGGATTGGGCAAAGGTTATGTTGATCTGGCCGAACCGATACCCGGGCCTTCGACTGAATACTTCGGCGCGCTGGCGAAAAAGCATGGCTTGTACGTAGTCGCCGGCTTGCTGGAACGCGACAAGCATCTGGTTTACAACGTCGCTGTTTTGCTCGACCCGGATGGAAAGATCGCGGGCAAATATCGCAAAGTCAGTTTGCCGCGCGGCGAAATCGCCGGAGGCATTGCTCCGGGAAACGAGTATCCGGTTTTCGATACTCGATTCGGCAAGCTGGGAATGATGATTTGCTACGACGGCTTCTTTCCGGAAGTGGCAAGGCAATTGACCAACAACGGCGCTGAAGTCATCGCCTGGCCTGTCTGGGGATGCAATCCTTCGCTGGCTGTGGCGCGCGCGTGCGAAAACCACGTCTATCTGGTCAGCAGCACTTACGAAGACATTTCGCGCAACTGGATGCTGACGGCAATTTACGACCACGAAGGCAAACCAATCACTTACGCCGAAAAGTTCGGAACCGTCATCGTTGCGGAAGTAGACCTGAACCAGCGTCTTTATTGGGCCAGTCTGGGAGATTTCAAAGCCGAATTGCCCAGACATCGCCCGTCGGATCAAGTCAAAAAATAACGTTGAAGTCCGAACTTGTTCGGATGGAGGAAAATCATGGATCGTCGAGAATTCATCAAAACTACAACTTCATCGGCAATCGCACTGACTGCAGCGGGAATGACAGCGAAATCTTACGCGCGAGTGATCGGCGCGAATGACCGCATCAGGCTTGGCGGCATAGGTCCCGGGGATCGCGGCAGCGGGCGAGTGGCCACAGCCCAAAAGCTTGGCGCGGACATTGTCGCGCTGGCCGATGTCAACAAAGGCATGCTCGATCTGGCGCGGAAAAAACTCGCGGCGCCGGTTGAAAAGACTTACGTTGATTACAACGAATTGCTGGCGCAGAAAGATATTGACGGCGTGATCATTGCCACGCCGGATCATCTTCATCACGATTGTCTGCTGGCTGCGATCAAAGCGGGCAAGGATGTTTACATTGAAAAACCGCTTTGCCGCACGATTGCCGAAGGCGAAAGCATGGTAGTGGCGGTCAAGGCTTCAAAACAGATTGTGCAGGTCGGCAATCAACGACGCAGCGGCGAGCATTTCAAACGCGCGCGAGACATTGTCGCTTCGGGCGGCATAGGCGAAATCCGCTTCGTCAGAATTTGGGATTTTCGTTATCGCCCGGTTGATCCGTACATCAAACGCAGCAAAGATCAATCGTTGTTCGCGCCGGAGTTGATTGACTGGAATCGCTTTCTTGGCAAAGCGCCGAAGCGGCCTTACGATGCGAAGCGCGCTTCGGGCTGGCGCTGGTATTGGGATTACGCCGGAGGTTTGATGACCGACATCGGTCCGCACTGGCTGGACGTGGCGATGTGGATTACAGGTTGCGACGGCCCGCAAACCGTCAGTTGCAACGGCGGCAAATATCAAAACCTGGATTGGGAAACTCCCGACAACGTTCATGCCATTCTGGATTGCGGCACGTTCGCCATTGTTTTCATGGTTCAGTTTATGAACGGACAGGAATACGACGGCGGAGCGTTTTACGGTCTGGAAGGAAGCATCGTTCAGGAAAACAATCGCGGCTTGATGGTTCGTTACGACGCCAAACGCAAAGAGGTCGAAAGCTGGAAAATCACGGACGAAAGCACAGCGCACATGCAAAACTTTCTGGACTCAATGCGCAGTCGCAAAGCTCCGAACTCTCCTGTTGAGTTGGCGAATCGCGTGCTGGTCGGCGCGCATCTGGCCAACGAATCATTCCGTTCGGGCAAACGCGTCAACTGGGATCCGGTCAAATGGCGTCACGCCTGAAGCCAGATGAGGATGACAAGATCAACCTTTCTGGATTTATGCACAGTCATTGATTTAACGCAAAGTCGCCAAGTGGCAATGTCGCAAAGCAATTTTGGTTGTGGCAACTTGAATCAGTTCCTTGCCAAAACCATCTTGCGTCTTCGAATCTTTGCGACCTTGCGTTTGAATTGCCAAAATATCGCCGTAATCACGGGCATTTTTATTTTCCCAGGCATCAGGAACAAGGTTTCAGGTTTCAGTTGCCAATTCATCAGACCGCAGATTCTTACGATCTTTGTCTCCGTTGTCCGTCTCTGCTAATCTTCTTTCAGACCTGCCCTGACTGATCTCCAACAAACAACTGATAAATTGATTCGGAGGAACAATGAAGCGATTTTTCTGCGCCCTTGCAATCGCGAGTATGTTGGTAATGGCAGCGCTGACTCAGGAAAAAAGCGATCAGTCGGCGATGGAAAGTCTGGCTAACGCCGAACGCGCGTTTGCAAAATATTCGGTTGATCACGGAGTCCGCGAAGCCTTCATCACTTTCTTCGCCGAAGACGGCATCAACTTCCAACCTCATCCGACCAACACCATTGAGTCTTACCGTAATCGGCCTGCGCCAACTACGCCTCCGCAGATTGTGCTGAAATGGTCGCCGATTTACGGAGACATTTCTCAGGCTGGCGATATTGGCTACACGACAGGGCCATACACGCTGGAAGATCGTAGCCCTGCCAAACGCCCGACTCAGCACGGGATGTATTCTTCGGTTTGGAAGAAACAGGCCGATGGCAGTTGGAAGGTTTTGATTGATCTGGGCATTCAACTGGATTCAGCCTTTGCGCCGCTCGATGCGCCGTTTCAGGTTGCGCCGCGTTGGAAAGTCAACGCCGTCGAATCTTCCGTCGAAGATTCGCTGGCAGAATTGCTCAACGCCGACCGAGAGTTTTTCCAAACGGCCAAGAAGGGTTCGACCGTTCGAGCCTGGCAGAAGTTTCTGAGCGACGATGCCCGCATCCATCGCAATCAAATCATGCCTATCATTGGCAAAGCCGCTTTGCAGGCGTGGAGCGGCAAACAGCCGTCAATCATCAGCGGCGAACCGATCAAAGCGGAAGTCGCGCGCTCGGCTGATTTCGCATACAGCTACGGCAAATATGAAGCGGCGGGCGAAAAGGGCTATTACGTGCGAGTCTGGAAGCGAGACGAAAAAGGGAATTGGCGAATCACTTTCGATGTGACTGCTCCGTTGCCGGAAGAAAAGAAATAGGAGTAACGATGGTCAACACAAAATTCAGCAGACATTTTTTTCTCGGCTTGATGGTTTTCGCGGTCGTGCTTTCGCCTGAAGGATTGATCGCGACTTCGGCCAATGCTCAATCGGCGCAAAAAGCGGCGAAGCCAATCAGCATTGGCAACGTTTCCGAACTTGCCAGGCGAATTCAGCTCAGGTTTCTTGATTTGCGGAAAGAAGCTGAATTTCCCGGCGCGAACATAGGCATAGCCTGGGGCAACGGCAAAGCGATGGGAGTTTCCATAGGTTATTCCGAATTGGAAAGCGACAAGGCGTTGAAACCAACAGACCTGATGCTGGCCGGAAGCATTGGCAAAACCTTCGTCGCAGCCGTCACGCTTCAACTTGTCGAAGACGGCCAGCTTGATCTGGACGACAAGATTGAAAAATGGCTCGGCAAGGAAGCGTGGTTCACACGGTTGCCGAACGCGAAAGAGATAACTCTGCGGATGCTGATGAATCACACCAGCGGCATTCCCGAACACGTGTTGAACAAGGATTTTCTGAACGCATTGCGCGAACAGCCTGATAAAGTGTGGAAGCCGGAAGAACTCATCGCTTACATCCTGGACAGCAAACCTCACTTTGAAGCTGGCAAGGGTTGGTCATACGCCGATACGAATTACATTCTGGTCGGCATGATCTTCGAACGCGTTTCGGGCAAGACGGTTTACGGGGAAGTCGGGCAGCGAATCCTGAGCAAGTTGAAATTGAAAGAAACCGTTCCGTCCGACAATCGTATGATAGTCGGACTGATTCCGGGATATTCGCAGGTTGGCAGCCCGTTCGGATTTGAAGGACGCACAATCACCGACGGCAAATTCATCATCAATCCGCAGATGGAATGGTGCGGTGGCGGATTCGCTTCGACGGCTCAGGATTTGGCTCGTTGGGCGAAACTGCTTTATGAAGGCAAAGTCGTTGACCGCCTGAGCGTGGAGGAAATGCTGCAAGCGATTCCGGCGCGAACCGGCAAGGGGGACAAATACGGCTTGGGCGTTCAAGTCCGCGAAAGCGAGTGGGGATTGAGTTACGGACACGGCGGATGGTTTCCGGGTTATTTGTCCGAGATGGAATACTTCCCGCAATACAAAGCCGCCATCGCAGTGCAATTCAATACAGACGATTTTCGCAAATTGAAAAAACGTCCGCGCGAATATGTCGCCGAAGTTGCGAAAATCGTTTTCGGCTCTGATAACTGAAAAGACGGTTGTTGAGCTTTGGTCTGTTAATTTCCCGAACCGGCTGACGCCCGTTCGATTGATTCGGAGGAGTAACAAATGTCTGGACGTTTGAACGCAACGATCAATACCTGGGCTTTGCTGCCATTGAGACTTTCGCTGGGAGCGATCTTCTTCGTTCACGGAGCGCAAAAGATTTTCGGAGTATGGGGAGGCAGAGGATTGACGGCATGGACATCAGCCGCTGCGCCATTCAATTTGCAACCGGCGTGGGTTTGGCTCAGCGCGGCGGCATTTGCCGAATTCATAGGTGGAGTGTTGGTCATGCTCGGATTTTTTACGCGTATCGGAGCTTTTCTCATCGCCTGTGTGATGGGAGTCGCGATGTTCGGAGTCCACTGGAAAAACGGCTTCTTTCTGACCAATGGCGGTTTTGAATACACGCTGGCTTTGTTGGGGATGGCGTTGACATTGCTGATTGCCGGTGGCGGCAATGGTTCGGTTGATTTCCAGCGTCACGGCGGCAAGTAAGGCGATATATAGAATTCAAGAAAATGTTTTTCCCGCGAATGACGCGAATTAACGCAGATACTTTGGAAAAGGCTATTCAATAGCTTTAACCTGACCAACAAGATAGCCGGTTCTAAAACCGGTAAAAAAATCCTTTTCATTCGCGTAATCAGCGTGATTCGCGGGAAGTTATTATCTTAAAAGCTCTAGTTTTCAAGAAAATGTTTTCCGCGAAGTCACACGAAGAAAACAAGAAGAGAAAATTCTTCGGCGGAACTGATTGAATACGGGCGTTTGAACCGATTCTGGAGGAACTTTCCTGATCACTTGTTCATTTTGCCTTCCTTCGTGTGGCTTCGTGGACGAGGAATCTTTTTCTTGAAGTCCAAAGCTTGACGCCTTAATCATCGCGTGGTACTCACTCACCCACTCGCATTCAAATTCAACAAAGGGAGAAATCACCGTGGTTCGTCTGTCAGGCGTTCGTTCGATTCTTGCGTTGTTTTGCCTTTTGGCATTCGTTTCAACAGCTTCGGCTCAAAGCTTCGAATTCTTTCCCGGCGCAAAATATGACCCGGCAATTCCAACATTGAAAAAAGTTGTCGGCCACGATTTCGGCGAAAAGATCACCATGCATCACGAAGCCGAAAAGTACATGACGGCTTTGCAACAGGCCGCAGGCTCGCGAATGAAGGTCATCAAGTACGCCGAAAGCTGGGAAGGCCGCTCGTTATACGTGATGGCCATCGGTTCGCCGTCGAACATTTCGCGCATCGAAGAAATCAAAGCCGGAATGCAGAAGCTGGCCGATCCGCGTCGTATTTCAGCCAATGAAGCCAATTCGTTGATCGCCTCTTTGCCTTCGACGGTCTGGCTGATATGCGGCGTTCACGGCAACGAAATTTCCAGCGTGGATTCGGCTTTGATCACGGCTTATCACCTGCTGGCTGCGCAAAATGACGAAGTGGTTGCGGCGGCGATGCGGAATTCCATCGTCCTGATTGATCCGATGCAGAATCCGGACGGGCGCGATCGCTTCATCAATTACTTTCGCCAGAACGTCGGGCGCTTTCCCGACGGCGATTTGCAATCCGCCGAACACAACGAAGTCTGGCCGGGCGGCAGAACGAATCATTACCTGTTCGATATGAATCGCGACTGGTTCTCGCAAACTCAGCCGGAAACACGCGGACGCACGAAAACTTATCTGGAATGGTTTCCGCAGGTCGTCGCCGATCAGCACGAGATGGGAACCAACAGCACTTTTTATTTCGCTCCGCCGGCTTTGCCGTGGAATCCGAATCTGACCAAAACACAACTCGACTGGTTGACGAAACTTGGCCGCAACAACGCTTCGTGGTTTGACCGCTTCAAGTTCGATTACTTCACTCGCGAAGGCTACGATTCGTTTTATCCGGGTTACGGTGAAGGCTGGCCGCTCTTTCACGGTTCGATCGGCATGACTTACGAACAGGCCAGCGTGCGCGGTTTGCTGGCCAATCGCGACGACGAAACGGTGCTGCATTACCGCGATTCGGTTCAGCATCATTTCATCGCCGCATTGGCGACGATTGAAAGCACGGCGAAAAATCGCGAAGCGCTGCTTCGTCATTTTTACAATCATCGCAGTTCGGCCATCGAAGAAGGCAGGAACGAAACCGTCAAGGAATACATCATCACAGCGGGCAATGACCCGAACCGCGCGGCGAAACTGGCCGCGACCCTGATGATGTCCGGCATCGAAGTCAAACGCGCAGACGCCGCTTTCAGCAATCCGAAGACGCGCGATTACGATGAAGGTCAGTTGCAATCGCGCGATTTCCCGGCTGGAACTTTCATAGTTTCCCTGGCTCAACCGGCAAAGCGATTGCTGAAAACTCTGATGGATAAACAGACGGATCAGGACAAGGAGTTTTTGGACGAACAGCGCCGACGCAACAAGCTGCGCCAGCGCGAAGAGTTTTATGACGTAACCGGCTGGGCGCTGCCGTATCTTTACGATCTGCCTTGTTATTCTGCCGAGCAAACTTCAAACGTGCAGGCGACGGTGTTGAAAGAACTTCCGAAACCAGCAGGGCAATTGCGCGGCGGCCAGCCGAAGCTGGCTTATTTGATTGCGTGGGGGACTCAATCGGCGGCGGCGGCGCTGGCCGATTTGTTTCGCCAGGATGTGCGCGTTCACAGTTACGACAAACCATTCAAGTTGAACGGCGTAAACTTTCCTGCCGGAACTCTGGTCGTCAAGCTCAAGGACAATCCGTCGAATTTGCACGAGCGGATGATGAAGCTGATTGCCGAACACGGCGTGGATGTTTATTCCACGGACACTTCGTGGGTAGAAGACGGGCCGAACTTCGGAAGCTCGAACGTCAATTATCTGCCCAGGCCGAAAGTGGCAATCGCCTACAACACTCCAGTGGCGAGCGGATCGGTTGGATGGCTGCGGTATATGATCGAACAGCAGTACGGGTATCCGGTGACGACGATAAAGACCGAACAATTGCGCAGTTCTGATTTGAGCCGTTACAACGTGTTGATCCTGCCTGACACCTTTGGCGGCTATTCACAGCAGCTTGGCGACGGCGCAAACCTTCGTTCCTGGGTTCAGGGCGGAAGAACTCTGATCGCTCTGGCTGGCGCGACTGCCTGGCTGGCCGATGAGAAAGTGAATCTGTTGGCGACCAAACGCGAAAAGCGCGATAAGCCCGATGCCAAAGGCGAAAAGAAAGATTCCGATTCAGCCAAGGATCAAAAGGATTCAAAAGCTCAAGCTTCCGATCCGGTTGAAAAAGCAATTGAGCCTGCTGATGAATTTCCAAGCTCGACGCCCGGAGCGATTCTTCGCGTCAAAGTTGACGGCAGGCACTGGCTGGGTTTTGGTTACGGCGAAACGACGACGGTAATGATGGACAGCAATCGAATCTTTTCTCTGGTCAAATTGGACAAGGGAACAAATGTCGCGGTTTATTTGCCTGAAGATAAATTTTTCGCCAGTGGCTTTATGTTCGATGACGCTCGGAAACAGATTCCTAACAAGGCCTATCTGATGCACGCCCGAATCGGACGAGGCAACGTAGTCGGTTTCGCTGAAGACCCGAACTACAGAGCTTTTATGGACGGGTTGAACGTGATGTTCCTGAATGCTGTCTTTTTGGGTCCGGGGCATTGAGATTATGAAAACACTGCTTCGAGAACTGCTCTTTCCGCTGATCGCCGTTTTGGCTGCCTTCATCATCGGCGGTTTCATTGTTTTGGCAATCGGCGACAACCCGATTGAAGTTTATCGCCTGCTGATTTCCAGCGCGTTCGGTTTGTTCGACGCGCTCGGCAATTTCACCTGGGACAATTGGGGCTACACGCTTTTTTACGCCACGCCGTTGATCTTCACTGGGCTGGCTGTGGCGCTGGCTTTCAAATGCGGATTGCTGAACATCGGCGCTGAAGGGCAATTGTACATCGGAGCTTTCGCCGCGGCCTGGGTTGGTATTACTTTCGCGAAGATGCCGGGTCTGGTATTGATCCCGTTGGCGATGATTGCCGCGATGTTGGCGGGCGGATTGTGGGGAGCGATTCCAGGCGTTCTGAAAGCGCGTTTTGGTTCGCACGAAGTCATCAACACGATCATGCTGAATTTCGTGGCGGTCGGTTTGGTCAGCTATCTGACGCAGAGCCGTTACAAAACGCCCGGCGATCCGATAATGCAGACTGTGCCGATTGCCGACCACGCTCACATCGCCAGATTCTCGACCTTGCTTTCACCATTCGGCATCAACTTCCCGCAACGCATTCCGCTCAACGTTGCTTTTCTGTTAGCGCTGCTGGCCTGCTTTCTGGTTTGGGTGTTTTTGTGGAAGACGAAATGGGGTTACGAAGTTCGCGCAGTAGGGATGAGTCCGTCGGCGGCGGAATACGGCGGCATCAACGTCAAAAGGCAAATTATTCTGGCGATGGCTTTGTCCGGCGCGTTGGCCGGAATGGTCGGCATAGGCGAAGTGCTGGGTTATCGTTATCGTTATTACCACGACTTTTCGCCGGGCTACGGATTCACCGGAATTGCCGTGGCCCTGCTCGGTCGAAATCATCCTGTCGGAATCGTGCTGGCCGCGATTTTGTTCGGCGCATTGATTCGCGGCGGACTGTTTGTTGACATCTTCACCGACAATGTCTCGAAGGATTTGGTGCAGGTGTTACAGGCGATCATCATTCTTTTTGTGGCAATGGAAATGCTGTTTCGCGGCAGCTTGTCGCGCTTCATTCCCGGTCTGAAAAAATCCGCTGCCTGACCCAGGTCGTTTTGGTTCAGAATAGAAAGGGCGAGTTATGAAAAGAAGAACCTGGCTGATTCTCGTTTTGATTTTGTGGGTTGTCGGAACTGCGACGACCAAATCATTCACTGCAAACGGTGGCAAAGACGCGCAGACTGATCGCATCGCTCGCGTCGAAAGCGGCTTGCTCCCGGCGATTGTCATCAAAGATCAAATCTACGGGATGACAATTGCCGAACGGATGAAGCATTACAAAGTTCCCGGCGTCAGCATCGCAGTGATCAACGATGGCAAGATCGAATGGGCGAAAGGTTATGGCGTGACGGAAATCGGCGGTTCGACGCCGGTGACGACGGAGACGATGTTTCAAGCCGCTTCAATCAGCAAGCCGGTTGCGGCGATGGGAATGCTGGCGCTGGTCGAAAAAGGCATGCTCGATCTGGACGAAGATGTGAACGCGAAGTTGAAATCCTGGAAAGTGCCTGACAATGATTTCACCAAAGAGCAGAAAATCACTCTGCGCCGATTGGCCAGTCACAGCGCCGGTCTGACAGTTCATGGATTTCGTGGCTACGCCGAAGGCGAAGCAGTTCCGACTGTGGTGCAGTTGCTGGATGGTCAGAAACCTGCCAACTCCGTGGCGGTTCGATCGGACATTTTGCCCGGCAGTCGCTGGCGATATTCCGGCGGTGGAATCACCGTCATGCAATTGCTGATGACGGACATCACCGGCAAATCGTTTCCGGCGTTGATGCGCGAACTGGTGCTGGACAAATTGGGAATGAAGAACAGCACTTATGAACAGCCGCTGCCATCGGACAGAATCTCCAACTCAGCCGTCGGTCATCGCAACAACGGTGAAATCGTCAAAGGCAAACGACACACTTATCCCGAAATGGCCGCCGCCGGTTTGTGGACGACTCCGACCGATCTGGCCAAATTCGCCATTGAGCTTCAACAAGCCAAAGCCGGAAAATCCAAAAAGGTTTTGTCGCAGGCGATGGTCAATCAGATGTTGACCAAACAATCCGGCGATTACGGCCTGGGCGTAGGCCTTGGCGGCGAAGGCAACAAAGCCAGCTTCAGTCACGGCGGATCGAACGAAGGTTTCAAATGCAATCTGTTCGCTTACACTGAAACCGGTCAGGGGGCTGTGGTGATGACCAACGGCGATCTGGGCGGACAACTGGCCGGAGAAATTTTCCGCAGCATAGCGCGCGAATACGGCTGGTCGGATTTCAAACCGACCGAGCGCGTGTTGGCGAAGGTCAATCCTGAAATTTTCAAAGCGTACGTCGGCGAATATGAAGTCAGCGGCAAAGTGGTTGTCACGACTGAAAACGGCAAGCTGTACTTTCAACCTCCGGGCGGCGGAAAAGATGAATTGTTTCCATCGTCCGAAACGGAGTTTTTCCCGACAACGCAAAACATCAGAGTGGTTTTCAAGAAAGACGATCAGGG
>CAYRQB010000170.1:0-12564 GCA_964426025.1 uncultured Heliomicrobium sp.
GGAGCGACGGTGATCGAATCGCCTGTGTGAACGCCCATCGCGTCGAAGTTTTCAATCGAACAGATGATGACGACGTTGTCGGCCAGATCGCGCATCACTTCCAATTCGTATTCTTTCCAACCGATGATTGATTCTTCGACCAGAATTTCGCTGATCGGGCTGGCGGTCAAACCGCGTTCGGCGATTTCCTCAAGCTCTTCCTGGTTATAAGCAATTCCACCGCCGGTTCCGCCAAGAGTAAAACTTGGCCGGATGATGATCGGGAAATTGACTTCTTTTGCCGCTTCAATGGCTTCGGTCATCGAATGACAGAAGCGAGCCTTCGGCATCAGCAAACCGATTTCGTCCATGGCTTTTTTGAAAAGCAGGCGGTCTTCGCCGACTTTGATCGCTTCCAGTTTTGCGCCGATCAATTCGACGCCGAATTTTTGCAGCACTCCGCCTTCGGCCAATTTGACGGTCAGGTTAAGGGCGGTTTGTCCGCCAACCGTCGGCAACAGCGCATCCGGGCGTTCGCGTTCGATGATCGCGGTCAGGGCTTCGACTGTCAGCGGTTCGACGTAAGTGCGGTCGGCCAGTTCAGGGTCGGTCATAATCGTCGCCGGATTGGAATTGACCAGCACGATTTCGAAACCTTCCTGCTTGAGCGCGCGACAGGCCTGAGTTCCTGAATAATCGAATTCGCAGGCCTGGCCTATGACAATCGGGCCTGAGCCGATGATCAGAATTTTGCGTAGATCGGTTCGTTTGGGCATTTCTATGAAAATGATTCGAATTGGAATTGGATTTGAGGCGGGAAAGTTAGCACAACAAGTCAGCCGAGCAAAACTCGATGGCGCAAAGCAGCTATTCCTGCTTTCGCAAATTCAGTTCGGCAAGTTTCCAGCGCGGCCATTTCGAGGTGAAGCTGTAACGGTTGGTGGCTTGCGCCAAACCGTCAACCTGTGTGGCGTCGCATTGAGGACAAGCAGCGTGCAATCCGCGCGAAACCGCACGGCAAACCGTGCAAACAGTGAACTCAGGAGAGAAAGTCAGCGCTGAGACTTTGGTCTGTTGAAAAACCTGCCGGACGAACTCGGCCAATTCAGCGGGTTGAGGCAATGTCTGTCCTAACCAAATGTCGCTGGTCGAATTCCATATAGTTCGGCCTTGCAAATCTCCTTCGACGATTAACCTGTCCAACGGGCTGAGAACTGCGTATGCGGGCAGGTTGGCGGCATTGGTGTAAAAAATCTCTTCACCCTCTTCATTGCCGGAACCGCTTGCGGCATTTCTTTTCAAAGCTGCGCTGACCACATCGTCTCCAAAACGAAGCGCATCCAATCTGGCCAAACGATGCGGGGCAGTCAGGTCGCGCGATTCGGCCAACAGAAAACGAACCTTATGTTTGACAGACAATCTGGACGCTTCGGCGTTTAGGTGCGCGACGACTGCGGAGGCAAACTCCTGGGCTTCTTTCGACGATCCGATTGATTCGCCGATCATGAATTGAGCCAGTTCGGCCAGACCTATTTGACAGATGGCGTGCGAAGTCCAGCTCAAAGGCAGAAAAGGTTCCTTGTCAGGGCGCATCGCCAGCATCGCCAGCGGTCCTGCATCGCCGCGAGCCAGCAGTTTTTCCAGAAAGACGCGTTTTTCCAACGAAGCCTGAGCCGCAAGTTCCAGCAGGCCGGTCAACAATTCAAAAAACTTCTGCTGACTGCCTTCGGCCTGATAACCGACGCGCGGCAAATTGATGGCGACCGAAGAAATGATTGCGGCTCGCCATTGCCAGCTTTCGACAGATCGTTGGAGCTTTTCTGCTCCGACGCCGTAACGCGGAGTGAAGGCGGTAGCCGATTCATCACCGTTGAGCCGATCAAATGCCAGCACCAAACCGCCTCGTTCAGAAGCGGCGCGGCAGACAAGTTCCAGAAAGCTCTGATTGTCGGGATTTTCGAAGAATGCGTTCGTAAGATGTAAAACAAGTCGCGAACCGAGGAACGGCAATCCCTGACCGTCGCCTTCCAGATAAACTTCGATCAGGGCTTTCAGAAAAATGCGCGCAGTGTCGCTCATCGCGACATAAGTGACGTTGAATTTTTCGCCGCCGGCTCCAACCACGGGCAGATCGCGAAAATAAGCCGGAGCGTCCCAATCCAAATGCAAATCACAGCGAACTGGCTGGCCGCCGCGAGCGACAACCGGAGCAGACAATTCAAACAGCAAGCTTTGAGCAAGCTGTTTGACTTCGCGCTGGCTCAAACCGGTCAGCAAAGGCGCGAAAGCGAAATTGACAGAATCCCACGCCAGCGCATCGCTGAAATATCCCTGCAGGGCGGCGGTGTAAGTCACCAGATGCGATGCCAGCACTTCGGCGCGTTTGGCCGGACGCGAACCGACCAGACCGCCCGGCAACCGTATGCCGTGCCTTTTGATGAAATCAACCGAGCCGACCATCGCCGTTGGCCGATCAATTTCACCCAGATTTTCCAGGTACAGATCGCCCGAAAGATGCGCATTGGCCACCGAATCGGAAAATACCGTCAAAATCGCGTACTCGCGTTTGATTGAATCCGCCAGCGCCAGACTTGTACCTTCCGGGCCGTGCATTCTGGTCGTGTCGTTGACGCCGGTCTGAATCATGCGATCCACATCGTAAAGCGGAACGCCCAAACGCGAATGCTTACGGTATTCGGCAATCAATCCGTATTCGAGCAATCGCGCGTCAACAAGCCCGCGAATCAACGGCGCGGTCAAAGCGCGAATGCCTGAACGTTCGACCTGTTCTTTGACTTCGAGGCTGATTTGGTGAGCAAGCTCCGGCGCAATTCCCGTTTCCCTGACCAAAGCATCGGTGATGCGTTGCGGGTCGAAGCGAACGACACTCTCATCCGATTGCCGCACCAGCAATTCGGTTTCGGTCAAAGCAATGCTGTCTTTGTCCTGAATTGTCTTCATAAAAATCGGCGGATAATTTTCAGATCAAGTCTCAAAACCTGTGACCGCGTGATTCAACGGGCCGGCGCCGTGCCCAATGTTCGGCGCAGAAAGTATCGCCGCTTCCAGATACGCCTTCGCTCTGGTCACGGCTTCGGGAATATCGCAGCCTTGAGCCAGCAAAGCCGCAATCGCCGATGACAGCGTACAGCCCGTGCCGTGTGTGTTGCGAGTATCAATCTTTGGTGCACGGTATAGACGGACTTCTTTTCCATCGAACAAAACATCGGTCGCCTCGTCCTGCAGATGGCCTCCTTTGACCAGAACGGCTACGTTGCTTGAAGCAGATTGCGCCATCGTGTGTATGTACTTCGCGGCTCGCTTCATTCCGGCCAAATCTTTCACTTCTAGACCGGTCATACGTTCGGCTTCGGCCATGTTCGGAGTGACCACTCGAGCCAGCGGCAGCAATCTTTCAATCAAAAACTTCGCGGCCACATCGTCAATCAAATCGTAACCGCTGGTCGAGCGAATCACCGGATCAACAACTACGTTCGGCAGTCGGCGCTGTTCTATGATTTCAGCCGCGACTTCAATCGTCTCGCGATTCGGCAACATGCCTGTCTTGACTGCAGCAATGTCGAAATCCGCAACTACCGGTTCAATCTGCGCGCGCAAGACTTCCGCCGATTGATGGAAAGCGCCGTAAACCGCAGTTGTATTTTGTGAAGTCAGCGAAGCAATCGCCGCCACGCCGAAGCATCCGAAGGCGGAGAAAGTTTTCAGGTCCGCCGACACTCCGGCTCCACCTGAAGGATCGAAACCGGCTATCGAAAGCAAAACCAGCATGGCCATAAAACCAGGGAGCAACTGTCAGTCAATCGAAGATACTTTATCTGGTGGGTGCGGCTGAATGATAACACCATATTGGGTATCTGGCGCAAGGACGGTCAACGATGTTTCAGCGCGGCTGAAGTTGGCGCAACTGTTCGTGCAGCGCCTCGACCTGCCGCCGCGTGTCTTCAAAACCCAAAGAGGTGTTGATGCTGAAATCGGCGTACTTCAGTTTTTCAGCCGATGGCATTTGTGAGGAGATGCGAGCCATAGCCTGATCTCGCGAAAGGCTGTTACGCGTCATCAAACGGTCCAGTTGAATATCAGGCTCGCAGTAAACGACCACAATTTTATCGAAGCGGCGATAAGAACCTGTTTCAATCATCAATGCGGCGTCAATTATCACGATTGCATTCGGATCACGACGCCCGACTTCAGAAACCCACTGCGCCTGAGCTTCAAAGACTCGCGGGTGAACAATCGCATTCAGCTTTTCACGCTTTGACGCGTCGGCGAAGATAATTTCACCCAGTTTGCCACGGTCCAGCTTTCCGTCTTCTGCAATGACTTCTCGTCCAAAAAAAGCTGCGATTTCATCAAAGGCAGGTCGGCCAGGCTCGACTACTTCACGGGCAATCTGATCGGCGTCCAAAACTTCACAGCCTATTTCCTCAAGCACGCTGAGGACGAATGATTTTCCAGTGGCGATTCCGCCTGTCAGGCCGACTTTGAGCATGTCGTTGATCCGGAAGCTTTACTTTCCGCGCCGCATTTCCGCCGCGCGCATTGTGTTTTGCATCAGCATTGCGATGGTCAGTTTTCCGACACCGCCCGGCACCGGAGTCAACCACGCCGCTTTGTCTTCAACAGTGCGCGGCTCGACATCGCCCACCAAAGTGCTGCCGCGTTTGGCCAAAACTTCCAGGCGTTTGGTTCTCTCAGGCTCGGCAAAGATGCGATTGACTTCTTCTTCGGTGGTCGCGTTGTTCATGCCTACATCCACAACGACGGCGCCTTCGCGAACGTAATCGCCAGTAATCATGGCTGTGCGGCCAATGGCGGCAATCAATATGTCCGCCTGTCGGGCGATGGCCGGCAAATCCTTCGTTCGCGAATGGCAAATTGTGACTGTGGCGTGACGATGAAGTAGCAGCAATGCCATGGGCTTTCCGACAATGTCGCTGCGTCCAACGACGACCGCATGCGATCCGGCAATCGGAATCCGGTAATGTTCGAGCAGTTCAATCACCCCTGCCGGAGTGCAGGAAACCAGCGCATCCTGTCCCTGAACAAGTTTTCCGACATTGACAGCATGAAATCCGTCCACATCCTTTGCCGGATCAACCGCCTCCAGAACACGCCGCGAGTCAATCTGCGGCGGCAATGGCAGTTGCACAAGAATTCCATCAATGTCGTCTTTACGGTTAAGCTGTTCGACCAATGCGAGCAGTTCTTCAGTGGTTGTCTCGGAAGGAAGTTCGTACTTTTCGGAATGAAGTCCCAGCTCCTGACAGGTTTTGACTTTGCTTCCGACGTAAACCTTCGAAGCCGGATCATCGCCGACTAACACTGCGGCCAAACCGGGTTTGATCTTACTTGCTTCCAATTCTCGAACACGTGAAGCGACACGCTGTTTGATTTGCTCAGCGACCTCCGCGCCGTTTAGTACTTGAGCTGACATTGGCTTTGAGTTTTCCTCCTGAGAAATGGTGATTGAGAGCCGATCTTAGCACATATTTTCGGAGCCTAAGGCGAACGGCTTCGGGCGACTGAGCTTGGCGTCGCGGAAAGTTCTTTGTTTGCGCGATCAAGCTAACTACAAGACAATTTTTTTACCGCATCAGACAAAAATTGCTTCGTGGCATCTAATGACTATGCTATATTCCGGCTCGTCTGACAGCCGCCCCGCACTCAGACACACCTGATTACCGGTGACGAGTTTTTATAAGTTTGATTCTGTATATCGTCCCCTTCATTAAACGGTAGTCGTCTGGTCAGAAAGTTGACATTGAGTCTAATAGCCGTCTGACGCATTCTCTACCAAACAAACTCTCCGACACCCTGGCTTGAGTCGCCCCATTTCGGTTTCTTCTGTAGTTTTTACCCAACCGCTTTTTTCAATGTTGTTGCAGTTTTTACTTCGTAGTTCTTTGTCATAAGCAAGGTCATTATTCATAAACAGCAGCAACTTTACCGGCATGTGAGGTCATCAATTGTTGGAGCCGAGCATCGCCGGGACAACCTGAACTAGGGTGGTTCATTCTAAAGCAGCGACCGACTTTTATATTCTGCCTGCAAGACGAATATTTTCCGCTCGTTCAAAATTCGAATTGAGTGATTTATGTGGGAGCAGCAAAAGAATGAACTTGATGAAAACAACAACAAATAAATAAGGCAAACAGGAGATAGCCAACAATGAGTGCAGCGATTCAATTAGTAAACCAACAAATCATCGAGGCGGAACCTTTTGAGCACAAGCTGGAGAAGCCTTTCAATAATGTTTCCATTTTTGAGTTGGCGCCCGAACAACGACTTCGGCGCGCGCTCAGTTACATTGCGGAACTTCAATCCGAAGTTCGCGCGTTGAGAGAAGAACTGGCGCGGACGGAACGTTCCGTCACGCATCAGGAACAATTGCTGAAAAACGCAATGATCCGCGAACAGGAACTTCGCGCTCAATTAGGCAAGGAAATGTCCTGATGGAATAGTTATCACAGTGGTTGGTTCCCTTGCCACCTCCTGTCTGCCCCCGTCCGTCAGGCCGTTTCCACTGATTAAGTTCAAGGCGGTTATCTCGATTGCCCCTTTTTTCCTGCCTTGATTTCCTTCCGACCCGCTATTAACTCGATCCCATTCATTGACTATTAAGCTCTTGCTACGTTGGCTTCGTTGTCCCCAAATAATGCCGCCAAATCTTGCAGTTCCGAGCGAGCACTCACAGCAAGCCAAAGAAACCGGGCAATCTCTCTTAAAACCATATGACTGCAAGTCTAAAAAAATTTCTGTCAGACGAATCCGGCCAGGACGTGGTCGAATACTCTCTCCTTATTGTCCTGATTGGTACTGTTGTGCTCATCTACTTGACCGGCTTGGGACTTAACCTTGCTACGCTGTTGCAACAGATCGGAGCCAAACTCGAACTGGTTTCAAACACGGCTTCATAACCGAGAAGAGAGTTCCCACAAATAAAAAACCTTTGTTTGAAGCGTCGCTCGCTCATCATCAGAGTTTTTCCCGCACTCATTCTCCAACCTGCCTTGGCAATCATCTGCAATTTGCAAGTTTGCGACTTCGCGATTACAGTTCAGCCGGTTTGATCAACTCGTCAAATACAATCTGAAATAGAAAAATCAACGCTGAAATTTATGTCACACAAAGTCACACTTATTCCTGGTGATGGTATCGGTTCGGAAATAACGGGCGCGGTGGTTCGCATTATTGAAGCCGCCGGAGTCGAAATCGAATGGGAAAGTTTTATCGCTGGCGCTGAGGCGCTTTCGCGTTACGGCGATCCATTACCCGAGCCGGTTTTGGAGTCAATCAAACAAAACAAAGTCGCGCTGAAAGGCCCGCTGACGACTCCAGTTGGAACCGGCTTTACCAGCGTCAATGTTCGTTTGCGCAAAACTCTGGATTTATACGCCAACCTTCGCCCGGTCAGAAACCTGCCCGGTTTGGTGACGCCGTTCGGCGATCTTGACCTGGTCGTGGTTCGCGAAAATACCGAAGACCTTTACTCCGGACTCGAGCACGTCGTCGTTCCGGGTGTTGTCGAAAGTCTGAAGATCATCACCGAAAAAGCTTCGACTCGCATCGCCCGTTTTGCGTTTGAATACTCTCGTCGCGAAGGCCGCAAAAAAGTCACGGCCATTCACAAAGCCAACATCATGAAATTATCCGACGGATTGTTTCTGGAATGCTTCCGCAAAGTGGCGGCTGAATACCCGGAGATCGAAGCCGACGACAAAATTGTTGATAACGCTTGCATGCAATTGGTGATGAGACCGCAGCAATTCGACGTTCTGCTGCTCGAGAATTTGTACGGCGACATCATTTCCGATTTGGCTGCGGGGTTGGTCGGCGGGCTTGGCATTGTGCCCGGAGCAAACATCGGCGAACTTGGCTCAGTCTTCGAAGCCGTTCATGGCAGCGCCCCGGACATTGCGGGCAAGAATATGGCCAATCCGACCGCCCTCTTGCAATCAGCAATCATGATGCTCCGTCACCTGGGCGAGCGAAACGCCGCCGATCTGATCGAACGCGCTATGATTCATACGTTGGCCGATAATCAAATAAGGACTCGCGATCTTGGCGGCACGGCCAGCACCACCGAATATACCGAAGCAATAGTCGCTTCGATGAAAGAGCTATCAAGCTGACTTTCAATCGCCCTTCCCCGAAAAACATAACGCGGATTCAGACCGGAAATTTTCCTGTCGCCTGAATCCGCGTTATCAGTTTTTGCCGCCTTTGGTTTTATCTGCCGTTGCGTTCCGCCAGCCTCAACAACTTCACAGCTCTTTCATGATCGGCTGAACTGGCGGAAAATTTATGCGATCCGTCGTTCTTTTCCGCGTCAACCACGAAAAACAAATAATCGGTCTGAGCCGGATAAAGCGCAGCCATAATCGAGCGTCGTCCCGGCGAAGCAATCGGTCCCGGAGGCAAACCCGCTCGCCGGTATGTGTTGTAAGGCGATTCGCGATCCAAATCGCTTTGATAGATTTTGCCTCTGTACTTCCCTTCAATCAGCGCGGCATAAATCACCGTCGGATCGCAGGCCAATGGAACTCCCTGCCTGAATCGTTTGTGGAAAACCTGCGAGATCATTTCTCGTTCGCCGTCAACTTTGGCTTCCTTTTCAATCAACGAAGCAAGCGTGACGACTTGCCGAGTGGTCATTTGCAACTCGGCGGCGCGCTGCTGAAAGTCGTATCCGTAAACCTGGCGGAAGCGTTTGACCATCGCCTCCACCAACTGTTCGCGCGTCGTACTGGCGGTGTATTCATAAGTGTCCGGGAAAAGATAACCCTCCAACGTAGTCGCTTCAGGATCAAGATCGGCGATCAGCGAAGTCTCCCTCAACAGCTTCAGGATGGAATCCACTTTGGCTGGGGCAGGTTGTTTTAACCCCTGCAATCCGGCCAACACGCGAGCGATGTCAAACTGGTTATAGCCTTCGGGAATCGTGAATTGTCGTGTAAACACATCGCCGCGTATCAGTTGGTTGATCACCTGCCGAGGCGAAATTGGAGATTTGAAGGTGTAATCGCCAGCCTTGAAACTCCGCCCGGATTCGGCAAACCGCAACCACAGTTTGGCGGCCAACTCGCTATCCAGAATTCCTTCGCGATGCAATCGCGCCAGGATGACCGAAGTGCTGGCGCCCGGTTCGATGCTGATAGTTTTGCGAGCGGCATCGTGACTGCGCGGAGTGTTGATTTCGCCACTCAACCACGTCCATCCGCCGATTATGAATACACCTGCCATAGCAATTGCTATGAACAGCTTTGGTAATCCTTTGCTTCGAGAAGTTTTTTGCATCGTTGATTTCAATTTCTGCCTTACCAAAATTTAGGGCGAAAGAAGGTCAGCAGATTTCTGCCGCGCTTTTCCATCCAGGTAATCTTGCAGGATCAATACCGCGGCGTATTCGTCGGATTTGGCTTTCCGTTCTTTTTGACTGACGCCCATTTCGCGCAGAATCTGATCGGCCTCGTATGAAGTCAGACGTTCATCAATTGTGACAATCGGAACCGAAAGTCTGGGACGCAAGTCGGAAACGAAGCGTTCGACTTTTTCAACAGCTTCCCCGCACGTTCCGTCCATGTTCAACGGCAAACCGACGACGACCGCGCCGACTTCGTATTCGCCAATCAAATTGCAAATGCGATCTATCACCTGCCTGTGTTTCTGCTTTTCGCGGCGAATGGTCGTCAACGGTCGCACAGTCATTTGCAGTTCATCGGAAATCGCCAGGCCGATTGACTTCGATCCATAATCCATCGCCAGAACTCTCATATTCGATTACGACTTGAAAAACGAGCAGGAAGAACCGACCCAGGTTTTGTTCTTGTTGAAATCCACGCCCATCATTTCTCCCTTGCTCAGTCGTGTCAGCGTCGTCATCGCCAGAGGTTCTTCAGAATCAGCAGGCCAGATGAACATCATACGCACTTCAACTTTGCTCGGTTCGTCCGGAGTTTTGATGACCGGCGCATAAGCGATCTTTTCCTGCAACAGAAATTCACCGCGTTTTTCTTCGGGCACAGATTCCAGATCAGCGCGCGTGACGTGAACTTTCACCCCGCTGCCGGCAAATGAAAACAGCGGCTTGAGCACGAAGTTTTCCAGATCATCCGGCGTTTCGCCAAGCTGATCCAGAAACCACGCGCGCGGAGCCGAAGGATGTTTCAAAAACGGCAGCGAAAACTTGCTCATGCGAAAGTACCAGTTTGGATGTCCGGCCCATTCCACATCCAGGTCGTCGCGAAAATCGAAGTTAGCGGCCACGCCCTTGCGAACGAATTCATCAATGATCACTCGGTTGTACAAGCGGCGAATTTCAATTTCCCGCCCGGCCTGACGATAGAACAACCTTCTGCCGCGTTTAATGATTTCCGAAACGTTGACGAACGGAACGCCCAGAAGTTTTTCCGTCGCCGTAAAATCCGGCAGCGTTTTTTGATGCAACGGATCAATCTCCATCAGCACGACCTGCTCAGACTCATTGCCATTGAGCAAGACCTTCTTCAGCAATTCCAGGTAACTCTCATCCGTCAATCCGTTGAACAGGTAATTCAATCCATCCAGATCGTAAATCCGCTGATACTCGCGCGGCAGAATCAACTGGAAAGCATAAAGCGAAGCGCAACCTTGCAACTCGATAAGTTTTGGCGACAAACGCCCGTCGGCTTCACGAGTGACCGCAAAATCAACCTGAATGAAATCAGGGTGCGAACCTTCATTCGGCGCGTTGTAACGTGGTGGAACTGCTTGCGTGGAAGCGGCAAGATATTCCGATGTGCAAAGTTGAGCGATTAATTCTTTACCGGCTTGATTCATTTCCGACATCAGGTCGTCGGGTAAAAAGACCGGCGTTTCGCATGGACGAAACTCGATTCGCGTCCCTGCCGCCGTTTCCAGCGATTTCAAAAACAGCCGATACTTTTGCTCAGTAAAACCGTCGTTGAATTTTTCGCGCAGTTCGGGAATCACAAATTCTCCTTGATCGCTGTTAAGCCGGAGCCGTTGTTTTGAAGCGGCAATCGGACGGCAAGATGAAATGCGGCGCAGATGATAGTCGCTTGTGCCTTTCATCGTCCAGTCTGTCGTTGTTCACTCGACACTCCCGCCTTCGGCCATGATCTGAATTTTCGCCTTGTTGCGAAGAATGTAGGCGATGAACGCCCGCGCCGGCGAAGGCTGAAAACGTCCGAGCGAAACCAGCGCCACCGACCGACGAATACGATGTCCGCTGATTTGCAGCCTGGCCAGTTTTCCGGCAATCACTTCGTCGCGCACAGCCCAGGCGGGCAACAGCGATACGCCGACTCCGTGTTCGATCATTCGTTTGATGAAGAATGTGTCGTTCGATTCCAGCGCCAGATCGGGGCGAACGCCAATCTGATCGAAGAAATGATCCGTCGCCCGCCGAATCGAAGCACCGCGTTCAAAAAGAATCAGCTTTTCTTTTTGAATTTCAGTGACGGTGACCGAACGCTTCTTCGCCAGCTTGTGATCCTTGCTGACGATCAGTGCCAATTCGTCTTCAAACAATTTCGTCACTTGCAAATTCGGCGAATAAACCGCCAGCGAGGCAAAGCCAACATCAGCCGCTCCGTTCAGGATGTCAACAACCGTGTGTTCAGTGCTGACCGTCGTGCGAAAAGAAAGATCAATTCCCGGATGCGAATCCATGAAGGATTCAAACAGCGGCGCGAACAAATGTACGAAAGCCTGAGTCGCCGCCGCCACTCGAACTCGTCCAACCGGCGATCGTTCGCGGCCCGATATTCTTTCGCGCAAAGCTTCTGTGTCGTCCAAAATCCGCTCGACGTATTCGAGCGCGATCTTGCCTGCCTGCGAAAGTTTGACTCCGCGCTTGGCTCGGATGAAAAGCGGTTCGCCAAGCTCTTCCTCAAGAGCCTTGATCTGATGGCTGACAGCCGATTGCGTCAGATGCAACCGCTCAGCCGCGCGCGTGAAATTCAACGTTTCAGCAACCGCGCGAAAAGTGCGTAGCTGTGACATTTCCATATCGGTATTCCCCTCTTAAATCCGTCTTCGAGTCATTAGGATAATTGATTGGATGAATTACAACAATGAGTTGGACAGATGGCATATGCGGAACGATAATGCGCCTGCTTTTGCGAAGCCCGAGAAGCCGATGTTCTCCTTAGCTGGTGTTCGCAAAAGCGCAGGAGGAGAAGGGAGTAGCCATTTCAATTCAGGCTCGATTACGTAATTGAAAGGCTGGAAGCCCAAAATCTTCGGACGAACGAATAGCCTTGAAGGCCTTTGCTGGGATTGAAATTTCGTCGTCCGAGGCGCGCAATCAGATTGAAGGTTGCGGCGATGGATAATCTTGAAAACGTAGAGCCTTGCCGCTCAAAGCCGAAAGGCATTAGGGCCGTTTTGCTTCATTGGCAATAGTTGGTTGTTTGCTCAAACAGCAAGACTCGAAACGGTCTTGCCTTTGTTTGAGCAACGGCGGCATTCACAAATTTAAGTTGTTTGACAGTTGTTTCATCATCTCTCTGCTATGGTGCTCTTGTAAGGCTGCGGTTGAAAAATCGCAGCCTTCTTTTT
>CAYRQB010000171.1:0-12493 GCA_964426025.1 uncultured Heliomicrobium sp.
ACTGCAAAACCATTTCCGGTCTGGCGGGCTGAGTTTGAGCCGATTGTTGTTGGCCGAGAGTTTTTGCTGTCTGAATTATAAACAACATTGCCACGGCGATTGAGCACGCTACGAATCGGCGATTGATCAAAATTATTCTGTTCATCAGGGCACTCCTTGTCGTTTCAATTTTCTGAACAAGGTCACTGTACTCGCTCGTGCCGACTGAAACCATGTGATCAGCCGTTGTCTTCGGGGCGGGGAGGGCGCAGCTTCGACTGTGGTTACCCGCAATTGAAACAAACGACCAGACTGCGATTACGATTCAGCGGCGATAAACCTGATCAGAACCATAGTGATAGACAACACGATCATCAGACAGTTGATTCCTATTCCTGCGGCGCTG
This sequence comes from uncultured Heliomicrobium sp., assembly GCA_964426025.1. Classification (GTDB taxonomy): domain Bacteria; phylum Acidobacteriota; class Blastocatellia; order RBC074; family RBC074; genus RBC074. The sequence continues at coordinate 386 of CAYRQB010000171.1, forward strand.
GCGAAGCTTCCAATTCGCGCTCGGCGAAAAGTCAGCGGCCAATTGTCTTCATCCCTGTTTTCATCAACCAGCGTGTTCAGCACTTCGCGGCTTTTCCAGAAAACGGCGAAAGAGAAAATCAGCGGGCTGAGGAAAGGAAGCCAGGGCGAACAGGCGATCAGAGCAGCAACGCACAACAGGCGTAAATAGTTTCCATTGTCGTGCCACATGGCGAACAGCCCCAATCCGACACTTGCTGCTATGTTCAGCACAGCGATGTTCGGCAATGTCATCAACGAAAAGAACAAGGCTGCGAGGCCGAATGTTCTGACGAAGCGGGCATTGTCCATCGCTTCAAGGTAGTTGGGGGAAACGTCGAAAACCCGCGTCGGGTTCAGGTCTATGTTTGGATAAACTCCGGATGTGCTGGTCATAGCTCCTCCTTGTAATCGGTTTCTGATTGCTGAAAACGTTTTGTCAATTGGAGAAGCGGGAAATTGTGTAATCAGGTATCAGGCGAAGTTTGGTATTTCATCCAACTGATTTTGATTCCGCCAATATCTTCGAGCCAGCCAGGAACGGCGATCAGTAAAAGACGAGCGAGCGATGCGGTTGATCCAATCGGGCAATACGGCCAGGTGTTCGTCCCAGGCTTTCTGGCATTCTGCGGAATTTGGTTTCGATCCATTTCCGATCGAAAGGAATTTTGCTTCGAGTTCGCGGCGGTCAATTTCAAACAAAGTTCGCAGGCGCGCGTAATCGCTGAGCGTCAACCGGTGCAGAAGTTCGTGATGCCAAAACAAACTTTCAGAATCGTATCCTTCGCCAGCTTGTGGGCCGGTTGTAATCAACCCGTCACCAAGCACAAAAGGTTTGAACACGCTCAAACACGGCGAAGAAGTTCCGGTCAGCCAATGCAACGAATCATTTGCGCTCAAGCGGCTGACCATCGAAGCGGTTGTCTGCCCGCTCTGCCGTGTTTTCATCCACGAAGCGTGCGCGCAGGACATTTGCAATCGCCAGCCGTCTTCGGGTTTGTGGCCGCCGTGATCGCGCAGGGCAGAGAAGAAATCGGAGCGGGAAATTTTTCCTTCGTTTTGCATCAATCTTCGATAAGTGCAGGCTCGCCGAAGTTCGCCTCCGCTGGTGAATCGGTAAAACGGATCGCCGAATGCTTTGGCAAAGTCGAAATCATTGACCGATTTACACCAGCCTTTTGCTTTGGCGAATTCATAAGCTCCGTCGGAAATCAGATCGAAATCTTTGCCAATGGTCAGCACGTTGCTGGTGGTTCGCACTCCGCGAACTCGTTCAGCCGCCCAATGCCTGTCGGCGGTTTCCAAGACCCAGGCTTCGGTCGGGTCGGCGATGATAAATGAATTGTGATAGCGGAAACCTTTGTGGCGATAACCGCACAAACCGCCTTGCCCGATTTCGCCAATCAGTCGAGTTATCAAGTCCAAAGCTTCGCGCGCCGTCGCCGAACGTTCCAACGCCAGCCGCAGCAAATCCATTCCGGTCAATCCGGTTTTGGGAACAGGCAATTTTGTGAAGACGGCTTCGTTGCCGATGGCGACGCCGCGCGAGTTTGCGCCCATCTCGGCTCCCCACATCCAGAATGGACGGCTCAGAACGATTTCGTATGTTTCAGCGGCTTGGGGCAACTCGATATAAGTGCATTGCAGTTTCGACGGAGAAGAAAATTTTCGAGAGGGCAAATGCTCGACGATCTGAGCTTCGCCGGGTTCGCGGTCGCTGTTTTTGCCAAACCAAACCGCGTTTTCGGAAGTAGAGGGAGGAACGGCTACAATGGTGTCGCACATTTGTTTTGAGTCCGGTTAAACAGAGTTGGAATTGGATCGGAAAATCCTGCGAATGATAATTTACGCACTGCGGCGCGACAAAATCGTAAACCTGATCTGGTTGATTCACAGTTATGGAAACAAAAGAATTTCTTTCGGCTGAATGGCGTTTTCTGGCGATGATCAATTACGAAATTGATCCGGCAATCTTGCGACCTTATGTTCCGACAGGCACTGAACTGGATTACTGGCAAGGTAAAACTTTCGTCAGCGAAGTCGGCTTTCTCTTTCTAAACACGCGATTGCTGGGAGCGCCGATCCCATTTCACCGTAACTTCGAAGAAATCAACTTGCGCTTTTACGTCAGGCGTAAAGCCGAAGACGGATGGCGGCGAGGGGTGGTTTTTGTCAAAGAGATTGTGCCGCGTTGGGCCATTGCTACGGTTGCGCGAATTGTCTACAACGAAAATTACGTCGCTCGCAGGATGTGGCATGGCACGGATTTGAAGGGGATATCATTCACAAAAAGCGGCTTGGTGGAATACGGATGGATGGAATCGTCGGGCCGAAATTTTCTGCGAGTCAAAACTGTGGGGCAGCCATATTCGCTCGAGGCAGGTTCCGAAGAGGAATTCATTGCGGAACATTACTGGGGTTATGCGGCTCAACGCGATGGCGGAACTGTCGAATACAAGGTCGAACATCCGCCCTGGCGAGTGTGGCAAGTCAGCGATGCAGAGTTTGAATGCGACATTGAAAAAGTGTACGGCGAACAATTCGCTGAATTCCTGTATGCGAAACCAAGCTCGGCATTTGTCGCTGATGGCTCTACGGTTATTGTGAGGAAGGGAGTCAGACTGTGAACCGTATTGATCTCAGAGCGGGAAAGGGTTATCTGCTTTTCGATGGCGATTGCGGCATTTGCACCTGGTCGTCGGAGACGGCAAAACGAATGGACGGCGACAAGCGATTCATTGTTGAGCCGTACCAAATTTTTGACGAAAGCGAATTGATGAGGTTTGGGATAAGTTACAGCGAATGCTCCAAAAGACTTCAAATCATTACCGGACAAGGGAGCGTCCACGCTGGCGCATTCGCCGTCAACTACTTTCTGTGGAAGCAATTTCCCTGGACGCTTTTAGTCTTTTTGATTTACGCGCTGCCCTTACTGTTGCTGCTGGAGTTGATCGGCTACAGATTGGTGGCCACCAACCGTCACCTCATCTCGCAATGGCTTGGAATGAAAGCATGCTCGTTCAAACGCTGAACAGAAAAGCGCTTAACCAAAAATTATTACTTAACAGACATTTTTATTGACCATAACAAAGGCTGTGTTAGAATGCCGCCACACTTAAACAAGTAACATTGGTGCAGTAGTATTAACGAAACGACAAGACAAAGTTATTGAAGGTTTGGATAAGGCTGATGAATAGCTCATACAAACACAATTCGATACCAGCTTCGGCGACGCAAATGGCGTGGGCTCACTACTTTGCCATTCGACCGTCAGGAGTCGCGGATGGACGTGTTTTGACTTGCAATGATCAGCTCATTCTCAATCGTAGGCGTAATGTTAAAGCTCCGTGGTTTGGATACCGGGAGAAGGTAAGGCTGAAAACTTAGCCAACCTGCAAATAAAGGGTTATAAAGAAAACCCCGACCGGTATCCGAAAATGGAAACCGGTCGGGGTTTTGGTTTTTAGCTCTGTGATAAAACAAGTTTCCGTCCGTCAGTCATTAAGGGTAAATAGTTTAACAAAAGACGCGGTATTGTCTTTGTTCCTATAGAACAGCCTGAGACAGTTGAAGCCAAAGAATTCGAGGCACGGTTGAATTAACTGCTATCAAGTAGTTAAACCGCAGTAGTTGGTGAGAGTCCAACCAACGTTTCTAATTGTCGTGTGTGCAGTGGTTGTGCGCGCTTAGGCTTTGCTCGGCGCATACGGTCATTGCGCACGCGCCCCCAAAAACCGTAGTTACAAAACGAATTAAATGCTTTTCTGTCTGTCAGAAAAGTCAGCAGGAAAGTCAGGTTGATAAATTATTCAATTCATCCATCGCACACACATTCCGGTAAATAACTCCGCTCAATTCGTGTTAGTCGTGGCGAGTTGAACGGAAAAATGAGGGTAACATTGCTAACGTAGCTTAGTGACCTAATTAAAAAGGAGGATGGTCATGTTAACCGTTCAAGATTTTAACCCTCAGGTGTTGCAAGTCTTTTGTCCGAACAAAAGATGCGGAGTGGAAAAATTGAGCGCATTCAAACGCGCAACAGTCATGGAGTTGAGACATCGCCGGATGATATATGCCGGAAGCATGACAATTGGTTGGTCGGACAGGCTGTTCAATTTCATGAACGAGTACCACTTTCCGGAATCAGGCACGTACCATTTTTACACCTGTCCGGTGTGCGGCGGCGAATCAATTTACCTGGAGAAATGGGGGATAATAAAGCGGGCATACTGTGGTTAGTCGGTTAAAACAGATAGCGCCCATTACTATTTTATTCTCCGGCAAAGAATCGAGTAGCTTTTGTAAAAAAGCTAAGCCTGATGGTGTGAGTGAAAATCAAAACGCTTACGCCTTCAGGCTTTGGTGTGTCTGGTTACCGGCAACTTACTTTCTTTATTACTTGAGGTACAAAAATGAGTACACAAGCAGTTAAACGCAGGATTGATGGTTTTAGCAGCTTCGGCGAAATACAGAGTCTGGTCACGATGTTTGAGGACACCACATTGCCAAAGGCTGAATGGACCCACGCGGCGCATTTGACGGTAGCCTGTTGGTATTTGATTTGTCATCCTGAGGCGGAAGCCACTCTACGGATTCGCGATGGCATCAGGAAGTACAACAACGCGCAGGGTATTGTTACTACCAGAGAAAACGGTTACCACGAAACGATGACACTTTTCTGGATCAGGATGATTCACGTGTACCTGGCAAAAACTACTCTGGAATGCCCGATAGTTCATTTGGTAAATGAGATGATAGCGTTGTATTCAAACAAGAAATTGCCGTTTGAATATTACAGTCGAGATCGCCTGATGTCCTGGGAGGCCAGAGCCAACTGGGTTGAACCGGATTTGAAGCCCTTTGGTTGATTCGGATCGAGGTGAGCCGTGGGATAAACAGGAGTAGCTTATGCAGTCGGTGACTTTCAGATTTTTATTGCGAAGTAACATAAATTTTCGGCGGTTATGGTTTGGGCAAGTGATCAGCGAACTGGGAACGTGGTTTTCTTTTATCGCGGAACTGGGATTGGTACAGCTATATTCCGGATCGTCCTGGATGACAACGGGATTGCTGGTTTCCAGATTGTTGCCGGTGCTGATTGTTGCGCCGCTGGCCGGCGTGGCTGTTGATAGAGTTGATCGCAGACGGATATTGATTGCCTCAGACCTTATTCGCGCGTTGGTCGCGCTTGGTTTTCTGACAGTAGGTTTCGGCGCGCCGGTTTGGGTGGCGATTTTGTGCAGTGGACTGATGTCCTCCGCAACGACTTTTTTCGAGGCGGCAAAGAACGCATCAATCGCCAATATGGTTTCGCGACAGGAGATGTTGACCGCTAATGTGCTGATGTTTTCAACCAGATTTTTGCAATTGACGCTTGGCGCTGCGCTCGGCGGCGTGACTGCTGCAAAGTTTGGTTACAGCGCGGCTTTTATCATCAACTCCCTGTCGTTCATCGTCTCGGCGGCTTTCATTTGGGTTATTCCCCGAATGGCGATGAGACAAAGGCGGATTGAGGAAGAGGAAGCCGACGATCAAATTTCGACAGAGCAAGCCATTATTCGCCGACCCAATCGCTTTCTGACTGACGTTTGCGAAGGATTGGCTTTTATCTGGGCGACTCCATTTGTGCGAGGCATTGTTCTGGTCAATGTCGGTTGGGCGCTCGGCGGCGGCATGAACAATCTGATCTTCGATCGAATTGCCAGATATGAATTTGTCGGCGGTGCCGGAGACAGAGGCGATTGGAGCATGGCTGCATTGACCACTGCGGCTGGCGCGGGTCTGTTCATCGGCATGGCATTGGCGCGCAGAGCCGGAGCCTGGGCTTCGCAGGAAAAACGGGCTGGCAATTTCGTCGGCTGGTCATTGCTGATTCACGGTTTGTGTTTCGCAATGGCCGGATTGATGCCTTCTCTTTTTTCCTTTTCTCTGTGCATTGCTGTCAGCCGAATGATTCTGGGCGCGGAGTTCGGCGTTCAGGAAACGCTGATGATGCGCACTTTGCCGGACGAATATCGCGGCAGAGTTTTCACAACAGACAGGGCGTTGGAACTTAGCTCCATGACTTTTTCAATGCTCGTGGCCGGATCATTGTTGAAATGGTTAAGCCCCAGAACGATGGTCATCGTTTCAGGATTGCTTTCGGCCAGCCCCGGCTTGATCTGGTTGCTGGCAATGTGGCTGAAACGGTTCAGCGTTCCTACCTGTGCCGTTCGCGAAGGCTACAGTGAAAGCTGAGTTTGACGCGTCCAAAAGCAAAGACGCTGCGGAAAATCATTTCGATTGACCGCAGCGTCTTTTGCTTTTTTCACACTGAATCACAACTCGCCCGGAGGTTTAGTCGGGGGCGGATCGGTTGCCTGAGGGTCGTCCACAAATTTGATGTCGGTTTCGAACTTACGATAGAACTTGAAATAAAGCAGATTGCGCGATTGCTGTCTCTGCCTTCGGTCGCCGATGATGAACTCAGCGCGAATCGGCAGCAGGAACTCAACATCCAGGCCCCGAAGTTTGACCATATCATAATCAATGATGCTGTCGGAGTTTGTCACCGGATACCCACTGGGCAGATCATCCACAGCTTGTTCAATTCGCAGAACGAGTTTTGTTTCAGAATCAACCCAGATGCTGCCGCTGTAACCGGCGATGATCTGCGGAGCGCCTTCGGCCTTAACTGTCAGCTTGGAATTTTCCTTCAACACCTGAAAGTCGTAAATAAGTGTGGGGCGATTGCCCAGTTTGTCCTTGCCCGCGGGTTTGAAAATCGTTTTAGTCTCAAGATCAAAGAGCGCGGCAAGCGAGGAAGCAAAATTTCCTGTCGAGTAAGCTCCGCCTGATTGCTCAAGAGATTTCGTCACCGGGCGTCCAATTGCGTTGATGGGCTTGTAGCTTTCCTGCTTGCGGTTATAAGTCAGTTCGTAGGTCAGCGTATCGTATTTATCCCATGCTCCTGAGCCATCAAGATCAACATACCGCTGAACTTCCTGGTTGCAGATGAAATCCGGCAGTTCTTCCAAATAATCGCGCACGTTTCTTCTGGTTTCTTCCAGAAACGGGTCGAGCGGAGGAGTTCCGGTGATCGTCAGCTTTCCGTAAGAGGCAGACAATTTTTCCGCAGCACGTTTGATAGTGTTCAGCAAATAAGGATGTGCGCCGTTTGACCGTAAACGCCCGATTACCTCCGGCGTCGCTTCAAAAGTTATTCCAACTCTCTCAATATGAACTGCCAGGTCGGCTTCGGTCATGTTTCGCCCAACCGAGCGGCGAAGATGCAAGTTCAATTCCTGCAGCGTCAGAGGTTGGTTCGGCAATTGTGTCCGAACAGAGCTTTGCGCGGATGTTGTGGATAATAAGCCCGGATATATGATGGCGCAGGCCAACAGCGTCACTGCAAAAACAATTCGTCTTTTCATTCGATTCACTCCTTCTTTCAGTGCAACAGGCAGTGCAACGGGTATTGTCGGCCATACCAGGACGATTTTCCAGCCGAGTTGCTTCATTCGATCTTCTTCGTTCAAAAGCTGAACGAATTGATTTAGAATCCTGGCAGATTGAAATTGCTTGGATTGCCCCCCTCCTGCAGGCGGTCTTTCAAGATCGCTCTTCGGGAAATCTGGTAACGGAGATAATGGATGGAATTAAATAAACTGAAACACCGCTTGTCATTACTTTTAAGTCTTGTAGTTATTCTTTCCCCTCACCTCACGCTTTTTGCGCAAACGCCGCCATTGAACGAGTCAGGGAACGCGATTAGTTCGCCCGGCGGCAGGATTGTCAGGCCGACGAATACGGAAGCCATCACCACGATTACCACGCGCATTTCGTCAGAAAGTTACGATCGCGTCTGGCAGATGACCGGGCCGTTCGGCGGCGATGTGACCGTCCTGACAATTGATCCGCGCAATGCCGATCGGATTCTGATTGGAACCAGCGACGGCCAGATTTATCGTTCGACCGATGGCGGAATGATTTGGAAACGATTGCGCCCGGGGATTCGCGCCAACGGTTTTATTGTCACTGTCATTCAATTCGATCTGGAAAAAACAGGAACGATCTATGCCGGAGTCAAACCACAAATTGAAATCGGCGACGAAACCATCGGCGGAGGATTTTTCATCAGCCAGGACGACGGCGAAAGCTGGCGCGAAGTCGAAGCAATGCGCGCGCGCGCGGTTCGCAGCTTTTCACAATCGGCCAGCGACGCCAACTTCATGGTTATTGCCGCCAGCAATGGCGTTTACAGATCATCTGATCGCGGCAACAAATGGGAACTGATAACTTATGTCGGCGACCCTGAATTGCGCGGCTTTCATTCAGTGGCGATTGATCCGCGAGACGACAAAGCCATTTATGTCGGCACTCATCACCTGCCGTGGAAGACAACCGACGGCGGAGCAACCTGGAAGCGGACTGGTCATAAGGAAATCGGAATGATTGACGATTCAGACATCTTCACCATTCACATTGATCCTGAAAATCCAAACACAGTCATGATGAGCGCCTGCAGCGGCATTTACCGTTCGCAAGATGCCGGAAACGCTTGGACGAAATTTCAGGGAATCCCCTACAGCAGCCGCCGCACTCACGTCATTTACCGTCATCCGACCAGACCGGCGACCATCTTTGCCGGAACGACCGAAGGATTGTGGATTTCGACCGGCGATGGCAAACCCGACACATGGCGGCAAGTGACTTCGGCAAATCTGGTCATCAACGCCGTCGCCGTTCATCCATCGCAACCCGATAGAGTTTTACTGGGCACACAGGACAACGGCGTTTTGATCAGCCTGGACGCCGGCGAAACTTACGAAGCGAGCAATGCCGGATTCATCAATCGCAAAGTCCCTGCGGTTCTGGCTGACGGCAAAGAGCGTAGCCGAATTTACGCCGGAGTGCTTTTTGACGGACTGAACGGCGGTCTTTTCATCAGCGAAGACGGCGGCATCACCTGGCAACAATCCGTCAACGGAATGGGAGTTCGCGATGTTTACTCGCTTTATCAATCGCCCGTACGATCCGAAACCATTTACGCCGGAACCAATCACGGCGTTTTCCGATCCGATGATAATGGTCGCAACTGGACCCACGTGAAACGCGAAGAACCTGTCGAAGCAAAACAGAAAAAAGCTGCAACCGGAAAAACAACTGGCGGCAAACCTGCGCAGACAAATTCCACTCAGGCGGGCGGACGGCCAAGAGTGGTTGCGGATAATCAGACTCGATCAAAAACTTCGCCAAAGCCAAAAGCGACAGCGGCAAAAAACTCCGGAAGGAAGACGAATAAAACGACAAGAGCTTCAGTGAAGAAACCCGAACCACCAAAGCCTGCGCCCAGCGACAGGATTGATTTGCAAAGCCAGGTCTTCGCTCTGGTTCCGCTTAAAGCACGTATTGATCAGGCGATTGAAAACCCTGATGGCAGTGGCGATGTCGCCGATCAGCCGAACAAAGATTGGATGATTGCTTCGACCTGGGACGGGTTGTTTTTCACCGACGACGAAAAGAAAGGCTGGAAAGAAATGAGAATCCGACCGGCTGTTGAAAGCGACATTACCCCGCCGGTTCAACCGCGCGTCAATTCGATTGCCACCACACCGCATCTGCCCGGAGTGATTTTGCTCGGAACTGAAGAAGGACTTTTCGTTTCCGCCGACAATGGAGCCAGTTTTCAGTTGATACCGATTCAGGTTGAAGAAGAGGTGAAAAGAATTCGCTCAGTCGTTTTCGATCCGCAGTCGCCTTCGACAATCTATTTGGGAGCTACCAATGGATTCTTCCGTTCGATGGACGGCGGTAAAAGCTGGGAACATCGTGGCGGCGGCATGCCTCAATTGGTCAGTGTTGGAGCTTTGATGGTCAATGAAGTCAAAACCAACGAACTTTATCTTTACGACGATTTTCGCAACACGGTTTACCATTCAAAAGATCGCGGTTGGAGTTGGGACAGGTTGGACATCAGCCAGTTGCCTAGCATGAAGATGTTGGCGATTATCGGCGATCCTTTCGATCCGAATCGAATTTACGCCGGATCGGTTTCGGGCGGCGTTTATGTTATGAGCCGAAAGTAAACCGGAACGAGTTCAGAGTTCACTTTTCAACCTGAACCTCACAAGCTGAATCGTGAACTCTGAACGATTGTGATTCTCACGCGCTGAAGTGTGAACACTGAACCATTGCTTTTAGAAAACGATCACGACCTTGATTGTGCAGCCTTTCCCCTTTCCTTTGCATTCAACCTCAACCGTGACTTTGATCTGTTGCGGATCGGCTTCGAGCTGAGGGCCAACGGGCATCGCCACTCTGGCCGCTGCATTGACCGGCGAACCCGAAGTCACGGCGACATCGCTGGTTTGCCCGACGATCCTGCCATTCGATTCGGCGTAAGCTTTCCAACCGCCACGGGCTTTGGCAACGTAGATGTGATAACTGCCCGGAGGCAAACCGGTCTTGCCGCCTTTCAACTGAGTGTCGAGCTTGCCGATGATTGTTCCCTTTTCCAAATCCGATTCAGTCACGGACGCGGGAGTAAAAGTCACAGTCTGTCTGCCAACCTGCCTCTTGATAGGCCTTTCCAAAATATACGGCTTCGTCATTCTGGCGATCTGCTCTCCGGTAATTTCAGGCTGGACGTTTTCAATTTGTTTTCCCTGCCGCGCCTGGCCGAGCGCCATTGACACAACCATCAGACTGGTCAACACGGCAAAAAACAGTTTAGTGCGAATACGAAGTGTAGTTGTCATTTTCGATTCTCCTTTGTTGTGAACCACATAAATTGCTCATCATCGCGATGAGATTTATTTCCTTCTCCACTTACGTAAGCGGGGATTTGGCGAAAGCCGTATCACGCGTCCGAAAGAAAGTTGAAATGGAAATGTTCAGGAGGTTTTTTCTTTAATCACGCGAACGAGTAGTAGCCGGGCTTGATGCGAAGGTATAATCTTTTTCGATCAAACGAGAAATTGCGGTCTAACTCGTTGCCCAGGCATTAAACAAAAAAAGGATGACACCAATGAAGACCCCGACTACCGGTAATGTCACGCGGCTGCTGGTTGATTGGCGCAACGGCAATGACGACGCGTTGAATCAACTGATGCCGCTGGTTTATGACGAACTGCGCGGTTTGGCGAAAAGGTATATGAGCCGCGAACGTTCGACTCACACTTTGCAAACCAACGCGCTGGTCAACGAAGCTTATCTTCGGCTGATCAATCAACAGGATGTTGACTGGCAAAATCGCGCGCACTTTTTTGCGATAGCCGCGCAGGTGATGCGCCATCTGTTGGTGGATCACGCGCGGTCAAAGCAATACGCCAAACGCGGAGGCGGCGCTCAGCAAATAACCTTGGACGAAGGCCTGGCCGTCGCTTCGGAACAATCGGTTGATGTGCTGGCTTTGCACGAAGCGTTGGAACGATTGGCCGAAGTTGACGAACGTAAAAGCAAGATCGTCGAATTGAGATATTTCGGCGGTTTGAGCGCGGACGAAACCGCCGAAGTTTTGGGCGTATCGGAAATCACCATCAAACGCGAATGGCTGAAAGCCAAAGCCTGGCTCTTCCGCGAACTCAGTCAAACAAACGTCAGCCTGGCCGAATAACAGCTAATGAAGTGTAATGAACTTTGATCGGATGCGAATCGTTAGTTCGGTCGTGGCAAGTGTGACCAAGATTGGTTTGCAGTTGAGAGTACGGAAAGAAAAAACCACGGGGGACACTGGGATCACGGGGATAAATTGGGGGATGAACCGCAGATTCGGTTTTTCTTTCCCCGTGTCCCCTGTGCTCCCCGTGGTTGATCCCATAAAGACAACTGAAAACTGATCAAAAAATCAGCTCTTGCCGATAGATGATTATGAGCAGCGAACCGAAACTGTCTGAATTGACCAACCGCGCGGAGTTTTTCATCCGCCGGTTTTTCGAGCGCGTCGGCGGGGTGATTGATTTCGCTTTGCGGCGCACACCGTTGCCGCGAACCGATTTGGCCGCGCTGATTCCTCATCTGGAACTGGCTGTGGACGACAATCTGCGCCGCGAAGGGCAGAAGATAATCGCGCCCAATCGAATCGAGCTTCGCTACGATTACGAAACCTACA
>CAYRQB010000172.1:0-12477 GCA_964426025.1 uncultured Heliomicrobium sp.
GCTCTTCAACCGTGTCTTCCAGCATTTGCAGCGCGCGTTCGACATCGCCCAGACCAACGTGAATCAAGGCCAGAAAGAATGGTGAAACATCCCGATTGGTCGGGAAGGATTGCAATTCGGCCAGAATGTTTTCGGCGTGTTCGCGGTAACCCGCAACGGCGTAAATGTTCGCCAGCGCCGCTTTGATCAGCGCTCCGCCGGTTGAAAGTTCCAGAGCTTTGGTCAATTGTTCAATCGCTTCGTCGTAACGATTCAACTGCGCCAAACTGAGTCCGTAATAAAATCGTCCAAGCGCGAAGTTGGGATCAATTTCAACCACTTCCACGCCGCAGGCAATTGATTCTTCGTAACGCCGCGCCTGGTAATTGATCCAGATGAAGCTGGCGCGAATGACCATCGTCATCGGCTCAAGCTCCAAAGCTTTTCTCTCCATCTCCAACGCCTCGTCAAAACGATTCCGCGCCAGCAGGAAAATCGAACCGTACCAGTGATAACCGTTGGTGTAGGCTGGATTGAGTTCGATTGCTTTTTTGAATTCGCGTTCCGCCGCCGTCCAATCCCAGGTGTACCAACAATGGTAAGCGCCGAGCGAGGCGTGAGGATCGGCCAGATGTTCGTCAATTTCCAGCGCGCGTTCGGCGGCCTGTTTGGCCTTCGGCATGATCACGCGCGGCGGAGCGGCTCCGTAAACTCCCAGCAGTATGAAACAATCGGCCAGGCCTGAATAAGCCAGCGCATATTCATCGTCCAGCCTGATCGCCGCATTGAAATGTTCAATGGCTTTTTTCAAACCGGGACCCGAACGCTGATGCCAGTAATAACGGCCTTTCAGGTAATTCTGGTAAGCTTCGGCGTTTTCAGTGTATCGGCGAACCAGCCGTTGACGCTCTTCCTCGTTAAGGCGAAGTTTCAAATGGTCGCAGATTTCCTGTGAAAGCTCCTGTTCGATGGTAAACAGGTCTTCCAACTTTCGCTGATACTGACCGCCCCAAAGTTGCGAACCGTCTTCCGTGTCAACCAGTTCGGCCTTGATCACCAGCTTGTCGCCGATTTGATAAAGCCTGGCGGTGAAAACCGCGCTCGCTTCCAATTCGCGGCCAATTTCCAAAGCCTCAGTTTCGCGCTCGCGGTAACGAGCGACTGTGCTCCATGCCTTGACGCGCAATTGCGGCAATCGCGACAGATTGAAGATCAGGCTTTCGGGAATGGCTTCGCTCAGGTAAGTCAGATTTTCATCGTCACCGATGCTGCTGAACGGCAGGACGGCCAATGAATCCAGGGACTTCGGCAACCGCAGCCTTTGTGAATGACTTTCAGCGCCGGACCGCACGCGTCCGGAATCCGTCAACACTGAACCGGAATCGCTGGAATCCAGTTTTTCAAGCTGATGACGGGGTTCCATCGGCGAAGTGCGATACGGGCTGTCATCGTCTGTTTGTAGTTCACCAGCCAATTGCAAACGCTTATGCAGTCGCTTCAGATCGTTGAGCAGGCTTTTGGCAACCTGGTATCTCTCCTCGCGATCTTTGGCCAAAGCCTTCGTCAAAATCCATTCAACTTCGTTCGGCGCATTCGCGGCAAAGCGCGCCAGCGGCGGCGGGTCTCGATCCAGAATCGCCACCAACATATCGCCAGTGGTGTTGGCTTCAAAAGGCGGACGCCCGGCAACCATTTCGTAAAGCACGATGCCGAAGCTGAAAATGTCAGTCCGCGAATCAACCTTCTGGCCGCGAGCCTGTTCCGGCGACATATGACTGACTGTTCCCAGAATCACTCCGGGACTGGTATCGGGCATTCCAAATGCGTGCGGCGTTGTCGCGTAAGGATCGCCCGCCGCCGGAACATCAACTGTTTCAGCCTGGGTCACAGACGGATCGAAACTGCGCAGGAATGTGTTTTCCGTCAGTTTGGCCAGTCCGAAATCCAGCACTTTCACGTAACCGTCGTGGCGCAGCATGATGTTTTCAGGTTTGATGTCGCGGTGTGTGATTCCTGCGTCGTGCGCGGCAACCAGCGCGCTGGCGATTTGAATTCCGAAATCCAGCGCTTCGTCAAGGCTCAATCGCCGGGCAGACATTCGTTGGCGCAAGGTCTGGCCTTCGATGAACTCGTTGGCCATGAAATAAATCGTCCCGGTTTCGGTTTCGGCCTTTCCGATTTCATAAATGGTCAGGATGTTCGGATGATTCAGCGCGCTGACTGATCGCGCTTCCTGCTCGAATCTTCGCAATCGTTCGGCGTCCTGAGTAAAACGCGCAGGCAGAATCTTCAACGCCACGCGGCGGCCCAGCTTCATGTGTTCGGCCAGATAAACTTCACCCATGCCGCCCGCGCCGAGCTTCGATATGATGCGGTAATGCGAAATCGTTTGCGGAGTCACGATGATAAACTCGGATTGTGGGTTTTCGGGGCCAACAAGGTAGCGGTTGGGCGACAACCGCTGGAATCAGATTCAAGTCGGGTTGACGACAGACATCTTAACCCAGTTTGCCAATGAAGTCTGCCAAGCTGGAAAAAATTTGCTAAAGTGCTAACCAAATGAGCAATCAAACATGGAAAGTTAGCGATGAAGAAGCAGACATTCGGCTGGACAAATGGCTGGCTGCGCCTGATCGCCTGAGTTCGCGGTCGAAATCATTGGCCGCCATCGAAAAAGGCAAAGTCTTCGTCAACGATGTCGAACAAAGTACGGTTGACGCCGGACGCAGATTGCAAGCGGGCGACGCGATTCGATTGTGGATGGATCGTCCGGGAAGTTCCGAACGCCGATTCGCCGCGCGCCGCGAAGGCGATTTGCACCTGCTTTACGAAGACGCTTCTCTGCTGGTGATCAACAAACCCGCCGGATTGCTGACCGTTCCGCTGGCTTCGCAACCGGACGAGCCTTCGTTGTTCGATCAAGTCAAACATCATTTGCGTTCAACACGGCGCGACCCGCTGGTAGTTCATCGCATTGACCGCGACACTTCAGGTCTGGTCGTTTTCGCCAAGACAGCCGACGCTCAGCATAAGTTGAAGGATCAGTTTGAACGACGCGATGCAGAGCGTGTTTATCTGGCCTTGGTCCATGGCCTGCCGAATCCCGATTCGGGAACTTGGCGCGATTTGCTGGAATGGGATCAGGAAAGTTTGAAACAGCAACCTGCGGAAGTTTCCGGCAATCGCCGCAAAGCTTCGGTCAAGGAAGCCGTTTGTCGTTATCGCGTGAAGGAAAAATTCAAGGAAGCCAGTTTGATCGAAGTCCGATTGGTGACCGGCAAGAGAAATCAGATTCGCATTCAGGCGGGTCTGCGCGGGTATCCTGTAGTCGGCGAACGAATGTACGTTTACGAAAACGCTCCGGCGCAAAAAATAGAATTTGCGCGGCAGGCTTTGCACGCTTTCAAGTTGAGCTTCAAACACCCGGCAGATCAAAGGCCGATGAGCTTCGAAGCTCCTTTGCCGGAAGATTTGCAGATGTTGTTTAGTCGGCTGAAGTCATAAACCGCGAATAGCTTTTTCAGCTACCACGAGCTGCCCAGATTCAGCCGTTTGATCACCTGACGAGCGATGTCGCGTCCCGCCCAGTCAATATAAACCTGATCGCGCGAAGCTCCGATTGGCGGCCCTGACATTCCGCCCGGTTGTGACGGAAAGCCCGATCCCATGCCCAGAACCTTTCCAGTCTTCGGCTCGAAGATCGTGTAACGCATATCCAAACCATTCATGCTGCCCGTGCCGAACCGGTCGTAAAGCAATTCGATCCAAACAATGTAAGTTTTGTCGTCGTCTTTGGCGGCTTTCATGGCGTCGCTGCGATTTTGATTGCGCTCTTCCCTGACCGAAAGACCTTTCAATTGATTGCGCAATTCACTGACGCAGCCTTGCCGGGCGGTGTCGGCGTAAAACATAGGTATTTCCAGGTCAGGCATGTTCGACGAGACCAGAATCGCTTTGCCAGGGTCTTTCTCCTTCGGTTTTTCTGGAGCGATTTCCGGTTCGGGAACGGTGCGGGCTTCGGGTTGATTGACGCCTTGCACAGGCGGCTGAGTTTCGGCTTTCTTCTGTTTGCGGCCTGATTGACCGACGGCCAACGCGCTCATCATCAATAAGCTGGCAAAGACTGTCGCCCAAAATTTCGTATTGTGACGCATGATCGTAGCTCTCCTTTTCTGCTGGTTGAGAAGGTGTGCATCCATTATTGATTCTATTGGCCGATTGCGCAACGTTGTCAGACCATGAAGTAAGGGGAGCCGATGCTCCCCTTGTTCGAAAACCTCTTTGAGATGATCCCTACTTCAAAACTTCCTTGACCTTTGCTCCGATGTCGGCGGGGCTTTTGACGACGTGAATTCCGGCGGCTGTCATCGCTTTCATCTTTTCGTCAGCAGTTCCTTTGCCGCCGGAGATGATCGCTCCGGCGTGTCCCATCCTTCGTCCCGGAGGCGCAGTTTGTCCGCAGATGAAACCGACCACAGGCTTTTTGACATTGGCTTTGACGTATTCAGCGGCTTCTTCTTCGGCGCTGCCGCCAATTTCGCCGATCATGACTATGGCATCAGTGTCCGGGTCGTTATTGAACAATTCCACTGCATCGCGCTGAGTCGTCCCGATGACCGGATCGCCTCCGATGCCGATGCAGGTTGATTGGCCGATGCCGAGCGCGGTCAATTGGCCGACGGCTTCATAAGTCAGCGTGCCGCTGCGGGAAATGACTCCGACACGGCCTTCCAGATGAATTCGCGCAGGCATGATGCCGACTTTGCATTTGCCGGGCGAAATGACGCCGGGACAGTTCGGGCCGATCAGGCGAACTCCGCAAGCCTGCACGTAATGAAAAGCTTTGACCATATCCAATGCCGGAATGCCTTCGGTGATGCAGACGATCAATTTCACGCCCGCGTCGGCGGCTTCCATAATCGCGTCGGCGGCAAACGGCGGTGGAACATAAATCACGCTGGCATTCGCGCCGGCATCTTTCACGGCATCGGCGACGGTGTTGAAAACCGGAAAGCCTTCGTGCGTCGTGCCGCCTTTGCCGGGCGTGACTCCGCCAACGATGTTCGTTCCGTAATCGCGCATTTGCAGCGCATGAAAAGTTCCTTCTTTGCCGGTGAGACCTTGAACAATAAGACGAGTATTTTTATCAACCAGAACGCTCAAAGCGATTCCTCCGAAATAGTGGCACAAGCTGCCAGCTTGTTTTTATTATTGATGATGTGATTTGAAAGAGGGCGCAGCATAGCACAAGCTTTTCAGACCCGCCAACGAACGACCCAATGCCTTCGGCTTCACTGCGGCAATTGTTTCAAGGATTCAGCCGCAAGCCTTTTGACAGAGGCGTCGGAGTCAATCGCCGCCGCTTCCTGCAAAGCATCGCGCGCGCCTGTAAAACCTATCTTGCCGATCCAGGTCGCAGCCCACCTTCGCAACATAGGATCGTTGCTTTGTTTCAAAATCGCGATCATTTCTGTTTGCGCGTTGCGAGTGTTTTTAAGCTCAAGCAATGTCTGTTCGGCCAGCTTGCGAGTCGTTTCGTGCTGACTGTTCAAAAAACCATAGAGAAACAGAATTGATTTGCGCGAATGGCTGACATCTTTCAATTGGCAGGCAGTCAGAATCGCCGCGCAGCGCACGCGCATATCGGTTTCGTCGCTGACGTCAGCGCCGCTGGGGTTGGCGATGTTGTTGACCACGGCATTTCTGGCTTTGAATGTCGGGAAAGAAGCCAGCGCGCTGATCAGCGCTAAACGAACACGCGAATCCTGATCTGCGGTGATGTCAATCAGCAATTGAACTGTTTCCTGATCGCCAAGTTTGCCCAGAGCTTCGACGGCGGCGATGCGAATCGTCGGATCAGAATCGCCGAGCAAATCCAGCAACGGATCAATCGCGCGTTTGTCGCAGCTTTGACCCAGATGCTGCGCCGCCTGAATTCGCGCTTTCGCATCCTGAGATTTCAGAGCGGCGACGGATTTGGCGACAGCGTCGTCAACCGCCGTTCCCGCGTTCAATGCTTTGCATTGTTCATATATCGGCTGCGGTTTGATCGCCGCTGATTGCGCGCTGGCACAAGCGACGTTGAGCCAGCAACATCCAATCAACCAACCCGTCAACAAAAGATTTTGCCTGTTCAGAAAACGCATACTCGCATCAGTCAATACTTTAGTGGTTCTTTTCGACAGGATTTACAAGATGCTTCAGGATTGGCTTTGGATACGCGCAGACTGCTCTGTCTCATCCTGAAAATCTTGTCCATCCTGTCTGTTCCGACTTAGGCCACTGTGTCGGGGTTTTCGGAAGTCAGCAGCTTCATCGCGCGCACGGCGTGCCCGAAAGCGATGACAATGTCGCTGACGAATTTGTCGTACCAATACATATGAGGCTGCAAAGCGGTTGCGCGCATTTTGACGATGAAATCGTATAGCAACTGCTCGCCGGCCAGCAGGCGGCCTTTTTGCTCAGACGTCAGTTTGAACAATTTATTCAGTTGTGCGTAATTGATGGCTTCCAGAGCGTGGCCGAGCATTCTGATCTGAAGCCTGTAACGCATCACTTCCAGAGTGTTGGCCGGTGCGCGACCTTTCGTCGCCAGCTTGCCGCCCTGCCCTTCGACAGCCAGCCGGTTGACGAAATCCGGTCCCATTTCTTTGGCGGCGTCGGCTTCGCGATCGATGGCCTGAGAATCGCCTTTCAATCTGAGCAGGGTGTTGTCAAACAGTTTGCTCAATCGCGCCTGCAATTCGTTGCCGGTGAAGCCGTGCTTCAGACAGGAAAAATAGCTGTAAACGTTGTGCATACCTGCGCAACTGTATTTTGAAATCGCCTGACGAAATTCCAGCGATTCCATCTCGCCGCGTCCAACCGTGGATTCGATGTCGGAGCAGGTACTTTCCACAACCGCCAGACTGCGGTCAATCACCGCATTCAGATCAATCGTTTCTCCGTAAGCATTCACCCAGGTCGGTTGCGCGGGTTTGGTCAGGATGGAAAAAGCGATCAACCCCCAGGGCAAATGCTGGCCGAGCAGGTTCGGTTCGTAACGATCGAAGTTTTGCAGGTCGCAACGGAACAAAGCCCTGGCGCTTTCGCCCAGATCATGCAGCGTATATTTGTTGCCGCCGACTGTGATCGGTTGATCGTGACTGACTCCGGCTTCCAGCATCGTTTTCAGAAAACTGTTCTCGTGAACTTCCGCGTCGCGTTTGAAGTAAACGTATCGCTTGCCGTTGACTTCCTTTTCGGCGGCAAAGCGCGAGCAAATGTAATCAAGCACCAGCGAGCCGTCGTTCAATTTGAAATTTTTACCGAAGGCACGAACGCAATGGATCAAAGCGGAAGGATTATTGAGTTCGCGCGCATAATGGCTGGTGAATTCACTCGCTGCCTGCAGCGCATTTTGATAACTCGCAGTCAACGTCACAGGCGGAAGCGGTTTGCCCGTCGCCAGATTCGGCGTCGGCGCGACAGCAGGTGTCGAAGTTGAAGATGATCCGAACCAACCGGCGTTGTATCCAATGCCAGCCACGGCCAGCGTGCCCAACCCGCCCAAGCCCAGGGCGACAAATTTGCGTTTGCTTTTGTCGGGTTTTTTTGGAGATGGAACTTCGGCGGCTTTGCCCTTGCGATTGGTCTTAGCTTTGCTCATTGATGAAAACCTCTGGAATTTTCCTTATGAATTCGCCGCGATGAAGGTGAGAGCGGCAGTGAGGCAAGTTAAACGATGGTTCTTGATAAATCAAGCTCGCGTTTTTTTCGCCCGAAATGAAAAATTGATGGGTAGTTTTCGCAGAAAGCTTGGAGTAAGCTCAACGTCGGACTTTCACGATACTTGAACAGGCCGGAGCCTGTTTCACTTGTTGCAGGAGGTAAATGGTTGACGAATGAATGAACGAACAATCAAAAGGATTTGCGTTTTCTGCGGATCGAGCACTGGGAGAAATCATTTGTATATTGATCAGGCTCACGCGCTGGGAAAAGCGATGGCGGAAAAATCCATCGGTCTGGTTTACGGCGCTGGCGGAATCGGGTTGATGGGGGCAATCGCCAATGCCGTCATCGAAGCAAACGGCGAAGTGATAGGAGTCATTCCCTACGCGCTGGCCACAAAGGAGCGCGCTCATCCCAGCGCCAGCACTCGCGTGGTCAACACCATGCACGAACGCAAAGAGATGATGGCTGATCTGTCTGACGCTTTCATCGCCATGCCCGGCGGGTTCGGAACTTTTGAAGAACTTTTGGAAATCATCACCTGGGGACAACTCGGCATACATCAAAAACCGATTGGCCTGCTGAACGTCGCCGGTTATTACGATCCGCTGCTGATGATGATTGACCGCGCCATCGAAGAAAGCTTCATACTGCCGCGTTACCGAAGCCTGGTCGTCGAATCGTCCGATGCAGTCGAGTTGCTGGAAAAGCTTTACAGCTACGAGCCATTGGAAGGAATCGTCAAATGGATCGAGATGAGCGAGACGTAACAACGCCCGGCAGCTATAGAATTCAAGAAAATGTTTTTCCCGCGGATAACGCGAATGAGCGCAGATACTTTGGAAAAAGCTATTCAATAGCTTCAACCTGACCAACAAGATAGCGGGTTCTCAAACCGGTAAAAAATCCTTTTCATTCGCGTAATCGGCGTGATTCGCGGGAAGTTATTTTCTTAAAAGCCATAGTTGCTGATACTTTTTGAACACTCGGGTTCATATGTCCCAGGCAATGCAATTCATCAACGAATACTTTTTGCGCCACCGCGTTACACCGGAACAGATGGATAAGCTGTGGGCAATGGGTTGGCGACATTTCGGCGAATACTTTTACCGTTACTCGATCGGCTACCACGACGACGAAGCCAGAGTGGTCATCCCATTGAGAATTGACCTGACGAAGTTTTCACCATCGAAAAGCCAGAAACGAGCCTGTTCAAGAAATCTGGATTTGCGGATCGTCATTCGAGATTCATTCGTTGACGAAT
Organism: uncultured Heliomicrobium sp.; assembly: GCA_964426025.1. Lineage (GTDB taxonomy): Bacteria > Acidobacteriota > Blastocatellia > RBC074 > RBC074 > RBC074. Next base: position 8,954 of record CAYRQB010000172.1, read on the forward strand.
TCAAACAGCAGCTTTTTCAGCGTCACAAACAACGATTCAGACACAGCGTGCCGGATACGATCTATGATTTTCTGTCGGCCAGCCCAGCCGACACCCCTTGCCCGAACAAGGAAATCGCCGTCTTCGACAACGACGATGACAAATTGATCGGCGTCAGTTTTCTCGATCTTGGTCAAATATCCACTTCATCGGTTTACGCCATGTTCGAGCCTGAAGAATCCAGACGCAGTTTGGGTATTTTCATGATTCTTCAGGCAATTGAATATTCGCGCCAGCGCGGTTGCAGGTATTACTATCCTGGTTACGCTTACCGCGGAAAGTCGTTTTACGATTACAAGAAAAACTTCTCCGGCCTTGAAGCCTACGATTGGCGAACGGGCTGGAAACCTTACCAATCAGACGAAGGAGCAACAGAAGAAGAATGAGCAAAGTTCGCTGGGGAGTATTGAGCACATCCAAATTCGCCCAAAACAAAATCATCCCGGCAGTCAAATTCTGCCAGCACGCCGAAATCACCGCCGTCGCTTCGCGCGATCCGGAAAAAGCCCGCGAAGAAGCGGAACGGCTCGGCATCGCCAAAGCTTACGGATCGTATGAAGAACTGCTGGCCGACGCGGACGTTGACGCCGTATACAATCCGCTGGCCAATCACCTGCACGTTCCCTGGACGATCAAAGCGATGGAAGCAGGCAAACACGTGCTGTGCGAAAAACCGATTGGATTGACTTCGGTGGAAGCTCGGCAATTGCTGGATGCAACGAAGCAATATCCGAAGCTGAAAGTGATGGAAGCATTTATGTACCGCCTGCATCCGCAATGGCAATTGGCCAAACGATTGGTTGATGAAGGCAGAATCGGCGAACTGCGGACCGTTCATTCTTTCTTTTCCTACTACAACATCAACCCCGATAACATTCGCAACAAAGCAGGCATTGGCGGCGGCGGACTGATGGACATTGGCTGTTACAACATCTCGCTTTCGCGATTCATTTTCGGCGAAGAGCCGAAGCGCGTAATGGGCATAGTCGAATTCGATCCGCAGTTTCAAACCGACCGGCTGGCTTCGGGGCTATTGGATTTTGGCAGAGGCACTGCGACTTTCACCTGCTCGACTCAGTTGTCGCCTTACCAGCGCGTCAACATTTACGGAACAGAAGGCCGCATAGAAATCGAAATTCCATTCAATGCTCCGCCCGACAAACCTACGCGAATGTGGCATCAGCAAGGCGACAAGATCGAAGAAATCACTTTCGACATCTGCGACCAGTACACGATTGAATTCGATCAGTTTTCGCTGGCCGTGTTGAACGACACGCCGGTTCTGACTCCGCTGGAAGACGCCGTAGCGAATATGAAAGTCATCGAAGCGGTGTTTGAAAGCTCAAGGAAAGGAAGCTGGATTTGAGACTGAGTCCAAGTCCTGCTTCAAAAGTTACAAGGTGCAAATCCGTTCAAAGCCCTCCGCGCAGGTAAGCGATGATGTCGGCGATCTGTTGTTTGCTCAGCGTCTTTTCGTAACCTTCCGGCATCAGCGAAATCGTCGAAGCGCGAATTTCGGCGATGTTCTTTCTCAGAATCGTCACGTCGCGGTCGGCGTTGCGCAGCGTGACTGCTCCCGGAGTTTCGTTGGCCAGAATGCCGTCTTCTATTCGACCGTCTTTGGTCGTCACGATGTAATTGACGAAACGGGCTTCGACGGCTTCGCTGGGATTCATGATCGAATTCAGCAATTCCTCTTTCGTCTTGTTGTTGATGCCGGACAGATCGGCTCCGATGCGCGGACGCCCCTGTTGCGGAACGTGGCATTTGGCGCAGGTGGAAGCGAACAAATCGCGCCCGCGATTGACGTCGCCCGTCAACGTCAAAGCTTCTTTGTAACCGACGACTATCGCCGTTCGTTCGTCGCTTTCCTGTTTGAAAAACTGCCGAGCGCGATTGACCACATCTTTATCAGGATGATCGAAAAGCTTGGCCTGCATCGCCGGATCAGCCATCGTTCGTTCGATCTTTCCCTCTTCCAAACCTTTCATCAGAGCTTTCATGCGCTCGCGTTCGCTGAGCAGCGCGGCCAGAGCTTTTTGTCGGATTTCCGGCGAGAATTTCTGCCACTGTGAAATCAGACCGGAAGCGATGGAGGCATCGTCAAAAGCCGAAAGCGATTCAATGGCCGCAGCCTGCAATTCAGGCGAGTTTTGATCTGCCAGAAGTTTTTGCAGTATCGGCGAAACCGCGGCGAACTCGCCGCCGCGCAAAGCTCTGACTGCCGTCACGCGAGTTTTCACAGGCAAGCTGGTGTTCTGTGCGTCGGCCAAAGCTTTTTGCACTAGACCCTTCAATTCAAAAAACCGAGCCGTTTCCCAGGCGGCTTTTTGAACGGCTTCGTTTTCGTTGCTCAGCAAAGCCATCAAGACAGGCTCGGCGGCAGCGACGCGCAGGTTTTTCACGTCGGCCAGTTTCAATCCTTTGCTCAAACCGGCGAGAGCGGCTTCAGGCTTTTTCAGCGCCGGGATCAGCTTCAAGAATCCGGCAAGTTCATTCGCGTCGTGTTTGCTGCCGACCAAAGCGGCGAGTTGCGCTGATAATTGTTCGTTCTCGAAAGTCGAATCTTTCTTACGCAACAAGGCGAAGAATTGCGCCGACGAATCGTTGACCGAACTCAGCACGGCCAGCCGAAACCATTGATTGTCGGCGTGCTTCATAACCAGACCGGCCAAAGCATCGAGCGCCTGATTGTCTTTCATCTGCCCCAAAGTGAAAGCCGTTTGAAATTGCACGCGTTCGTCCGAATCATTCGCCATCGCCAACACTGCGGATTGCGTCGTCTTCGATTTGGAAAAGTTCTCGCTCAAGCGAACTGCATGCTCGCGGACTCGCGGATGCTGATCCTTCAGAGCTTTCAAAACCAAAGGTTCTTCCAGCGCAGACAAACCTTCCAGCGTCCACAGCGCGTGAATTTTGCCAAGCGGAGATTGCGTCTGTTCAAACAATTGCTTCAGGTAAGGAATCGCCGATTTGTCCTGACGTTCGACTATCAATCGCTGAGCCGTCGTGCGATGCCATCCGTTTTCATGCTCTAAAGTTTTGACCAGTTCTTCAGTGCTCGCCGTGCCAAGTCGTGGTTTCAAATCGCGTTTGGTTCGCGGATTCTTTGACGTAAGTTTGTAAATGCGCCCCATCGTATCGCCAGCGTAAAAGTCCATTCCTTTCTTGATCTCTTCGGGAATGGATTCCGGCGTTTCGATGAACAAGCGATAAATATCCATGAAATACAAATTGCCGTCGGGCGAGTTGGCGAAATTGCAGGGACGAAACCATTGATCTTCGGAAGCCAGAAACTCTGTGGCCTCTTTGGCTCGAGCGGCTTTGAAGGTCACGCCGTCGGGCGTCAGCGTGTCGCGATGAATCAGATTGGCGCTGACTTCGCCGGTGAAGATGCTGCCGCGATATTCCTCAGGCCAGGCGTCGCCCGTGTAAACCGTGCCGCCGCTGGCTCCGCTGAAATAACCGCCGACGCGTTCGATGCG
>CAYRQB010000173.1:0-12457 GCA_964426025.1 uncultured Heliomicrobium sp.
GCGCCGTTGTTGTCGCATTGCCAGATTTCGACCAGCGCTCCGCGAATCGGTTCGCCGCGCGCGTCCAGAATTCGTCCGCTGACGTAAGCCACCACGCCGACAGCAGGCGTGATCTTGTCGTTGATGACCAGCAGGTCGTTGTCCGTGTCCAGCGGCAATTTGTCCGGGTAAAACGGTCCTTCTGTTTGAGCCGGAGTCTGAATCAGTTGTTGGGCGAAGACGCCAGGGTCAAACAGCGAAGTCGCGCCGATCGCTCCGGCAATACCAAAAGCCGCGCTGCCCAAAAAGTGACGGCGAGTGTAAAACTGATCGTTTTTATTCATGGTTCGGAAAATCCTCTCTGGTTGATAGAACCGCGTTGATAAATGGAATTCAGCGAATTCCAAAAGTCAGTCTGATGGTCGAGGCGCTGAGTTGACGCTGAATGCCTTCAAACAAATCCACCTCGAATGGTTTGCCGATGTTGTTTCCCGCCAGGTCTTCCAGCGTGGTTTGTATGACCAGGTTGTATTGGCCGCGAAGCCACGGATTGTCAGGAATAAAAGTCCAACGGCGTTCATGATCATTTAGCGTGATGTTTCCTGCAACCGCTTCGCCGGTTTCGGCCACCACGCGAATCATTCGTTGAACCAGCGCGTGTTCCATCGGTTCGGGAAAAACGACCGTCAGCGGTTCGTGCGTGCCAACCGGCGGAGCTTTGATTTGCCAACTAGCAGGATCGGGCGGTTCGCGATCCGGCGGCACGACCTTGAATGATTTTCGATAATCTTCCTTGAGCGGATTTCCGTTTCCGTCCTGCCATTCGCGACTGATGACCAGCGTATAGCTCTTTCCGGCTTCCAGCGAAGGGCCAATCTCTTCCAACGGTTTGACGCCGCGTTTGATTCGCCCCGGATCAATGAACAAAGTCAGCCGCGTCATCTTCGCATCCCACAATTCTTCGTCTATTTCCAGAAAAGGAAGCTCGACGGCTTTCCCAGCTTCGTCCAGCAATCGGATGTAATCGTAAATGCTGCCGCGACTCATCGGCGCGGAAAAGTGCAAATAAAACTTCAACAGGTTTTCCGGCAGGAGGTCGGCGCTTGGATAAATCTGAGTGACGACGGTCGTTGGCGTCAGATCACGCGGCGGCGGAGTAAACGTTGCCGTGATGACCGAATTGCCGGAACCGCCCGGCAATTTTCCCGGCAGGAAAACAGCTCGGTAAGTGACGCCGGGTTCGAGGGCGAATTGCGGTTCAAAGCGGAGCGCAAGCTCATCAATTCGATACTTGCCCAACATTGGCGGCAATCCCGCGCCTGCTTGCCCAGCATAAACCGCCAGCACAGTTTGGAATTGTTGTGGCGTCCAGTTGGCCATTTGCCGCAATGTGGTCAGAGGCAATAGCGTAACTTCAACAAACATCTTGCCGTCTGCAAGCTGAACCCATCGAACTAATCTGGATTCTGGTGTTCGAGCTAAATTGATCGAATTTGCATTTATGGAAACAAGAGCGACGACGCTCAGCAAGAACATCGCTTTCCAATTCAGCCCGCGAATGCGGGCGAAAGCATAAAGCCTGTGGTGAAGCGCAACGCGCGGAACCACAGTGAAGAGATGCCATAAATGAAACAAGCCCGCGCAAGCGGGCGGCAGACCGCGGCACAATGTCTGACTGATCATACTGATCATACGTTGCTGCAATTTCCTGAATTATCGCCCGCCTTCGCGGGCTTGCGTGATTTGGCGATGGATTGCCTGGGGTTGCGCTTGGCATCACCCCAGGCTTTGCCAAAGGGTTTGCTGGCATTTACGGCAGAGCCAATGCCTCCAAATTCAGCGAACCGCCTTCGCCACGGCGCAGCACAACGACATGTTTGCTGTCCAGGCGGTCCAATTGATCCACGCCCGTCCAGGTTTCGATGGTTTCGTAGCCAAGACCTTTCTTGTCGGGCACGGGATCGGTAATGCCTTCAGCCTTGTCAATGTTGTCGGTTGGAATCTTCATCACGCCGCGACTGCTGTTGGCCATCAGCAGGTAGGTCTTGCCGTCTTTTTCATAAACCAGCATGTCCAGCGGACGATTGCGGTTTCCCAGTTCGGCAATCGTTTTGCCTTTGATCTTCGCGCCGGGTTTCAGTTCGCTGACCGGGAATTGAACCAACGGCGTGCAGGTATAAGCCGCCAGCAGATGATCTTCCTTGCCAATCTTGAAAGTCGTGAAGGTGCGAACAGGCGCGCGCGTTTCAAAACGTCCGTGAGCGCCGTGATAGATTTCCACGCTGGTTCCGTTGACGACGGTTTTGAATGGGAAAGGAATCGAGCGCAAGGTCGAAGCGAATTCTTCGTTGGCCAATCCGGCGATGAACAGACGACCATCCAGATATCCGATGTCTGTGATTGATTCGCGGCGCGGATTGCTCTGGCGATTGCCCTGTCCGACCATGGCGTCGGTTGGAGCGTCAGGCAATTCGGCGCGCGAGAATTTCACTTTGTCCAGCGAAACGACTTCAAGTTTGCCGTCGGCATTCGCTTTGACAAGCACAGGAACCGCGTCCGCGCTACGTCCGCGCGAAACCGCTAGATATGCGTTGCGGGAAATCGGATTGATCGCCAGGTCGTCAATCAGAATCTGATCGGCGGTTGTCCCGAGCAGAGCGGCGATTTTCTGATTGATGCCTTCGATTTTGATCAGCTTGGCGGCGGGCGCGGGTTTTGTGTCGCCGGTCGAAATCGCCACGATTGCCGCCGCTTTGGTGTCGGCGATGAAAAGAATGCCGTCCGGTCCGAAAGCCAGCGGCCCCATTGATTTGAACTCGGCCTTGCCTTCTTTCATATCGGCGGCCAATTTGGCTTCAGTTCCCTGAACAAATATGCCGAACGCCAACAGCGCCAGCGCAAGTGTAAGAGCAGAACGTTTCATTTTTCTCTCCTGTGGTTGAGACGCGACAGTTCCTGTCATTGGAATCAAATGCGTCAGGTTTTTTTCTTCAGTACATTCTCAAAAGGTGAGTGGGACGTCAGGCCAACTTGTTTCTGTCAAAACTGTATTCGATTTATCTCTGTCGTATAAACCTTGAACCGTTTACAGAGACGGCAACAGCCATCACTCGGTTACGAATGATGGCTGAATAGAAAACTTTCCAACTTCTGCGAGTAAATTCAACACATTGCTCAAAAGTTCAATTTGTAATCGGCGATTAGCTGGCAAGCTTGTAGCTGAACAATTTTACCCGCTGCTTCGGCCTCCCTGCGCAAAACCGCGCGGAGGTTCTGATCCCAGGCTTCAGGCCTGGCCGCTTTGGCGTCTTTCAACGGTTTGGCCAGCAGGTAATAACGACCCGGCGCGATGTTTTTGAATCGAAAACCGCCGTCGCTCGAAACATTGGTTTGAGCGTAACGCAGAATTTCATCGGCAGATTCTTTTTCCGCTGGAATCAAATGCACGGTGTAATCGCCGGAAAGTTTTTCGCCTTCGCCCGCGACCAGATTGCCTTTCAAACCCGCCGCGCCTTCTGAAATTGTGACTGTCAATCCGTTGAGCTTTTCTCCTGACTTGACGGATAAACCGCTTCGTCCGACGTTGGACAAAGTCGCAGCGGAAGTCGCGGCAGCGGCGGTTTTGCGAACCGCCGACGCCGGAGTTTTGACCGGCAGATTGATCGAGCGCACGAACCAGAATTCATCGGGCAGTTTCGCAGACAAACGCCATCGTCCGGCTTCCAGATTGCGAAAAGCGAATTCGCCTGCGGCAGTCGGCGCAGCAGGGCGAAGCGGATTCAATAAAGCGAATGTGCTTTCCTTCGGCAGCGTCGCTTCATCGCGTTCGACAGCCAGCAAAACTTCCTGAAGCGAAGAACGACGATCAAGCGGGCAGGCAATCGGGCTTTTGTCCAGAACCACGCGTCCGCCAAGCAGCGCCAACGGCGCGAGCGACAATTGAATGCCGCTGACATCCGCGCCGCGCACGGAAACTCGTCTTGGCGCGGCAATGGCGTCGCTTTCGTTTGCGCCGAAGCCGTTGCGACGCGCGCTGATTTCATATTCGCCGTCGGGAATTCCATAAAAAGCGAAGCTGGCTGATTCGTTTTGCGAGTTTCGCCCGCCTCCTCCAAACGGCCTGGCAAACGGTCTGGCAATCAACGAGGTTGTCGCGACGACCGAATCGGTTCCGGGCAAACTCAGAGCAATCAACGTCGCGCTGAAGTTCAAACCGGAATTGCTTCCGGCGTTATTCGTGGCTTTGGCAACGACCTGTCCGCTGACTGCTCGGCCTTTTTCGGCGCGGTAGCGAATATCAATGCCTCCGATTTCGCTGCTGGCGGAAACTGCCAGATGCATTGCCGCATCGCGCGCCGATGACGGGTAATAAGTCGGCGCATCTTCGTTGAAAGGTGAAAGCGGATTTCCGCCGGGACGGTTTCTGTTTGTCGAACCGGCCTGGACGATGTAAGTGCCGGGCGCGAGTCCGTAAATTCGATAAATGCCTCGATCATCCGTTCGCCAGTTTCGCCCGAAACCTTGCGGCAACGATTGGTCTTCGGTTTCGCCGTTGATGTCTGCAATGCGAATGGCCGACACACTGACGCCGGTCAGAGCTTCGCCGTTGGCGTTGGTTATTTTTCCCGTGATGACTCCGCCTTTGATCAGGGCGATGTTGGCGAAATCGCCTATGCGATAAATTCCCAAACCCGATTCTTCATCGGGCGGAGGCGCAACGTAACCCGGCACGAAAGCCGAAATTGAATAGGAAGCCGGCGGCAAATCCGCGATCTCGAAATTGCCTTCTTCATCCGTGACGGTCTGAGTCGGAGCGTTGCCTCCGGGCAATCTGCGTTCGCCAGCGCGGCCAATGGCGACGGCGAACACCTGGACATCCGCCAACGGCTCGCCGTCTTCTCCGATGACGCGTCCTTTGATCGAACCGGGCTTTGGCTTTTCAGCCTGAGCTTGCGGCTTCGGCTGTCCGACCTGTTGAGCCGAAACGGCCAAAATCAGACTGCAGATCAAAGCCAGCGCGAACGGAAAAATTTTAAGCTTCGTTGCCATCTTGCTTACTGCTACTCCCTGACCGTTAATTGGTAATGGTCAATGGCTAATGTTCTTTTCTACTGAGCCAGATTTACGCTGAGCGTGACGCTTGCCTGCGACCCATTGACGACGCTGACGGTTTGGCGAACGTCCGGCAGTCTGAAAGCAGGAACTGCCGGATTCGGCATTGGCTGACCGCCGCCGCCTCCGCGACCACCGCGACCGCCGCCTTGTCCTCCACCGAAACCGCCGCCGACTGAAATCAATCTGACTTCGTAACTGTTCGACAACAAACCTTCGATGCGGAACTGGCCAGATGTATCAACCTGAGCGTTGCGATTCTGGCCTTGTCCGTTGAGCGGTCTGGCCGTCACCATCAATCTGGTTCCAGGCGGCAAAGCGCCACTGGCAATGACCACTCGCCCCAGAATCACTCCCGATCCGTAACCGATGACGATGCGAACGCCCGCGATGTGTTGGCCTGAATTGACTTCGATGTCGCCGCTGGACGGGGCGCCGTTTTGTTCGATCCGAACCAGCGAAAAGCCGTTACCGCCGCCATTGACGCTCAGTCTGACCGTGCCCGGACTCAAACCGCTGACTCTGAAACTGCCATCAGCATTGATCGGCGACATGCTGGAACGTCCACTGCCGCCTCCGCGACCGCCTTGCGCTTGACCAGTCCCTTGCCCCTGACCGCTGCGAACATTGGCCATGACCATCATTCGCGAAAGCTCTGCGCGAAGCGAAGGATCAACCGAACCTTCAATGACGACCGTGCCTGCGATGCTCGCTCCGCGATGGACGCGAACTTCGACGCCGCTTTCGTCCGAGTTGCTGATCTCGAAGCTGGCCGGATCGCTGTAATAATCGCTGGAAGTGATCGTGCCGCTTTCAAAAGTGACAGGGCGAACCGAAAGCGTGTAACGTCCTGAAGTCAGACCTTTGATTTTGAATTTGCCTTCGGTGTCGGAAGCGCTGCTGTTCGTATTGGCGGCAATTGGGCCGCCGCGCTCTCTGGCGACGTTGATCGGAACTCCCAGGACTGGTTCGCCGGATTGAGCGTCAACGACTCTGCCAGTCACGGCGTAAGTTTCCAACGGCGAACCCAGACGAATGTCTATGCCTTCAAGCTCGCTGCCGGAAGCGACTTCGACAATTGTCGCCTGTGATTGTTCGGCGACATCAGGATGATAGGTCAAAGGATAGCGAAGCTGTCTGGCGCCGCCGGGACGGCCTCCGCCGCGATTCGGATCAACTCCGGCGCTGACGATGTAACGACCAGCGGGCAAACCATAAGCGCGATAAATTCCGCGATCGTCTGTTTCATAACCCTGGCGATTGCCGCCGTTGACCGGACGAGGTTGGCCATTTTCGCCGATTGCCATCAGATTGATTCGCTGAGCAATCACAGGACGACCTGCGTGATCGCTGATGCGTCCGGTGATGACGCCTCCGGGCGCGAGCGCAAAATCAATCTGCGCGACCGATTGCCCTTCGCCGACTGAAACCGAAGTTCCGACGGCGCGCGAATCAGCGCTGGTGACAACCATCGCTTCGGCCATCGGGATGACGCGGTATCTGCCCGCAGCGACGTTGAGGAAACGATACTGGCCGTTTTCGTCCGTGCTGGCGCGGATGATTCCTTCTTCTGGATTTGACTGTTGAGGCGGCGCGTTTCTGCCCCCTTGGCCTCCGCCTCGCCCGCCGGTTTGTTCGGGAAGCAATGTCATTGGAATTCCCGACGCAGGCGCATCGCCAAGTTTGACCGTGCCCGATACGCTGCCAGCGCCTGTCTTTGTCGAAGACTGATTTGCCTGAGCGAACACGCAAACAGTCAGCGCAAGCAATAACGACGCACAAATTGTTAATCGCGAATATCCGAACATGTATTGCTCCGGTTAATGATCTGAATATGAAACCTGACTGCAATATATGACCTGACTTCACGGACAACGGTCACATCAAATTTCATTCACGATTCCTGATTCAGATGTTGAAACTGTTGACAGTCTGGAAATAGACAAGAACAATGACGCCGCATTTCTTGCTGTAGTCGAAAAATTTTACCACGCAAACATCAAAACGCCTTTTCACTTCCGGGAGCGCGAGTTCCATTCATCAACGAACTTATCAAGCTTCGGAAGTTGTGGAGATCACTCATGCGACGATTCATCAAAATCACATTAACCACTTTTTGTTTGGCGATCATTTTCGCCATCAACGCCACAGCCGCCGTCAAGCTCAACGCTTTGTTTTCGGATGGAGCGGTTTTGCAGCAGGGAATGCCCGTGCCGGTTTGGGGATGGGCTTCGGATGGCGAAAGCGTAACTGTCGAATTTCAGGATCAGAAAGTTTCCGCCGTCGCTTACGGCGGCAAATGGATGGTCATCCTGAAAGAATTGAAAAGCGGCGGGCCGTTTGAAATGAAGATCAGCGGTTCAAACACCTTGACGATCAAAAACATTTTAGTTGGCGAAGTCTGGTTGTGCAGCGGTCAATCGAACATGCAATGGACGATGGCGCAATCGGCCAATCCGTTGGAAAACATTGCCGCCGCGAATCATCCGAAGATTCGTTTGTTCAGCGTGCCGCGCGTTGCGCAAGACGCGCCCGCCGCCGATGTCAAAGGCGAATGGAAAGAATGCTCGCCGGAATCGGTCAAAGATTTTTCCGCGGTCGGATACTTTTTCGGTCGCGCATTGCATATGGCTCGACAGGGAGTTCCGATTGGCCTGATCAATTCGTCATATGGCGGCACTCCGTCAGAAGCGTGGACGAGCGCTTTCACGGTTGGTTACGACCCAAACTTTGTCGGAGTCCGCGAACGTTACGCCAAAGCAGTTTCCGATTGGCCGGAAGCGAAAGCCAAATGGGAAGCTGCTCTGGAAAAACAACGGGAAGCCGCAGCCAAAGCCAGAGAAGAAGGCAAACCCGTTCCGGCTGCTCCGGCCAGACCGATGGGACCCGAACATCAAAGCCGCCCTGTCGGTTTGTTCAATGCAATGATTGCTCCGCTGGCGCCTTACGCGATGCGCGGAGCCATCTGGTATCAGGGAGAATCGAACGCCACGCGGGCTTATGAATACCGCTCGATCTTTCCGGCGATGATTCGCGATTGGCGTCAGGCGTGGGGAGACGAATTCACTTTCCTGTTCGTGCAGCTTGCGCCTTATGCGCCTCCGCCAGCAGGAACCTGGCCTGAACTGCGCGAAGCTCAAGCGCTGGCTTTGAATTTGCCGAAGACTGGAATGGCTGTCATCACCGATGTCGGCGAAGAAAGGGACATTCATCCGAAACAGAAACAGCCGGTCGGCGAACGGCTGGCTTTGGCCGCTCGCGCCATCACTTACGGCGAAAAGATCGAATATTCCGGCCCGGTTTATTCGGGAATGAAAATCGAAGGCAATCGAATCGAACTCAGTTTCAAACACGTCGGCGGCGGTTTGGTGGCGAAGGGCGAAAAACTGATTGGTTTCACCATCGCCGGAGCCGACCAGAAATTTGTCGAAGCCGAAGCCGTCATCAAGGGCGACAAGGTGATTGTTCAAAGCCCGCAAGTCGCCAAACCCGTTGCCGTGCGCTTCGGTTGGGAAAACTGGCCTGTCTTGAATTTCTGGAACAAGGCCGGACTGCCCGCTTCGCCTTTCCGCACGGACGATTTCCCGATGGTCACTGCTCCGAAGAAGTAGTTACCAGTTTTTCAACGCAAAGACGCCAAGCTGCAAAGACGCGGAGAAAGCTTGGACTTGAGCAAGTTCCCGACCTTTGCAGCTCGGCCCTGGGCCAATGGAGAGAACAGGTGATTCAGAAATCAGAAACTTACGATGTTTGTGTAGTCGGTTCCGGCTCAGCGGGCGGCGTGGTTGCGATGCAACTGGCGGAGCAGGGCGCTTCGGTCGTCGTGCTGGAAGCAGGCAAGTGGGTTGATCCGGCGAAGGATTTTTATTCGCACACGATGCCTTACGAATTGCCGAAAAACGGCAGAGGCTGGGATCCGCGCAAGCATCTGACCGTGGATCGGGCGAAAGAACCTTTCACCAAAGCGGGCGAGTATCAACGCTTCGACCATTTTTTGACCAAAGCCGTCGGCGGAAAATCACTGTTGTGGGCGGGATTGAGCTGGCGCAACAGCACGTTTGATTTCGCCACATGGCCGGTCAGTTACGAACAGTTGTCGCCGTATTACGACCGCATGGAAAGGTTGATGGGCGTGACGGGCAATTACGATCATCATCCGAACGTGCCGGACGGAATCTTTCAAAAGCCTTTGCCGTGGCTGTGCGCGGCGCATCAAATCAAAAAAGGCTGCGACAAACTCGACCCGAAAAAGTTTCGGATGATTACCGCTCGCAAAGCCCTGCTGACCCAACCGCACGAATCCAAACGGCCGGTTTGTCATTACTGCGGCCATTGCATGCGCGGTTGCGACGTTGACGCCAAATACACTTCGGCCAACACGGCCATGCCGCGCGCGTTGAAAACCGGCAAGTGCAAATTGATTCTTTATGCCAATGCCGCCGAAGTGACGATGAGCAAAGACGGCAAGACGGCAACAGGCGTTCGTTACTTTGACGCGCGGACGCGCAAAAGTTACGAGGTCAAAGCGAAGAAGATCGTGCTGGCTTGTGGCCCGATTGAATCGGCGCGATTGCTGTTGCTGTCGAAATCGGCTCACTTCCCGAACGGCCTGGCAAATTCCAGCGGGCTGGTTGGCAAAAATCTGATTACGCACACGACTTCGGGCGCGCAGGGTTATCTGAAGCAACTGACCAACGCGCCGGTTTTCAACGACGACGGAACCGAAAGCAGCCACGCTTACATCGCTTCGTTTTACTGGGAAAAGCCGCACCCAAATTTTCCGAAGGGCTATCACATCATCGTGGATTCAGGTTCGCGCGTTAGCAGTTCCAATCCTTCGTTTGGCCAGAACGTGCCGGGCTTCGGCGCTGGTTTCAAACGTCAGGTGCGTGAACGCGCGCCGTCGCTCATCAGCATGTATTCGCAAAACGGAATGATCGCTTCGCCGGAACGATTCATAGAACTCGATCCGACGGTGAAGGATGTTTACGGGCTGGCCGTTCCGAAAGTGCACTTCAGTTTGACCGCCGAAGACCGCGCCATTTTCAAAGACGCGACCGAAAAGATTTCCGAAATCATAGAAGCTTCGGGCGGCGTCATCACCAATACCAATCCGCAACCCGGCGTGGACAGCGTTCATTGGGTGGGAACCTGCAAGATGGGCAACGACGCGAAAACTTCCGTGCTGACGCCTTACTTGCAATCGCACGATGTCCAGAATCTGTTCGTGGCCGACGGCAGCGGCTTCATTGATTATTCCGAAAAGAATCCGACGTTGACCGTGATGGCATTAGCTTCGCGTTGCGCGGATTTTATCCACGAACAACTCCGAAGAAGTTGAGGCTTTATGAAACGACGCGAATTCATCCAACAGGCAATTCAACAGACAGCGGTTATTTCGACGACCGCTGTTTCTTATTCACGTATCTACGGCGCAAATGAACGCGTCGTCGTTGGCTTGGTCGGTTGCGGAGGTCGCGGCAGGCAAGTTGCTGACTTGATGCGCAAAGTTCCGGGCGTTGAATACGGCGCGGTTTGCGACGTGTACGAAGCGAATGCGGCGAGCGCGCAAAGCTGGGCTGGAAGCACGGCCAAAAAGTTCGGCGACTTCCGAAAGCTGCTGGAATTGAAAGAAGTTGACGCCGTTCACGTCGCGACGCCGGATCACTGGCATGCAGCGATTACGGTGCTGGCATGCGCGGCGGGCAAAGACGTTTACGTTGAAAAGCCGCTGGCGCACAACGTCCGCGAAGGCCGGTTGATGGTCGAAGCCGCGCGCCGTTACAAACGCATCGTCCAAACCGGCACGCAACATCGCAGCGCGCCGCATTACCGTGAAGTCCAGCAGATCATTCAATCGGGCGAACTCGGCGAAGTGCGTTTCGTGCGTGTTTGGAATTACAGCAACATCACGCCGAATGGTGTCGGCAATTACCCCGATCAACCCGTGCCCGAAGGTTTGGACTGGGATTTTTATCTAGGCCCCGCGCCCAAAGTTCCGTTCAACCGTTCGCGCTTTCTTTCGACGTTTCGGAATTTTTACGATTACGCAGGCGGAACGATGACCGATTACGGCACGCATCGGCTGGACACCGTGCAGCAAATCATGGGCGTCGAAGCGCCGAAAACAGTTGTGGCGACGGGCGGCAAATTCACTTTGAAGGACGCTGGCGACGTGCCGGATATGTTGCAAGTGACTTACGAATTCCAGCATCCGAAAAGCGGCGGCTTCATTCTCAGTTACGAAAGCTGCAACCTGAACGCTCACGGTGCAGGCGGGCGAACGCCGGGCTTCAATAATTACGGCGCACGCGGCGCTGACGACCGTCCGCACGGCGAAGCTTATTACGGCACGAACGGCACGTTGATCGCCGACCGCATCGGCTTTGAAATCTTCCCCGAACCGCTGAAACCCGCGCTGACCGCCAAACAACGCGCTCAACCAATTGACGCCTGGCGCATGCAACCCCGTCGAGTCCAAGGCCGAGACACAACAGATTTGCACACGCAAAACTTCATCGAATGCGTTCGCTCGCGGCAAGCGCCGAATGCCGAAGTCGAGATCGGCCATCGTTCGACGGCGACTTCGCATTTGGGAAACATCGCTTACCGAATTGGCCGCCGGTTGACTTGGGACGCGGCGAAAGAAGACTTCGTCGGCGATGCCGAAGCCTCAAAGCTGCTTGGCCGCAACGCGCGCAAGCCGTGGGATTTGATTTGAAGGAGTAGGGCAACCTGCCGAGGTTGCCCGGCGTTCTCTACTCGCCCTTTACCAGACCGGCGCAACCTCCGCATGTTGCGCTACAGTTTTCTAGGAAATCACAGGATGAATAATATAAAATTTTTTATGATTGTTTTAGCGTTCGCCGCTGTCACGTTTGCCGCCGTCAAACCACGTTCGTTGTTCGACGGCAAAACCTTCGCTGGATGGGAAGGCAACATGAAAATCTTCCGCATCGAAGGCGGCGCGATAGTCGGCGGTTCGATGAAAGCCGCGTTGCCGAACAACGAATTTCTTTGCACGACGAAACGCTATTCGGATTTCGTGCTGCGCGCCAAATTCAAAGTCGCGGGCGAGCGCGTCAACGCCGGAATCCAGTTTCGTTCCGAGCGCATTCCGAACAATCACGAAGTCATCGGCTACCAGGCCGACATCGGACAGAATTACTGGGGCGCGTTGTACGACGAATCGCGTCGAAAGAAAGTCCTGGTTTCACCGGATGCCGCC
This sequence comes from uncultured Heliomicrobium sp., assembly GCA_964426025.1. Taxonomy (GTDB): domain Bacteria; phylum Acidobacteriota; class Blastocatellia; order RBC074; family RBC074; genus RBC074. Next base: position 12,320 of record CAYRQB010000173.1, read on the forward strand.
ACGCTCGATAAAGTTTTGAAGCGCGACGATTGGAACGATTACGTCATCCGCGCCGAAGGCAAACGCATAAGGCTGGAAATCAACGGCTACCAGACGGTGGATTACACCGAAGCCGACGCCACGATCAAACAGACGGGT
>CAYRQB010000174.1:0-12453 GCA_964426025.1 uncultured Heliomicrobium sp.
TATCTGCTGCGATTGGCCGAATGCCATCGCGCCAGGTATGGGAAGAGAATCTTCATTTTGCTTCCGTGTGTGTAGCTGAACTGTCAGCGCAACCTGTTGAGAAATCCGGATCGGCTCTCGACCAGGCATCAATCGCTGACAGTCAAATTATCTTCCGGCGCGCATCCACACTCTGCGCCGGATCAAGGCCATACCGAAACCATATGACCACATCGCCAGGTATCCGGGAACTGAAAGCAGGTCCAGCAAATATCGCCTGGGGTTATCAACGATTGCGGCGCCCGCCAAATAATAGACCGCATCCATCGCCAAACCAATCATTGCCAGCCACAAGAGCGGCGTGAAAAATATCCCGGCCATCAAGAGCAAAAACCGAAAACCGATGAACAGAACTTTTGGGCGCAGCATCAACAGCCACAGCAAAAACCAGGCGCCGACGCCGCCGGTCAGCAAAGCTTTGCCAAATTCGCGCGGATAATCCCAGAGCACTTGCAATTGCCCCTGCAACCATCGCGCGCGCTGCCGCGAAGCTCCGGCAGATTGTAGCGGTTTCGGATCGAAGACGACCGCTTCGGGAACGAATCCGACTCGTTTGCTCTGCGAAGCCAGAATCACGTCGAGTTCCAAATCCTCTGCGTAAGTGTGAAGTCGCGGCGCAAGCTGTGCCAGCAGGTGCGGACGAAAAATCATTCCGGTTCCGCGCAACGGAACAGACCATCCGCAACGACGACGCGCTTCGTCGTCAATTCGCTGCATCAAGACTTCCGACCATCCGGCCAATCGCCCTGAACTGGTTTCAGCGTCGGGCGAAACAAACGCTTGCGCAGCTTCTGCGCCGCCCGCCATCATCCGTCGCAACTCTCTCAATGATCCCGTGGCAATTCGACTGTCAGCATCCAGAATCAAAATCGCGTCTTTCGTTTTCCAGATGATTTCGAAGTTTTGCATCCACCAAGCGATGACTGCTCCTTTGCCCAAACGCCCGTCCTTGCGGATTGCGACTTGCGCTCCGGCGGCAGTGGCTTCCCTGTCAGTCCGGTCAGAGCATCGGTCGGCAACCACACAAATGCTGCTTTCAGGCCATTCGTGCAAATGTCGCTGCAGGGATTCGACGGTCTCGCCAATCGTCCCCGCTTCGTCGTGCGCGGCGATCAACACCACGCATCCACGAATGGTTTCAGGATTTTCTCTGTCGGGCTTCGGCGATTTGACGGCGCGCAATACAAGCAGCGTCATCCGCAAAAAGCTGTCCAGCAGAAACAATGATGCTGTCAAAAGCAGGATTCGCATCAGTGATCAGAAAAAACAATCAGCGGTTTCGGGGGCAAACTTCGCATCAAAAAGAATCAGTGAGGCAGCGGCTCTTTCTTCAGGAAGTGAGGTTGATTTCAGCCACTGACATTCGGAAGTTTATCCGACAGAGTTTCACAGGGTCAACATTAGTTTGCGCCGGGTAAGCGATTCCACAAATATTTATCCGAAGCCGGATCGCCCGTCGCTGAGCGAAACGTCATGATGCCAACTTGACAGCCAACACGCCACTTTGTAGCTTTTACCTCGCCACCCCCGCTTCAGCTAATTTTCAAGTCCAACTCTTTCCCGCTCGCACGGATCATTTTGGTTAAGGAGTTAAATCAGTATGTTTCGACGCTCCATTTTCTTCTTCACCGCCTTGTTGATTGTTTTGATAATTTTTCCGGCAGAGGTCAGACGCATAAATCAGGTTTTGAATTTGCAAACTGATTCTCGTTTGCAGCAACCACAGACAGGGATAGACCGGAAATCAAAAATGCCTGACACAAGTCTGGCAAGGACTCAGCCCAGGCAACCACCGGATAACTCATTTGCCGAAGCAATGCGACGAGCCGCGCGCAAATCCGAAACTTACGACCAACCCGGAGAAGCAGCGGAGTTTTATCGCCTGAAAAGATTGCCGGAAGGGGAAACGGAAATGCCCGTCGAACGGTATTTCGCCGCGCGCGAACAGATGCGATTGATGCCGCGATATTCGACGGCTCTCAACCGCGAACTGCCGCCGCTGGCTACGCTGAAAGCCGGAGCGGAAGAAAGCGCTCTTGGCGAATGGACGCCTCTTGGCCCCGGCAACATCGGCGGACGCACGCGGGCGCTGCTGATCAATCCCCAAAATCCGAACGTTATGTACGCGGCAGGCGTAGCGGGCGGAGTCTGGAAAACTGTCAATGGCGGCAATTCCTGGACGCCGCTCGGCGATCTGTTGCCGAACATCGCAGTCAATTCGATGGCGATGGATACGAAAAACCCCGACGTGATTTATGCCGGAACTGGCGAAGGTTTCTTCAACATTGACGGCATTCGCGGCGCAGGCATTTTCAAAACTACAGACGGCGGCGCGAACTGGATGCGATTGGAAAACACAGCGACATCCGATTTCTATTACGTCAACGATCTGGCCGTCAGCCCGATCAACTCGCAACGGATTTATGCGGCTACACGGTCAGGCGTGATGCGTTCATTGGACGGCGGAGTTTCGTGGGCGCAAATCCTCAATCCTTCCGTGAATGGCGGCTGTCTGGATTTGGCCGTCCGCACCGATCAACAGACCGATTACATTTTCGCCGCCTGCGGGTTGTTTCAACAGGCGACGGTTTATCGCAACACGGACGCTGCCGGAGCCGGAAGCTGGACGGCGGTATTAACCGAAAGCGGAATGGGCCGCACCAGCCTGGCCATTGCGCCATCCAATCAAAACGTCGTCTATGCCCTGTCAGCCAGCATAGCCAACAATCCCTATCGCGACGGGCTTCACGCCGTCTTTCGCTCAAACCTGGGCGGCGAAGCCGGAAGCTGGATGCCGCAAACGCGAAACACGGATGGAGCGAAGCTCAACACGACGCTTCTTTCCAACCCGCTTCTGGCGTTTTTAGGAGAGTGCGGTTTGGGGCCTGGCCGATTGAGCAGTCAGGGTTGGTATGACAACGTCATAGCAGTTGATCCGACCGACGCCAACCGCGTCTGGGCGGGAGGAATTGATCTTTTCCGTTCAGATAACGGCGGCGTCAGTTGGGGATTGGCGTCTTACTGGTGGCCTGAAAAAACCAATCCGCATTACCTGCATGCCGACCAGCATGTCATCGTCTTTCATCCGAATTACAACGGCGCTTCCAACAGAAGTCTGTTCGTAGCCAACGACGGCGGCATCTTTCGCACGGATAACGCTCTGGCCAATGTCGCGTCGAGTTCAAACGCAGCCTGCAATCCGAACTCAACCAGCATTGTTTGGACATCGCTTAACAACAATTACGGAGTGACACAGTTCTATCACGGCGCTGCCTTCCCCGACGGCAAAACATATTTCGGCGGAACACAGGACAACGGAACGCTGATTGGTAATGACGCTGACGGCGCAAATGGCTGGCGCGAAATCCTCGGCGGCGACGGAGGTTACGTGGCGGTCAATCCAAACGATCCTTTGCAGCTTTACGCCGAAACCACGCGGCTTTCGCTCAGAAAATCAACCGACGGCGGAAAAACTTTTGGCAGCGCAGTTTTCGGTGTCGGCGAACCTGCAAACAATTTCAATTTCATCACGCCTTTTACCATTGATCCAAGTGAACCTCTTCGACTATGGATTGGGGGAAAATCTCTTTGGCGTTCCGTTAATGGAGCGGCAAGCTGGTCTCAGGCCAACCAACCATTCCAGGATGGCTCTGTAATCACCTCTCTTGCGGTCTCACCAACTAACGCAAACATCTTAGCCATTGGAACTCATTTCGGGTACGTGTACCTCCACGGTTCGGCTCTTTCTTCCGATGCAACTGTACCGAGCGTACCCAACCAACCTGGCAGGTTTGGATATGTCTCATCGGTTACCTTCGATCCAAATGATTACCGAACAATTTACGTGACTTATTCAACATTCGGAGGAAAACACGTATGGCGAGTTACGGATTTCGGCAATAACTGGACCTCAATTGATGGCAATGGAACAAATGCTTTGCCGGATATTCCGGTTCATTGTTTGGTAATTGATCCCACCAGTACCAACAGAATTTATATTGGAACCGACATTGGCATATTTGTTACTAGAGATGGAGGAATGAGTTGGTCAATGGAAAATTCTGGAATAGCTAATGCCCCGGTGGAATGGATAACAATCAATACAACTAACTCTGTAACCACTCTTTATGCTTTCACTCACGGACGAGGAGTCTGGAGTATCAGAATTGCTGAAAATACCTGTAACCTCTTACTGTCATCAACCAATAAAACATTCAACGCTTTGGGTGGCAATGAAAGCGTGCAAGTCGCTCAATCACCAGCTAGCTGCACTTGGACAGCCACCAGCAACGATCCTTGGATTGCTGTCACTTCAATCAATGGAGCCACAGTTAAATTCAATGTCTCTCCTAACAATGACTTCAGGCCACGCACTGGCACAATCGCCATCGCAGGGCGTAGCGTTGTTATTTTTCAATCAGGATTGGTTGACAGTGCTCAGCCTAAGGTAAATATCAATCTACCTACAATAAATAATGTTTATATCACTTCGTCAAATAAAATTCGCCTTTCCGGCAACGCCGAGGATGATGTTGCCGTAATTGGAGGCCTTTCAATTGTCAGTGATCGTGGGGTGAACACGAAATCCAATGAGTCGGATACTCCATACTATGGCCAACTGAACTGGGTAACCGAGGAATTGCAATTACAACTTGGAGTTAACAGGTTCACAGTCACGGCAAAGGATATCAGCGGTAAGACCGGTAGTAGCTCAATAACCATTATTTATAAGCCTGAGTATACGATCGCAACCGTTGCTGGTATCGGAAGTCTTGTTGTTGAAAACTTAGGTGATGGAGGTCCGGCGCTCCAAGGACAGCTATTGAGTCCATACGGTCTGAATTTTGATTCAGCGGGCAATCTATTCATTGCTGATTCAGGTAATGACCGGATCCGCATAGTCACACTAGACGGAATCATCAATACTTATGCCGGGGGTGGCAGGCTAACCGCCGATGGAACACCAAGATTGGAAGCACTTTTTTTCAGACCTCTTGATGTTGCATTTGACCAGGCAGGGAATCTTTATATTGCTCAGCAACTCATTGGCCGCGTATACAAAGTCGACAAAAATGGCATTGTCACCAGATTTGCTGGGGGAGAAAGGTTTGTTGGGAACAGTGGCGATGGCGGTCCCGCGAATTTGGCAAGATTGAGATCTCCCTCTGGCCTGGCGATTGATGATTTAGGAAATATCTATATTTCTGATGAAGCCAATGCCAATATTCGCAAAGTCACAGTTGCAACTGGAATCATTACAACTGTTTGTGGAACTGGTGAAGCAGGTTTTTCAGGAGATGGGGGACCTGCAACTTCTGCCCAGCTTACCGGACCCAATGACATCGCATTTGATTCGTCGGGTAATCTATATATAGCCGACAGAGGGAATAAACGAATTCGGAAGGTTACCCCTGACGGCAAGATCAGCAGTCTGGTACTTAGTTCCCCTGATGCAGGATATACGGATTCAATAGAGGCCACCTCGCTGGCGATTGACCATTCAGATAACTTGCTAATAACCACTGGCAGTTTTGGTGGAACCATCCACAGGATCAATCTTCAAAATAATACGATCACGACGATTGCTGGTAAAGCGGGAGTCGGTGGCAGTTCAGGCCCTGGCGATGGAACGCCTGCCCTAGAAATTACTCTTCTGAATCCTGATGGTGTGACAGTTGATTCGCAGGGAATAATCTATTTTTCTGAAGTGAGTAAACATCTTGTTAGAAAGCTGGTGCCTTTTCCTATTGACGATATATTGCTACCTACTCTTAATGTTACGTCTCCCACATCTACCGGAGCGTATTCAACAATAACTCCATCAATTAACCTGGCAGGAACTGCAAGCGATAACACACTACTTACCCATATAAGTTGGGAGAATGATCGTGGCGGGAGCGGGTTAGCAGCCGGGGTTAAAACCTGGACAGTTGATAATGTTCTGCTCCAGCCCGGTATTAACCAGATAATGGTAACAGCCTGGGATGCAAACGGTAATTCGACAAGTGTGAAGGTTAATGTCACATATACCCCACAAATCATTCTCAAAAATTATATAGGCAATGGTCGCCCCGGATTCAGCGGTGATGGGATTGTTTCCAATCAATCTCAATTATGGATACCTGAGTCTATTGCTTTTGATTCGTCTGGCAATCTTTACATTGCCGATACTGGCAATCATCGCATTCGCAGAATTACGCGCGATGGGGTCATCACAACCATCGCCGGAAATGGTCAGTTAGGTTCGCGTGGTGACGGAGGACAGGCGGTAAACGCGGAATTCAATTGGCCAAGCGGCCTGGCCGTTGACGCTTCGGGCGCAGTATACGTTTCGGACACAAACAATCATCGCGTTCGCCGCATTGCGCCAAATGGAATCATCACAACTATTGCCGGAAAGGGCGTTGACGGTTTCAGCGGCGATAGCGGACCAGCAACCGAGGCGATGCTCGATACTCCAGTCGGTCTTGCACTGGACGGCGCGGGCAATCTCCTTATCGCCGACGCAGGAAACAACCGCATCCGCAAACTGAACCTCAACACTGGAATAATTTCGACGGCGGCTGGCAACGGTTACGGCAGAGGCGGAGATGGCGGCGCGGCTTCGGCGGCAGGACTCTTCTTTCCTACCGGCATGACGTTAGATGGCGCTGGCAATCTTTACATCTCAGACACTGGAAACCATCGAATTCGCAAAGTCACGCCAGCCGGAATAATTGACACAATCGCAGGAACCGGAACACCGGGCTTTGATGGCGATGGCGGCGCGGCCAAAAGCGCACAGGTCAATGCTCCCGGCGGATTGGCGTTGGATGCGCGAGGGAACCTGTATATCGCGGATCAAGGCAATCACCGCATACGGTTGATCAAACCAGATGGCACAATCAGCACTTTTGCCGGCAATGGATTGACAGGGATTGAAGGTGAAAACGGCGCGGCAACATCGGTTCGCCTGACGGCTCCGGCTGGCGTAGCGATAGATTCAGCGGGCAATCTGTTCATCGCCGACACTGGCAATCATCGCGTCATCGCAGTCGTCTCTTTCCGCAATGTCGCCAGCGTTTCAGCCGCCAGCTATTTCGGTCCTGTCGCCGCATCCGAATCAATCGCCGCCGCATTTGGCAGCGAACTGGCCACCGGAATTGAAGTAGCCAATTCTCTGCCGCTGCCGACATCGTTGGCCGGGACTACGGTCAGAGTCCGTGACAGCGCAGGCAACGAACGATTGGCGCCGCTCTTTTTCGTCTCGCCATCGCAAATCAATTATCTGGTTCCGCCCGGCACTGCGGCTGGGCCTGCGACGGTGACGATCATCAGCGGCAGCGGAGTTATCTCAACCGGCGGGCTTTCCGTAGCGTCGGTTGCGCCGGGCATTTTCGCCGCCAATTCCAATGGGCAAGGCGCTCCGGCGGCAGTGGCGTTGCGATTGCGACAGGATGGCTCACAGGTCTTTGAGCCTGTCGCCGTCTTCGATCAGCAACGCAATCAATTCGTGACCAAACCCATTGACCTCGGAGCGGAAACCGACCAGGTGTTTCTGATTCTTTTCGGCACTGGATTACGCGGACACCAATCGCTTTCAACAGTCACTGCCAGCGTTGGCGGTGTCAACTCCGAGGTTCTCTATGCCGGCGCTCAAAATGATTTCGTCGGTCTTGATCAAATCAATTTGCGGTTGTCGCGCTCTTTGGCCGGACGCGGAGAGGTGGATTTGGTGATAACCGTTGACGGCAAAACGGCGAACACAGTTCGAGTGAGCATCAAATGAGTGAGCAATGAGACAAGCCGTAATCGTTTCAATTCTGCTGGCGGGCATTTTGTCATTGGCGATTTTACCCGCCGTCATTGGTCAATCGGATACGCCCAAAATTTTGGTCTTCTCAAAGACCGCTGGCTTTCGCCACGATTCGATCCCTGACGGCATAGCGGCCATTCGCCAACTGGGTCAGCAGAACGGTTTTGAAGTTACCGCCACCGAAGACGGCGCAGCGTTCAACGACGCCAATCTCGCCCAATACCAGTCAGTAGTTTTTCTTTCGACAACCGGCGACGTTTTGAACAACGAACAGCAAAGCGTGTTTGAACGGTTCATCCGCAACGGCGGCGGTTTTGCAGGCGTGCATTCGGCGACTGATACCGAATACGGCTGGGCTTGGTACGGCGGTCTGGTCGGAGCTTATTTCCAAAACCATCCGAACATTCAACGCGCGACGATCAGAATCGAAGACGGCGCGCATCCTTCGACAACAGGGTTGCCAGCCGCGTGGCAACGCAACGACGAATGGTACAACTTCAGGCTCAACCCGCGCGGACGAGTCAAGGTTCTGGCCACACTGGACGAGACGACTTATAACGGCGGCGCGATGGGCGCGGATCATCCGATTGCGTGGTGTCAGTTGTACGACGGCGGGCGCAGTTGGTACACGGCTGGCGGTCACACGCGCGAAAGTTACGGCGAACCGCTCTTTCGCCAGCATCTGCTCGGCGGCATTCAGTTCGCGGCCAAGATCAAAGACGGCGCTTGTTCGGCATTGGCCACAACCTCAGCCGCCAGCTTCGCTCCGGACGCGCTGGCCGCAGAATCCATCGCATCGCTTTTCGGCGCGGCATTGTCGGATACAATGCAGGTTGCAACGACAACGCCTTTGCCGACCTCGCTGGCTGGAACTTCAGTCAAAGTAAAAGACAGTTTAGGCAGCGAGCGATTAGCGTCGCTGTTTTTCGTTTCGCCGACTCAGATCAACTTTTTGATTCCGGCAAACGCGTCAAGCGGACAAAGTTTGATCACCGTCGTCAAGTCCGATGCCACTGCACCGAGCGGCAAAACGCTGATTTCGCCGGTTGCTCCTTCCCTCTTCGCAGCCAATTCCAACGGTCAGGGAGTGGCGGCAGGCGTCGCGCTTCGCGTCAAAGGCGACGCCAGAAGCTTTGAGCCGATTGCCCAATTCGATCCCGCGCAAAATCAATTCATTGCTAAACCGATTGACCTTGGCCAGGCAGGCGAAGAAGTCTTTCTGGTTTTGTTCGGCACTGGCATCCGCAACCTCAGCTCACAGACAGCGGCAACAGCGAAAATCGGAGGGATCAATCTGCCAGTGCTTTATGCCGGATCACAAAATGAATTTGCGGGGCTGGATCAGATCAATGTCCGGCTTTTGCCTGAATTGGCAGGACGCGGTGAGGTGGATGTCGAATTGATGATTGATGGAAAGGCTGCCAATGCTGTCCGCATCGCCATCCGTTGATTTGCGAAGCCCGCTCGGCGTCGCATAAAATCCCGCTTGCTTCGCGCGAATTCCAAATCAAATTTCCGAGTCAGTACCGCGCGAGGTAGCAAGCGGGTTTCCCGCCATTCGCTAAATGTGAAGGCTCGCTCGCTGCCAGTCGCAGGGCTGAACCATTGCGTCAACTCAATGAAGCTGATTAGTTATGAAGCGCATCAACAATTAACCATCAGCCATTATCAATTATCAGACAGGCGGAGAGATTGTCCCTGACCGATAATGGGTAATGGATAATTTGAACTGAAAACGGCTTCACCAAATCAATAAAACCATATGGCCAAGATCAATCGTAGAAATTCCATCGTCGTCAATGTCGGCGGCGTGCGCGTCGGCGGATGCAATGCCGTCGTCGTCCAATCAATGACCAACACCGACACGGCTGATGCCGTCGGGACGGCAAAACAAATCATTGAGTTGGCGCAGGCCGGTTCGGAACTCGTCCGCATCACCGTCAACAATAAAGAAGCTGCGGCGGCAGTGCCGGAAATTTTCGATCGCGTTCGTGACGCAGGATTGAACACGCCGATCATCGGCGATTTCCATTACAACGGACATATCTTGCTGACCGAATTCAAAGACTGCGCGCGCGCGCTGGCCAAATACCGCATCAACCCCGGCAACGTCGGCGCAGGCAAACGTCACGACGAGAACTTCAAACAGATGATCGAAGTCGCGATGGAAAACGACAAGCCCGTCCGCATCGGGGTCAACTGGGGATCGCTTGATCAGGCTCTGCTGGCCAGATTGATGGACGACAACGCGAAGCTGGCCGAACCGCTCGACGCCAAAGACGTGATGAAGGAAGCCATCGTCCGCAGCGCAATCGAATCGGCAGAGATGGCTGAAAGTTACGGCATGCCGCGCGAACGAATCATACTCAGCGCTAAATGTTCCGACGTTCAGGATTTGGTTGATGTTTACAGGGAAATGGCCAAACGAGGCGATTACGCTTTGCACCTGGGATTGACCGAAGCCGGAATGGGATCGAAAGGAATCGTCGCCAGCGCGGCGGCTTTGGCAATCCTGTTGCAGGAAGGAATCGGCGACACGATTCGCGTCAGCTTGACGCCAGCGCCGAATGCTTCGCGAACTGAAGAAGTGATCGTCGCTCAACAGATTCTGCAATCGCTGGGCATTCGCAGCTTCACGCCGCAAGTCACAGCCTGTCCCGGTTGCGGACGCACGACCAGCACTCTGTTTCAGGAAATGGCCGAAGACATCGGCAATTACCTTCGCGCGCAAATGCCCGTCTGGCGCGATCAGTTTGCAGGCGTAGAAGAAATGAAAGTCGCCGTGATGGGATGCGTCGTCAACGGCCCCGGCGAATCGAAACACGCCAACATCGGTATCAGTTTGCCCGGCACAGGCGAAGAACCGCGCGCGCCGGTTTTCGTTGACGGCAAATTGCGCACAACGCTGAAAGGCGCAAACATCGTCCCGGATTTCATTGAGATTTTGAATCAATACGTGGCGGGCAGATATTCGGCTAAGGCTGGCGCAGCGAATTAGGGCCGAACCATATTTCGAAATGGCGGCTTCGCAATACAATTGAATTTTCAAAGCCCGGCACGTATCTGGTCACGATGTCGGACACATTCAACTCTTTCAGGAAACCAGCTATTTCTTTGGCTTCGGCTTCTTCGACTTTGCGAAAGAATCGTAACTCAGCTTGATTGACCGGGCCGACATTCACCAATTCAATGCCTGGCATGTTGAAACCTTTTCTGTCCAGCTTGTCCAAAATGACTTTGGCTGTGTTTCGCTGATCTTCGCTGCGGATGTGCATGTAAACCCACGCCTGTTCCTTGTCTACCTGCTTTTTCACATCAGCCGCTAAATCCACTCCGGTATTACCCACCACATCTTTGGCCAATGTTTGCGCGGCTTGCGCCACTTCGGCGTTCGGGTCAGTCTTCGCGATGTGAACCAAAGCCGGCAAGGCGATAGATAGTAACTCTTCCGGCACTGCATTCGGGTCTTTGGCTTGAATGTATTTCAGCAAAGCCAGCGCCGCCTTGCGCTCGTCAACCTTGTCGCTGCTCAGACTTTTGACCAGCGAAGTGACGCGGTCGGCGACTTTCTGCGATTCGGCTATTTTGCTTTGATGCATGTTGTAAGCCGTGCCCAATCCGAATAGAACTATCGGCGTTGCGATTTTGGCCAGAATGTCCACCTTGTCCCAAAAATCGCGAATTTTGGTTTGAGTCATCGAAACACCTCCTGACGGATTGAATCGTCACAATCAATCTTTCATTTCCGCGAAGGACGGAAAACCGTGCTGCGCTCTGCCAATCGGCCCTTCGTGTTTGGCTGTGACTTTGTAAAGTTCGTATCGCCCGTCGCCAGCCGCCGCAGCGCAGCGCATTCTTAAAGCCTGCATTTCATCGGCGGTCATCGGTTGGAAATTCCGAGCGACGGCCAGATTCTGATGCAGGATTTTTGACGATTCGATGCCGCTGATGACCGTCGCCACTGGCAAGCTCATCGCATAACGCAAAGCTTCTTCTGCTGTCACGACTCCGGCTTTGACCATATCGCCCACGCCGCCCATGCTTTTCATTCCGATGGCAGCGATCCCCTGCCGTTCAAGTTCCGGTAAAACCTTTTGCTCGAAGCTGCGAAACGTGCCGTCCAGAACATTCAGCGGCAATTGGCAGGCGTCGAATGGATATTCATAAGCCAGCATCTTCAAATGAATCTCGGCGCTTTTGTGACCGGTGAAACCGACGAATCGGACTTTGCCGTCTTTCCGAGCCTGTTCCAGAGCTTCGATCACGCCGCCCGGCGCGAAGTGTCGCTCAGGATCATTTTCGTAAACGACTTCGTGAACCTGCCACAGATCAAGGTAATCTGTTTTCAATCGCCGCAGCGAATCTTCCAATTGCCGCATGGCTTCGTGACGGTCGCGCCCGTGAGTGCAAACTTTCGTCATCAGAAAAACTTCTTCGCGACGACCGGCAATCGCCCGTCCCATCAATTCTTCGCTGCGCCCGTCATGATATTCCCAGGCGTTGTCCATGAAGCTGATGCCCGCATCAATGCTTTCCTGCGTCAGGCGTATGGCTTCGCCGTCGTCTTTGATCGCGCCCAGGTGATAACCGCCCAAGCCAATCGCCGTCACTTCAACGCC
>CAYRQB010000175.1:0-12348 GCA_964426025.1 uncultured Heliomicrobium sp.
AAACTACCAGCCTTTGAATGCCAGCCCCAGAACGATCAAGCCAGCTATCAGCCGATAAACTATAAAAGCATAAGTTGTATGTTTCCGCAGAAAACTCAGCAGGAAAGCTATGCTGGCGTAACCGACGACCGCCGACACGATGGTTGCGACAATCAGGTTGGTGATGCTGGCATTGTCGTTCAGGATGAGCAGAGCTTCGCGCAATTCCACAATGCCGCTGGCGGCGATGGCCGGAATCGAAAGCAGGAAGGAAAATCGCGCGGCGGCTTCGCGAGTCATACCGGCGAACAATGCTCCGGCGATGGTCGTGCCCGAACGCGAAGAACCCGGAATCAAGGCGAAGACCTGAGCGAAACCGACGATCAATGCTTCGCGCATTCCGGCGTGTTCAATTTCGCGGCGGCGATTTCCGACCTGTTCGGCTATCCACAAAATCACAGCCCAGATGATCAAACTGGAGCCGATGACATACAGGTTTTTCGTCAAATCGCCTTCGATGATTTTTTTGGCCAGCAGCCCTACGGTCGCAATCGGCAAGGTTCCGATGATGATCAGCCATCCCATGCGTGAAGCCTTGCGCGCGGTGTGTCCGCGCTGACCTTGCAACCACATCAGGTTTCCCTGAATCCAGCCGATGCTGATGCTCAGAATGTCGTGGAAGAAATAAACGATGACGGCGGCCAACGTGCCCAATTGCATCACCGCCACAAAAGCCGTGATCTGTTGCGGCGTCATCGTCTGTTCAAGCCCCATGAACTTTTCGGCAATGATCAAATGACCGCTGCTGCTGATGGGGATGAATTCGGTGAGGCCTTGAATAATGCCGAGAATAATTGCCTGGAGGAGGTTCATATCAAGTGATGAGGACTGAGGAACGAGCGCTGAGTGGCAAGCAACTCAGTCCTCAGCCCTCAGCGCTTTGTTCTATTTCAGCTTGCTCAGCAGATAGGTTTCCAGTTCGGGGATTGCTATGCGGACTTGCTGCATCGTGTCGCGGTCGCGGACGGTGACGGTATTGGCCGCCGCAGGGTCTTTGCCTTCGCCCAGCGTGTCGTAATCCACTGTGATGCAAAACGGTGTGCCGATTTCGTCCTGGCGGCGATACAACTTGCCGATGGCCGCCGTATCGTCGTAAACCGCGCGCATCACGGGTTGCAAATCGCGTTTGATTTTCTTGGCGACTTCGACAATTCGCGGTTCGTTTTTCTTCAGCGGGAAGACAGCGACTTTGATCGGAGCCAGTTGCGGATGCAACTTCAACACCACGCGCGTGTATTCGTCGCAAAGTTTGCTGGCGATTTGCCGGACTTTCTTCAGCAATTCGATTTTGTCGCCGCCCGCAAGATTGCATGCGTCTTCCACATCCAGCAGAGTTTTGGGCAAACCGGCGTCGGCTGTTTCCAGCGCCGCCTGAATCGCTTTCAGTTGGTCGGCAGTTGGCGAAACAGTTTCGCCTTTGGCGGCGGCTTTTTCGGCTTCGGCGATTTTTTTGCCTATGCTCTTCACCGCGGCAGCATTTGCTTCGCGCAGCGGCGTCAGCTCATCGGCTTTTGGTTCGCTGACCAATTCTTCGTTGTAGGCTTCGCACAAGAAAGCCAGCGTTGCGCGCGTCGCTCCCGCCGAAGGTTCAATGACGTAAGGAATGTACCGAGCGCCTTTTTTGCCCGTCGCCGGATCAACAAATTGATCGTCGAAGTAATCCAGCTTGCCTGTGCTGTCAGGGTTGGCTGTCAGCTTCAATCGCTGCAAATCTTCTTCAGGAATGTCGCGGCTGTGCGCGGAAAGGTCGTAATCCTGGCGGTTAGCCACGCCTTCCAGTTCGCTGAAGCCCAACGAGCCGGGGAAGCGGTATTCAATGTCCACAGTCGCTTTGGCGTAATGCGCCAGTTCTTCTTTGGTCTGTTCGCGTTTGATGAGCTTGGCCGGGTCAAGTCCGAGTTTGATGTACCAGTTGAATCGCTGTTCCACCCATTCGGCGTGAAGCTCCAGATCGTTCTTTTCGCCCGGCTGCAAAAACTGCGGCGGTTTGCAGAAGTATTCGATTTCCATCTGCTCGAATTCGCGCGTGCGAAACGTGAAATTGCCCGGAGTGATTTCGTTGCGAAAGGCTTTGCCGATTTGCGCGATGCCGAACGGCAGCTTGCGGCGCATCGCCTGCTGCACATTGTTGAAGTTGACGAAAATTCCCTGCGCGGTTTCGGGTCGCAGGTAAGCCAGATTCTCGTCGCTTTCAACCGGGCCGACGGTCGTTTTGAACATCAGGTTAAAGTTGCGCGGGTCGGTCAGGTTAGTCGAACCGCAGCTTGGGCATTTGCCGTCTTGCAGATGATCGGCTCGGCTGCGTTTGCCGCATTCGCGGCAATCCACCAGCGGATCGCTGAACGTGGCTTCGTGGCCGGAATAACGCCAGACCAGCCGGTTCATCAAAATGGCTGCGTCCAAACCTTCCATATCGTCTCGGTCGTAAACCACCGAACGCCACCACGCGCGCATGACGTTGTTTTTCAACTCGACGCCGAGCGGCCCGTAATCCCAGGTCGAACCTATGCCGCCGTAAATTTCCGAATTCGCGAAGATGAACCCGCGCCTTTTCGACAGGCTCACGATCTTTTCCATGCTTGGAGCAGCCATTGTTACTACCGAAAACCTTTCTGATGAACGTGTGATGAGTTTTGTGCGGGGTCAGAACTGAAGGCACAAAAACGAGGTGCGGATATTAGCAGACCGGTTCAGGACGGTCAAAATCGGCTTTCCGTCGTTTGGCAAAGCTCCGGGCAGATGGCAGAATACGCGACTTCTCGTTTGAGGACTGATACATGACTGAAAGCATAAAATTCATTTTGAGTTGGGAAGAGTACTTTGCCGCGCAGGAATTTTTCCGGCGCAGCAATCAATCTAATACGCAGGCCATCACATCGGAATGGATCGTCGGCGGATTACTGGTGCTGGCTGGCGTTGCCCTGCTGTTTTTTGACGGATTGGGTTTCCTGGCGACCGGTCTGATGCTGCTGGGACTGGGGCTGATTTTCATAACCCCGTTGGTACGACGATGGGCTTCAAATCGAAAATGGCGACGCGAACCGCTGTATCAATCGGAACACGAAGTCGCTTTCAGCGAAGAAGGCGTTTACTTCCGAATGGGCGTCATCGAATCCAATCTTGATTGGAAATACTACCAGCGAGTTATTGAAAGCCCGGATGGCTTGCTGCTGGTTTACGGCGATGACTCGTTTAACCTGTTGCCCAAACGCGCTTTTGCCGACGAAAAGCAGATAATTGTTTTTCGCGCGCTCGCGGAAAAGAACTTGAAACAGGGAGTGTGGGACGATTTAAGGTCTCGTGTCGCTCAAGGCTAAGTAATGACAATAGACGAACAAATTGCATTTCTGACCAAAGGCTGTGTGGATGTCATCCCAGCCGAAGAGTTGAAAAAGAAGCTGGAAAAATCCGCGGCAACCGGGCGCAAGCTTCGCATCAAGCTGGGAGCCGATCCGACCGCGCCGGACATTCATCTAGGCCATTCGGTGGTCATTCGCAAAATGAAAGCCTTTCAGGAACTCGGCCACGACGTGATTTTCCTGATCGGCGATTTCACCGGAATGATCGGCGATCCGACCGGGCGCAACACCACGCGTCCGCCGTTGACCCGCGAACAGATCGAAGCCAACGCCGAAACTTACAAGGCGCAGATTTTCAAACTGCTCGATCCTGACAGAACGATCATCGAATTCAACGCAAACTGGCTGAACGCGTTCAAGCCGGAAGATTTCGTCCGACTGATGGCCAAAGTGACGCTGGCGCAGATTCTGGAGCGCGACGATTTTTCCAAACGATTGGCCGAAGGCATACCGATCAGCGTTCACGAACTGCTTTACCCGCTGGCTCAGGGTTACGATTCGGTCGCCTTGAAAGCAGATGTCGAACTTGGCGGGACGGATCAGAAATTCAATCTGTTGATGGCGCGCGAAATCCAGCGCGCTTACGGCGTCGAAGCGCAGGTGATTATGACCACGCCGTTGCTGGAAGGCCTGGACGGCGTGGAAAAGATGTCGAAGAGCAAAAACAATTACATCGGCATCACTGAATCGCCGGATGAGATGTTCGGCAAAGTCATGTCCATCAGCGATGAATTGATGTGGCGGTATTACACGCTGGTCACGGATTTGATTCCGGCGGAAGTTGCGCAGTTAAAAGCAGCGGTCGAATCCGGCGCGAAGCATCCGCGCGACGCGAAAGTTGAATTGGCAAAACACATCATCAAGGATTTTCATTCGCAAACGGCAGCCAACGAAGCCGAAGCCGAATTCAATCGCCGATTCCGCGAACATCAGGCTCCGACAGACATTGAAACTCGCACGGTCGGCGGAACTGGCAAGATCAAAGTGGTTGATTTGCTGGTGCAAATGGAACTGGCTGCGTCAAAGGCCGAAGCGCGGCGACTGATTTCTCAGGGCGGCGTTCGAGTCAATAATGAAAAGATTGGCGATGCTGTTGCCGAGTTGGATGCAACGGCAACGAAAGAAGCTCTGTTGCAGGTCGGCAAATTGAAGTTCCTGAAAGTACGTTTCGAGTAGTTTTGGTCAGGTGCTTGACCGATGCGTGACCGGCCAATATAATCGCGGCCACTTCGGATCAGGACGTTAATTCAATCACTTACAGTCTTGAGTCTTGAAAATGTGGGGACGTGGCGGAATTGGTAGACGCGCGGGTCTCAAAAACCCGTTTCCGAAAGGAAGTGTGGGTTCGATTCCCACCATCCCCACCATAACTTTCCTTCTCTTCTTCGATAATCAAACACAAACTTAATTCAATGCGGTTTGTATCACGGCAATAATGCGATGATACGAACGGGTCCGCCGGTTCCGCCTTTGATCTTCATTGGCAGAGCGATCAGTGTTGCGCCTTTGGCAGGCAAACGATCCAGATTGGCGATGTTTTCCAATCCGTAAATGTTCGCGCCGTTCAGAATCTGATGCGCGATGAAATCTTTTGACCGTCCGTAATCCAGGCTGGCCGTGTCAATGCCTATGCCGTCCAGCTTGCGTTCTTTGGCCAGAAACTCTGCGGCTTCGCGCGAAATGCCCGGGAAGCGCAGATTCGCCGTATCGCCCGGCGCGTCCGTGCCCAGATACTTTTTCTTGTCCGGCCAGAATTTCCCCCAGCCGGTTTTGATCAGCAGAATTGATCCGGTCGGAATTTGCCCGTGTTCTTTTTCCCAACCTGTAATGTCTTCGACCGAGAGCCTGTAATCGGCATTGCCTGAACAGGCCTGTGAAATGTCAATCACGACGGTTTGGCCGACCAGATGCGAAAGCGGAATTTCGTCTGTCGCCATCTTGCCTTCGCCGAAATGGATCGGCGAATCCAGATGCGTTCCGCCGTGTTCGCTGGCCGCGTAACGCGCGGCAGTGTACCAATAACCTCCGGCGGATTTTCCCCACGATTCTTTCTGCCATTCAAAGCCTTTTGCCGTTGGCCAGTAAATCGTTTGATCGTCGAAAGAGTAGGTCAGATCAACCAGCTTCGCTTCGTCTATTCTGGCCGATTCGGTTTTGGCAAGTTCCGTGACAGGCTGGCTCGGAGGTTTGCTGGTGGCAGGTTCCGGCGCATGCGAAGTCCGATTCCACAACAGAACCGCCGCCGCGACCAAAACAATTGAAATAATGGCGAGCAGTAATTTATGAGTTTGATGCATGAATTATCCTTTGCGAATTATGGGGTCGCGGGCATCTTGCCCGACATCAGTATTCTTCAAACAGACGCGGCAATTCCTCTGTACATTTCGGCCAACAACCTGGGCGATTTGGGCAAAAGGAAACGGTCAAGCTTTTCGATCCTGAAACCGGCATCTTCAATCAAACTATCTATTCGACGATTCATATTGCAACCTACACCGATAATTTTTTGCAGCGGGTTCAATCTGTCCTGCCAACGAGCGACGTTGGCGTTGTCGCTGCGACCGTGCTCGAAGAAAATAAAACGGCCTTCCGGTTTCAAAACACGACGAATTTCAGCCAATGCCGGTTCTGCGTTTTCTATCGAACAGAGCGTTAAAGTCGTCACAACGGAATCGAATGTGTGATCGTCGAACGGCAAACGGGCTTGCGCGTCCAATTGCATTTTGACGACAGAGAGCGAGCATTCAGCCATGCGTTGTTCGACCTTTTCACGCAGCATGTTTTCAGAATCAACGACAGTCAACTCTGTCACCGATTCGGGGTAATAAGGCAGATTCAGCCCTGTGCCGAACCCGATTTCCAGCGTTTTGCCGGTCGCCGATTCCAAAGCCTGGCGGCGATATTTGCCCATCTGCGGATTGCCGAGCGTCCAATCCAGCAATCGGGGAAAAATGTATTTGGAGTAAATGCCCATATCGCCTCAAGGTTTTGATTGAACGGTTTTTGATTGAATGAAGTGACTATAACTCCGCCCATTCGTTGTGCCAAATTCGTGAAGATATTGTAGGATGATTTCCTTTGATCAACCTCAAACACCTGCACTTATAAACGCAAAGTAATGAAAGATAGTCATCGGAAAGGTCACACCAGCTATGCGAGATAACAGAGAAGTCGCCAACATCATCGCCAATGATTTCGGCGCGAATGCAACTTACGTTGAAGACCTGCTGCGCCAGTTCCAACACAATCCAAAATCAGTCGGCGACGAGTGGGAGGAATATTTTCACTCGTTGCTTGGCGGCAATGGAGCGGTCAAGGCGGAGGCTCAATCGGCAACCGCCGCAGCCAGTCCGACGCCGGCAAAGTCGCAATCTGTCGCCGCGCCTGTGGCCAAGCCTGCGCCAGCGGATGAACAATCGGGCGAACGCTTACAGATTCGCGGCGTTGCGTTGAAAATCGCCGAGAACATGGATGCCAGTCTTTCGGTTCCGACGGCGACTTCGCTTCGTCAGATTCAAATCAAACTGCTCGATGAAAACCGCCGCTGGATCAATCGCCACCGACAGTCGCAGGGCAACAGCAAGACTTCTTACACCCACTTCATCGCCTGGGCGATATTGAAAGCTCTGGCCAAATACCCGCAGATGAACGACGGTTACGAAGAAACGGACGGCGCGGCTTATCGCATCAAACGCGAAGAAGTGAATCTTGGGCTGGCCGTTGATGTGGAAAAGAAAGACGGTTCGCGCACTCTGCTTGTGCCGAATATCAAAAGCGCAAACCGCATGAATTTCGTGGAATTCGTTAAGGCTTATCAGGACGTGGTGATCAGGGCGCGCGACGGCAAATTGCAGATCAGCGATTTTCAGGGCACGACGATTTCATTGACCAATCCCGGCACAATCGGGACGACGGCTTCCGCTCCGCGATTGATGGCCGGGCAGGGAACCATCATCGCCACCGGAGCGATTGAATTCCCGCCCGAATATTCCGCGATGACCGACGTGGCGTTGTCGCAATTGGGCATCAGCAAAGTTCTGACCATCACCAGCACTTACGATCACCGCATCATACAGGGAGCGGAATCCGGCTTGTTTCTGGCTCACATACACGAACTGTTGCTGGGCAAACACAATTTTTATGACGAAATCTTTGCCGATTTGGGAATCACTTATAAACCGCTGCGCTGGTCTGTGGACATCAATCCGTTGTTGTCGGGCGTTGATCGCGAACGGCAGGAGATCAAAAAACAGGCGGCCATCTTTGAATGGATCAATGCCTATCGCGTGCGCGGCCATCTGATCGCGGACATTGATCCGTTGAACATGCTGACGATGCACGAACATCCCGAACTGGACATCGAAACTTACGGGCTTTCGATCTGGGATTTGGATCGCGAATTTTACACAGGCGGATTGGGCGGCAAGGAATACGCGACGTTGCGCGAAATCTGGGCGATGCTGATTCGGTTTTATTGCGGCAAAGTCGGAACCGAAAGTCGTCACATTACCAGCAAAGAACAGAAGCAATGGATTCGCGAACGCATCGAACGCGATCCGCAACCGTTGCCGCGCGAAGTCAAAGTCCAGTTGCTGCAAAAACTGATCATGGCCGAACAGTTCGAAAAGTTTCTGCACACGAAATATCTGGGACAGAAACGTTTCTCGGTCGAGGGCGGCGAATCAATCATTCCGGTGCTGGATCAATTGATTTTGGGCGCTGCCGAACGCGGTGTGGACGAAGTCGTTTTCGGAATGGCGCATCGCGGACGATTGACCGTGCTGGCCAACATCATCGGCAATTTCAGCGAGCGTATCTTCACGGCCTTTGAAGGCTCAGTCCATCCCAGCTTTCCCGCCGACGAAGGCGATGTGAAATACCATCAGGGAGCCAGAGGCGTGCGCGAAATCGGCGACAAGGAAGTCAAACTGACGCTTTCACCGAATCCCAGCCATCTGGAATTCGTTGACCCTGTGGTCGAAGGCATGGCTCGCGCCAAACAGGATGCGCTGCAGGTTTCAAAGGAAGAAGCCCGCGCCAGCATTCTGCCTGTGTTGATTCACGGCGACGCGGCCTTTGCCGGACAGGGGATTGTCACCGAAACGCTGAATCTGGCCGACCTGAAAGGTTATCGAACGGGCGGGACAATTCATTTCATCATCAACAATCAGATTGGCTTTACGACATCGCCGACTTCCAGCCGCTCTTCTATTTATTCGACTGACATCGCCAAGATGACTCAGTTGCCGATCTTTCATGTCAACGCAGACGATGTCGAAGCGGCTTACCGCGTGTTGCAACTGGCGCTGGATTTCCGGCAGAAGTTCAACAAGGACGTGGTCATTGACCTGATCGGTTTCCGCCGTCACGGTCATAACGAAGGCGACGAACCGAGTTACACGCAGCCCTTGATGTACCAGCGCGTCAAGGAACATCCGGGCATTCGCGAATTGTATTCGCAGCAATTGATAGGCGAAGGCGAATTGACGCGCGAAGAGGTTGATCACGCAATTGAGCTGGTCTGGCGCAGGTACGAAAACGCTCTGCTTGGCGCAAAAGAGATTTTGGCGCGCAAGAAAAAGGTTTCCACTTTGCCGGAGCCTGAACCGGAGATGGACGGTTCAGCCATCGTCGAAACCGGAGTTTTCGGCGAAACGCTGAGAGAAGTTTCCAACGCGATGGGCTTGGTTCCGCAGGGGTTCACGATTAATCCCAAGATGGTCAGCCAGATTTCGCGCCGCGCCAAAATGGGCGAAGGCGAAATCCCTGTTGATTGGGGATTTGCCGAAGGCCTGGCTTTCGGTTCATTGCTGACCGAAGGCATTTCGGTTCGATTGTCCGGTCAGGATTGCGGTCGCGGAACGTTCAGCCAGCGTCACGCGATTATGTACGACACGCGAACCGGCGAATCCTGGACTCCGTTGGAAGCTTTGTGCAAGCAAGGAACGCGTTTTGATGTCTTCGACAGTTCGCTGTCCGAAGCGGGAGTGCTCGGTTACGAATACGGTTATTCTGTCGTTGCGCTGAAAGACCTGGTCATCTGGGAAGCTCAGTTCGGCGATTTCGCCAACGGCGCTCAGGTCATCATTGACCAGTTCATCGCTCCCAGCGTAGACAAATGGAAACAATTGTCGCGGCTGGTCATGCTGTTGCCGCACGGTTACGAAGGCCAGGGGCCTGAACATTCCAGCGCCCGTCTGGAACGCTTTCTGCAACTTTGCGCCGAAGACAACATGCAGGTTTGCAATCCGACCACGCCCGCGCAGTATTTCCATCTGCTGCGTCGTCAGGTCAAACAGGAAATCAGCAAACCGTTGGTGGTCATGACCCCGAAAAGTTTGCTGAGATTGCCGGCGGCGGTTTCTTCGCTTGATCAGTTCACGAGCGGGGGCTTTCTGCCTGTCATCGGCGACGCCGTCAAACCGGAAAACGTCGAGCGAGTGATTCTGTGCAGCGGCAAAGTTTATTACGACCTGGCCGCCGAACTGGAAAAGAACAACACCGGTCGCATAGCCATTTTGCGTGTCGAACAGTTTTATCCCTTCCCGCAAAGCCTGCTGGAACGCTGGCTGACTTCGTACACCAAGGCTGCTGAAATCTGCTGGGTTCAGGAAGAGCCGCGAAACATGGGCGGATGGGCTTTCATGCGTCCGCGATTGGAAGAGTTTTTGCGCGATGATCAGGAGCTTCGTTACATCGGTCGCGCAGCCAGCGCCAGCCCGGCCACCGGCTCTTACACCATTCACCAGTTGGAGCAACAACAGTTGGTGAAAGAAGCCTTGAGCCTGTAACACAGCTATGGAAACGACACGACGCCAAGTTGCGAGGACGCGAAAGAGAAAAAATCCTTCGCGCCTTTGCCTCTTGGCGTCTTTGCGTTGAAAATGCCGGATTCCTGAAAACAAAAAAGCGGCCAGATCAGCCGCTCGTCGAATTCGATAGCGCGTACGGGACTCGAACCCGTGCTCTCCGCCTTGAGAGGGCGGCGTGTTAACCAGTTACACCAACGCGCCTGATGGATTGTTTGTCTTAAAAGAACCGAATTGCTTATACCACCGCCCGTCGAAGTTTTTCAAGCAAGCTGTGACAGGGGCTTGACGCAATCGCAACACATTCAAAGCAGAATACGATAGCACACGAGGGAACATAGCAAGATGTCTTCATCTCTGACTGACAAAATCAAAGAACAATTGATTGCGCTGGTGCGCGACAACTTCAATCTGGAACTGGACGATGTAGTTTCAGAAATCCCCCCGAAAACCGAACTAGGCGATCTGGCCTTTCCGCTGGCTTTTGATTTGGCCAAACGCATCAAAGCCGCAACCGGCGAAAAGAAAAATCCGCGTGAATTGGCGACCACGCTGGCCGAAGGTTTGAAAACCGTTCCCGGTGTCGCTCGCGTCGAGGTTGCTGGTGCTGGTTACCTAAACGCCTTCTTTGATCGAGCTAGACAGCTTGGGGAGTTAATGACGGCTGGAAGTAGAAGGAGTGTGATCAAAGCATATCTGCGTGATCCCTCCTCTCAATATAAAAGCCTGGCCTCATCTCTTAGTATAGCAAACGCTTTCCGCCAGAAAAGGAATCTTCTTGAGGCAATAGACCACTCCTCAACAAAATTCATAGTTGAACATACATCGATCAATCCCAATAAAGCCGCGCATATTGGGCATGTAAGAAATGCGGTACTTGGTGATTCTGTAGTTCGTATTCTGAGTTCTGTAGGTGAAAACGTTGAAGTCCACAACTACATTGACAACACAGGCGTGCAGGTCGCCGATGTCGTCGTCGGTTTCATTCACCTGGAAAACAAATCGCTTGATGAGATCAAAGCTCTGGCCGAACGCCCGGCGAAAAAGCGCGAAGACAGTTTTGATTATTACTGCTGGGATTTGTACTCGCGTGTCGGCGCTTGGTACGAAGAAGACAAGGCGCGATTGGCTGTTCGCGCGCAAACCCTGCACGACATCGAAGACGGCAACAACGCGACGGCTGAAATCGGCGAATACGTTTCATCAAAGATAGTTGATTGCCATCTGAAGACAATGACGCGGTTGGACATAAGTTACGATCTGTTGGCGCGCGAAAGCGAAATTCTGCATCTGCATTTCTGGGCGCACGCGTTTGAGAAGTTGAAAGCCAGCGGCGCAATCGTCTTTGAAACCGAAGGCCGCAACAAAGGCTGCTGGGTGATGAAGGCTGAGGACGCCGACACGGAGACGCGGGGAGAGGGCGAAGCGGAGAGCGAGCACGACGCCGACAAGATCATCGTCCGGTCAAACGGCACGGTTACATACACGGGCAAAGACATCGCTTACCATTTGTGGAAGCTGGGCAAGCTGGGGCTGGATTTTCATTACCGATTGTTGCGTCACGATCATCACGGGCGAGAAGTCTGGATCACAACCGGCGATGAAAGCGCGGCTGCGGCCAATCATCCGCCGTTCGGCAATGGCACAGCCTTCCTGAACGTGATTGACGTAGGCCAGTCGTATCCGCAAGCCAACGTCAAACGCGGCGTGATGATGATAGATCATGACGAACGCGTCGCCCGCAGCGCGCATCTGGCTTATGAAAAAGTCACGCTGACGCCTGCCGCCGCCAAAGAGCTTGGAACTGAATTGTCCGAAGCCGACCAGCAACGTCAGCAAATCGGTATGTCAGGGCGCAAAGGTTTGGGCGTCAAAGCCGACGACCTGATTGACCGTCTGGAAACCAACGCGCTGACAGAAGTCCAATCGCGCCACACGGATTTGACCGAAGCTCAGCAACAGAAGATCGCGCATCAGATTGCCGTCGCTGCTTTGCGATACTTCCTGCTGAAATACACGCGGACTTCGATCATCGCTTTCGATTTTGAAGAAGCGTTGAAGTTCCGCGGCGAAACCGGACCTTACCTGCAATATTCGGTTCGCCGTTTGAGCAACATCTTCACGGAGCTTGGTCGTTCGGC